>NZ_JADNQM010000002.1:0-438559 GCF_046269425.1 Amycolatopsis sp. cmx-11-12 | reverse complement strand
CCACGCAACCACGCACCCGGCGTGGACCGTTTCGCCATCGGTTGAGCGACCCGCTCGAACAACAACCTCAATGGCTCCGAACCCAGTCGCATCCGCGCTTTCGAAATCGCGCCAACCGTGGGTATCGCCCATTCACTCCGCCAGGAACCAACAGTTCGCAACCCATGAGACAGCTTGCGCATGACCTCTTCGTAACCGTCACCAAAGAACAAGCACAACGCCAGCACATAATAAACAACAACCCGCGCAGGCAATAGCCGGACACGCTTTTCCTGCCGATCAGCGGCAGTGACCACCTCGTCGACCAGATCACGATCCAATAAACGAGTCAGCACACCAATGCCAATAGCATCAGTTAGTCGATCATGATCACTGACTATCGACCGCAAATCACGCGTCACACCCACAACGGAACGCTACCCCACGCCCCGTTACAATCAGCAACACCACCATCACAGTCAAACCGGCAGCTGCTAAGTAAGTGGCATTGCCCAGGGACGGGTGGGGGGCTGGGGTGCGGGCGCGCGCGGTATTCGCGCTAGTAGGCCACTTGCTGGTGTGTTCCCAATGTCGCCTTTGAGACGCTCAGCGTCTCAAAGGCGACATTGGGAACACATGCGGAGTGGACCGATCGCGGCCCCCAGGTCGACCGGCGCGGCACTGTCGAGGCCGTCTAGTTCGGCGTAGGTCCGGTGCGGGTTCGCGGGCAGTCGTTCCTGTTCGGACAGTGCGTCGTAGGACCCGAGATCGGTTTCGTGAGCGGCCTGGAGGGCGTAGACCGGCGGCTCCAGCTCATGGACCAGGTCCAGGGCTTTCCGCCAGTCGTCGACGAACAGCACCCGCCGTTCCGGCGGCCGGACCAGCACGTGCGCCGCGTGTCCAGGGCGGATCAGCTCCAGCCGGACGTCGGGTCAGCCGGTCGCGCGTCTTCCGGTGCCGGCGATCGTCGCACCGGTCGCCGGCCAGTTCTCGTTCGTGTGGCCGCCGTAGTGACCACAGTGGTCACCGACGCCCCGCCGGTCGGGATTGGTCCACTCGGTCCCCATCCCGGGCGAAGGTGGCCGAAATGTGACGAGATCGTTCCGCCACCAGGGTGACACACCAGGTGACTGGTGTTTTCAGCCGTTTCCTGGAACGCTGCGCAATGTCATCATCGAACCCCGCAAGGTGCAGTACCCTGGGTGGGTTCGAAGTGTTCGCGCGCAGGACGGCGGGAAGCCGCGGTCCTGGCTATGTGGTCCGGGAGAGCAAGGCTGATGGCCAGCACCGTCACCTCGCGCCGGAAGCAGCTCGGAAACGAGCTCCGGCATGCCCGCAACGCCGCGCGGATGACACAGCAGCAGGTCGCCGAGGTTCTCGGCTGCACCCAGGGCAAGGTCAACAAGATCGAGTCCGGTGCCGTCGGGGTCAAGCTCGGGGATGTGCGATCGATGCTGAACGCGTTCGGGATCAACGGCGACGAGGCCGACACGCTGATGAACCTCGCCCGCGCCGCCGCCGGGCAGCGTGGCCACTGGTCCGGCTACCGATCCGTGGTGCCGCACTGGTTCCGCACCTTCACCGACCTCGAACCCGCGGCCGCGGAGATCCTCACCTGGCACGGTGAGCGCATCCCCGGCCCGCTCCAGTCCGAGCACTACATGCTCAAGCAGTTCACCGAAGCCGGCGCCACCGACGTCACCTCGCTGGTCCGCAACCGGCTGGACCGCAAGGCCGTCTTCGAACAACAGCAGCCGCCCTACTACCGGTTCATCATCAGCGAAGGCGCCCTGCGCCGCGCCCCCGGCGGCTCCGCCCCCGCCGTGATGCTGGACCAGGTCGAGCATCTCTTGGCACTGGACAAGCATCCGCGCGTGTATGTGCACGTGTTGCCGTTCGGCGCGCGGCTCGCCGCGGTGCCCAACGACTTCACCATCATGCGTTTTCCCGATCGCACCAGGGATTTCGTCTACATCGAGCATTCCGCGGGCGGCTTGTACCTCGACGACGTCAAGGATTTCAACATTTTCGTCGATTCTTGGGACCGGTTGCGCGGCGCCGCGCTGGAACGCCAGGAGACCCGGCAGTTCCTCAAGGAACTCGCCGAGCTGTACCGCAACCAGATGCAATCCTGAGATGGACCCGCAGTTCCTGCCCGAGGGGGTCGATCTCGAGCGGCCCAACGCCGCCCGTATCTACGACTGGGCGCTCGGGGGAACCGCGAACTGGGCGGTGGACAGGGAATTCGGCGAGCAACTGGTCAGGACCTTCCCGCTCATCCGCTCCCTCGCCAGGGCCAACCGGGCCTTCCTCGGCCGCGCGGTCCGGCATTGCGCGGAGAACGGCGTGCGCCAATTCCTCGACCTCGGTTCCGGTGTGCCGACCGTCGGCAACGTCCACGAAATCGCCAACGAGGTCGACGACGACAGCCGCTGCGTGTACGTCGACAACGAACCGGTCGCCGTCGCGCACGCCAAGATCCTGCTGGAGAAGAGTGGTGACCCCGCCAGGCACGCGGTGATCGCCGGCGACCTCCGCGACGCGGACGGCATCTGGGAGAGCGCCTTCGACACCGGCGTGCTCGACCCGGCGAAACCGGTGGCCCTGCTCACCGTCGCCGTCCTGCATTTCGTGCCGGGTCCCGAACTCGCCACCGTCGTCGCGCGGTACCGGAAGCTGCTGCCCGCCGGGTCGTTCTACGTGCTCTCCCACGTCACGATGTCCGACGTGGAAGGTGACGAGCTGGAACAGGTCCAGAGCGTCGTGAAGCAGTACGAACAGTCGAGCACACCCGCGTCCTTCCGCGACCGGGAAGAGATCTTGGGCTTCTTCGGGGATTTCGACCTCGTGGCGCCGGGTCTGGTCCCGGTCGGCGCATGGAGGCTGGACGACGCCCGCTCGCCTACGCTTAGCTGCACCATCGGCGGGGTCGCCCGCAAACCCGCTTTATGACGAGGTGTGACCGCATGACGACGCAGCAGGATCCCGCAGCCCCCGAAGGTGTCGATCTCGAACGACCCAACGTGGCCAGGGTGTACGACTGGTTCCTCGGCGGTACGGCCAACTGGGCCATCGACCGCGAGTTCGGCACGCAGGTGCTCAAGCAGTTCCCGGAGGTCAAGACGTTCGCCAGGGTCGGGCGCGACTTCCTCGGCCGCGGCGTGGGATACCTGGCCCGCCAGGGGATCACCCAGTTCCTCGACATCGGCTCCGGGGTGCCCACCGTCGGCAACGTCCACCAGATCGCGAGTGCGATCAACCCGGACTCCCGCGTCGTCTACGTCGACATCGAGCCGGTCGCCGTCGCGCATTCCCAGCTGCTGCTGGAACGCGAGGGCCTGCTCGGGCGGCACGCGGTCCTGCAAGGCGACGTACGGGACCCCGCCGACATCTGGAAGCGCGCCCTCGAGACCGGCGTCCTCGACCCGCGGCAGCCGATCGGGCTGGTCATGGTCGGCCTGCTGTACTTCCTCGGCCCGGACGAGGGCGTACACGAGATGGTCCAGCGCTACATCGACCTGCTCCCGTCGGGTTCGTACTTCCTGTCCTCGCATCTGACCGAGGACGGCGTCACCCGCAAGGAGGGCGACAACCGGGAGAACGTCCAGGAGCTGTACAAGAAGACCAGCGCTCCGTTCCACCTGCGTTCCCGCGCGGAGTTCGCCGCGTTCTTCGACGGACTGGAGATGGTGGAGCCCGGGATCGACTGGATGGCCGCCTGGCATCTGGACGAAGCGGCTTCCCGCGCGAGCGACCGGTTCGCCGACGATCCGACGTTCACCGGCGGGCTCGGTGGACTGGGCCGCAAGCCCTGAGACCTCTGGAAGTCAGGCCCGGCCGGTCAGATGCCCGATCAAGGGCGACAGCTCGAACTGACCCTCGAACGGCCGGCCGGTCCTGATCAGGTCACGATGCGCGCCGCGCTGCCCGGGGAAATCGATCTCGGAGTTCCACGGTGGCTGCTTGCGCAGCGGGGCCTGGATGAGGCTGAACCCGAAACGCTGGCGGAGTTCGAGTCCGATGTTGCGGTGCTTCGCCGAGGCAAGGCGTTCGTCCTCACGGCGGAACAGCAGCGTGGTGAGACGGACGGCCATCCCGGTCACACCCCCCGGCTCGGACGCGGCAACCGCGTCTGCTCGGCCGAACCGGCCAAGCCGAGACAACGCTCACACGGCATCCCCGAACCGACGGGGATCCATTCCAAGTGGTCGTAAGGCATCGCCGCGCCGCAACGGGCGTGCAGGAACTCGGGGTGCGAACCCCTGGAGTGCAGGTCGAAAAGGTGCGCGGAGCGGCGGCTCTCGCCTGCCGTACCGGCCATGAGCCTGCCGACGGCGAGTACCGTCGCAGGCATGGTGTCCTGAATGATCACGCTGATCCTCCCCCACGAGGTCGGCGGTGGGTGGTCATGCGCCGCGGGGTGCTGCCCCTGCCGGTCACCTGCCGTCGGTGCCCTGCCGGAACGGCGAAACTCCCTGCTAACGCCGCCTCGGTGACGCCTGTCGCCGAGGTTTTTGCATACTGCGAGCGATTCACCAACAACCGAGCCCCGGCCGCTGCGATTAATCCTACTCCTGGAATAATCTTCATGTCGAGAGTGGGCGGAGTTGATCACCCACTTGGCCGTGCGGGATAGTCCCGTTGAGGCAGGGAGAAGCCGGGACCGTGACGGTTCGCGCAGGTCGCGACCCGCACCCCCGACCGACGTTCGGAGGTACGACCAATGGCCGATTATCCATCGGCGGCGGATTACGATCCGACCACGGCCGTGTCGCTGTTCGACGACGCCGCGTGGGAGAAGTCCTTCGCGAGCGAGCCCAACGGGGGGAACTGTGTCGAGGTCAACCTGGGCAGGGAAGGCCTGGTGGGGGTGCGTGACACCAAACTGGCCGAGAGTCCCGTCTTCGTCTTCGATTCCGGTGAGTGGAACGCCTTCCTCAAGGCGGTCAAGGCCGGACAGTTCGATTTGAGCCCATGACGAAAGGCTCGCGTGCCCCATCGGGACACGCGAGCCATCCGATCTTCGGTCACTTCGAGTCACACCGCCGCAGGGAGCCCGCTTCCACGCAACCTGGATCTGGTCCTGCGCCAGGCGACGGTGATCAGGACGGCCAGGACGATCAGCGGGATCAGGCTGATCGACCAGCTCACCGCCATCGGCGGCCCCGGCTGTTCGAGCACCGTCAGGTCGCGGAGTTCCCCCGCGCCCTTGCCCGCGGGCCCGTCGAGCTCGAACCGGAACGTCCACGAGCCCTCTGTCTGGAGGGCCCGGATATCCAGTCCCCACACCTCCAGTTTCCGTGGATGCTTCGCCAGCGGCTGCGGGCGGCCCAGCCGCCCGGTCTCCGGATTGACGAACGCGAGCGTCCCCGACTTCCCGGCGATCCCGTCGTCCGGGATGAACGTGAAGTCCAGCGATTGCATGGCACGCAACGGCCACGTGCTGAACCCGACCGTCATCCCGTACGGGCCGACCTGCACCCGTTCGGTGTGGACGATGTTCACCGGTTCGTAGGCGTTCGCCGCGGGAGTGGTCGCGAACAGCAACCCGATCGCCGCCGCCAGTGCCAGCAGTGTCTTACGCATGCGCGTTGTCCTCCTTCGCCGGGGCCAGCAGCCGCAGCATCCCGCCGAAGCGCCACCCGGCGAACCCGCCGAGCAGCCCGATCACCGCACCGACGGCGGCCGTCGCGAACACGACCGCCCAGTCGACGGAGTCGCCCCCGTAGACGATGGTGTTCTGGATCGGCATGCTCGCACCGACCAGGAAACCGCCGATTCCGCC
This sequence comes from Amycolatopsis sp. cmx-11-12, assembly GCF_046269425.1. Lineage (NCBI taxonomy): Bacteria > Bacillati > Actinomycetota > Actinomycetes > Pseudonocardiales > Pseudonocardiaceae > Amycolatopsis > Amycolatopsis sp. cmx-11-12. Next base: position 432,795 of record NZ_JADNQM010000002.1, on the reverse strand, counting down.
AGCCAGCACCGAAACGCGGCCCGCGGACCAGCCACGCCGCGAAAGCAGGTAGACCGCTTCGAGTACGGCAGCGATCGGCAGCAACGCCATCGGCATCATCGCGGGCATCGCGGGCACGCCGTCGATGTAGTCCCGCATCGGCAGGCCGACGGCGTTCGCGTACGCCTCCGCGGCCCACGGCGAGAACCACCAGGTGATCGCCTGGATGACCGCCAGCGCCGCGGCGACCCGGATCGCGCCGCCGGGCCGCCCCCAGAATCCGGCGCCCGCCGAGACAAGCAGCACCGAAAGCAGCGCGATGCCCACGGAGACGACGTCGAGACCGTCGACGTCGACCTGCTCCAGCCCCAGCACGGTCACCGTGCTGAACGCGATCAGCACGCCGAGGCTGCCGACCACGCCGACGGTGCCCCAGCGGTGCTCCCGCGCCGCCGCGAACACCATGACCGTGCCGATGATGCTCAGCGTGATCGACAGCAGCAGCCCGATGTGCGGCGGCGAGTCGATCACCGCGTCGAAGCCGTACAGGCCGTGCCACCACTGGTCCCACAGGCCGTACAGCAGGAACATCGCCGCGCCGGTCCCGGTCACCAGGTAGCCGGCCGGTGCGGCGAAGACCTTGCCGAAGACGTTGATCGCGCGACCGCCGACGCGCGCGTCGACCTGGCGGCCGGCCCGGCGCGCGGCCGTGGTCATCAGCACGACCACGAGGCTCGCGAGCCCGGAGATCGCGCTGCCCGAATACAGGAACAGATGTGGCATCGTGAAGAACGTGTCCGGGCCGACGTCGCCGTGCCACTGGATGTCCCAGGTCAGCCCGATCAGCGAGATCACCGATCCGGCCAGCACGGTGCCCGCCGGGATCAGCCCGGTGCGCTCACTTCGCGCCACCGAGGCGACCCTCGCTCCTCCCGCGGTGAGATCCATACCCCCGACCTCCCTCTCTTACTTGACCAGCAAAGGAAAAACGTGCTGCGTGGCGCCGGACGGCCCACGCAGTGAAACGGTGATCTCCCATTGCCCCGGCATCGGCAACAGGACGTCGCCGGTGCGATACCGGCCGGGCGCCTCCGCGATCGCTGGCGACGGCGCGAGCGCGTGCCCCATCTGCGGCATCACGGGTTCGAGGGTGACCACGTCCGGCTCGGCGCCGGTGACGGTCAACGCGAAGACATTGCCGCCCTGGTGCGGATCTTCGACCGACAACTGCACGGTGTACGGACCCTGCGTCGAGCGCTGGACCTGTGCCCCGCCGCCGCTCGGCCACACCAGCCAGGCCACGATCGCCGCCGCGAGCACGGCGACCACCGAGATCAGCAGGACGGGCTTTCGTCTGTCCACTGTGGAATTAACTGCGGTGGAATTCACTGCGGTGCCCCTTCCGCCGGGACTTCGAGCTGCATGGGCACGGTCAGCACCGTGTAGTCGCGTTCGGCCTGCAACCAGATCCGGTACTTGCCTGGTGCGGCGAAGGTGTAGGTGAACGGGACGTCGGGGCCGTACGCGGCGACGGTCTCGTCCGGTTTCCCTGGCATACCGGGCGATTGCGGGATCATCGAGTGCACGTGGGCCCAGGTCGGCGCGGCAGCGGCATCCGCGCCGACCCGGCTGTCGTCGGTTATCGGGCCGACGACGATCAGGTGGCCGAGCATGCCAAGCCACGGTTGGAGATCCGCCTTGCCGAACCGCGCGGTGATGGTGGTCGGTGTACCCGGTTTGACGTCGACGTCGACCGGGTTCCCGTTGACGACTCGCTTTCCCGCCCCGGTGGGCACGGGTTCGGCGGGGGAGTCCGGTCCGGCCGCGACAGCCATCGTGGTGCGGACCAGTTGCACGCCACCGCCTCGCCGGGCGAGTTCCGCGGCGACGGCGTAGGTGCCGGCTTCGGGTGGCGTGAACTTCACGCGGTAGTCACCGGGGCCGACGCGCACCGGATGCAGATGCCAGAGCCTGCCTGTCGGTGATATGACGACGAAGTGGATCAAAGCGTTGTCGTGCACCAGAAGGTCGTCGACCGGGCGGCCGGTCGCGCCGTCGGCCAAGGCGATCCGGACCTCGGCGAGGCCGCCTGATCGCGCGTTCGGAGACCGTACGGCCAGGTTCACCGGCGGTCGTGAGAAGTCCACAGTGGACATCTGGGCGTTCGCGTACGGGTCCTGGATGTTGTCGATGGTCGGATCCAGTGCTGTGCCCGGCGCGGGCGGTGCGGGGGTCGACGCCGAGAGCATCGCCCCGGTGATCGCGACCGCGAGCGCGGCGACCATGCCGCCAGCCGGGATCAGCGCGAGCTGTGGTCGTTTGACGCGCATCGCCACGACGAGACCGATCACCAGGAACACCCCCGCGGCGACGAAACCGCCGAAGGTGGCCTTCTCCCACGGAGGGATGACCCTGGCCGGGACGAGAAACGGGACGGACGCGGTGTCCGTCCCGTCGTCGAGGCCGAGTTCCCACGGCCCCGGCTGGTCGACGCGCAGCAACGCCGGATGAGCGCCGGGCTTCCCGTCCAGCTGGACCGTGGCTTCGGAAAACACCGTTCCCGCGGTGGACGCGCGCAGCTTCAGCGTTCCCGGCGCGCTCCCGGTATGCGTGACGACGTCGACGTGCAGTGGACCGGGCGCGATGTCCATCCGTCGCAGCACGATCGTGAGATCCCGGGTGCCGAGCGTCTGCGCGACCTGGACGTCCGCCCCGCTCGACACGCCGTCCGCCTGGGCCGTGCCGCCCAACAGCAACGACGCCAGCGCACAGAGCACGAGTACGCGGGCGATGACCAGCGGCGCCGTGCGCCGCCCCCTCGGTGAATTCCCCATCCCGCCTGAAGTTAACGACCGGGGCCGGGGAAAGCGTCACGGCGCCGGGTGAACCGGTGTCCCCCGTGAAGGGGATGGTTCCCTTACTTCGGGTGGGGGGAGCCCTGAACCCCACCCAAGAACCGATACGCCCGAGGATGCGCCCGGAACCAGACGTTGAGCCGCCCGATCCGGCGCACGAGCGAGGACCGCAACGTCACCGGCACCAGGCCGCCGGCCAGCCTCACCACGGTACGGAACCGGTCGAACCGGCGCCGGTCCCGATCCGTCCACTGTAGACCGAGCCGGTCGCGCAGTGCGGGTGGGAGCGTGCCCCGGATGACGAACATCTGTGCCAGGTACTGCCATCGCCGCAACCGGATCCAGCGGGCGTCGGGCAGCCACCGCCAGGGCTTCTTCACCGTCCGGATCGTCTCGAACAACGTCGAGATCGTCTCGTTCGGCCCGAAGCCGTCGAGCGTTTCCGCGTAGTACCGCTCGAATTCCGGCCACGTCGGCGGCAAGTCCTGCTCGCGCAGGCCGAGAAGCCGCCCGACGTCGCACATCTGCGCGTAGTACTCGTCCAGTTCGGAAGGTGTCATCGGTTTGCCGTAGAACCGTTGCGTGTCAACGGGAACCATGACGAGCGTGGCGTGCACCCAGGCGTACGCGCGGGGGTTCAGCGCGCTGTACCGACGGCCGTCGGCGTCGACACCGGTGAACTCGCGGTGCAGCGCGCGCAGCCTGTCCGCTTCGTAGCGAGCGCCTTCCGGGCCGCCGTAGACGTAGATGGACAGCGACGCGGCCGTGCGCATCAGCCGGGTCCACGGATCTTCGACGTAGTCGGAGTGATCGCGCACTCCCGCGGCGACCACCGGATGCGCGACCTGCAGCACCAGTACCTGACCGGCCAGCAGGCCGGCCCGGAAGTCCCCGAAGTACCTCCACGCCGCCGTCCCCTTGACGATCGGCGGGCCGGTCATGACGCGCCGCGGATGAGCATCATCAAGGGCAGGGCCACCGGGACGCCGTCGTCGCCCGTGGCGAGCCTGCGCAACTGGAGCCCGGCGATCAGCGCCACGACCGGACCGGTCAGCCGCTCGGGCGACGGCACACCCAGCGTCCGCAGGATCACCAGCGAGAGTTCGTCGTAGGCGGCGAAACACCGCGCGGCCGCGTCCTGGAGTCCTGGATCGCGCGCTGCCTGCAAGTACAGCTCGTGCGCGCCGAGTTCGTCGGTGCCGAAGGGCAGTTGCGCGATCACCTGCTCGACCACGGTCGCCGCTTCTTCGACGCTCAGGCCCTTCTCGCGGTAGGCGTCGACGAACCCCGTCAGCTTCGAGGTCTCCTCCTCGGCGAACAACAGCATCGCCTCGCGCAGCAACGCGGTCTGGCTGGGGAAGTGATAGGTCAGCGTGCCGAGCGAGACCTCGGCCTGCCGCGCGATCCGGCGGTTGGTCAGCCCGCCGACGCCCTGTTCCCCGACCACCTTGAGTGTGGCGTGGAGGATCGTCTCGCGGGTGTTCACCAAGCGGTCTCGGGTTTGCGGTCCTGCCACCGTTCGACCTTTTCCAGTTGCGCGGCCAGCGAGATCAGCCGTTCCTCGGAGTGCGACGGGCCGAGCAGCTGCCCGCCGAGCGGCAGGCCTTCCGGACTCGGCCCGGCGGGCACGTTGACCCCCGGCCAGCCCAGCACGTTCCACGGCCAAGCGTAGGGGCACGCGGCGATCATGGCCTGGTCGGTCTGCCAGCCGCTGAGCTTGTCGAAGGTGCCGATCCGCGGCGGCGGCGTCGCGGTGGTCGGCGTGAGCAGGACGTCCACCCGGCCGAACACCGAGCCGATCTGCCGTTGCAGCAACGGTTCCGTGGCCCGCGCGAGCCGCAGCGCCGGACCGGCGAGCGCCGAGCCCTGCCGCGCGTTGGCCCGCGTGCGCGGGTCGAGCCTGGCCTGATCCGGGACGCGACGGGACCAGTCACGCACGCCGACGAGAGAACGCGGCAGGAAGGTGAGGCCGATCAGCCGGTAGTCCGGTTCGACCTCGACGATCTCGTGGCCGAGTTCGGCGAACCGCTCCGCGAGCCGGACGACGGCCGCGTGCGCTTGCGGGTCGAGCCGGGTTTTCGTGGCGGTGAAAGGGATCCGCGTGGACAGCCCGATGCGCATCCGGCCCGGTTCGCGGCGGGCGGCCGCCTGGAACGCGGTCCCGGTGCCGGCCGCGACGTCGAGCAGCAGGGCCGCGTCGGCGACGGTGCGCGCGAGCGGGCCGACCACGGTCAGCCCGTGGAAGAGTTCGCGTTCGGTCGGGACGCGGCCACGCTGCGGTTTGATCCCGACCAGATCGGTCCACGCGGCCGGGATCCGGATCGACCCGGCCCCGTCGGAACCCAGCGCGGCGGCGATCACCCCCGACGCGATGGCCGCCGCCGCGCCGCCTGAGGAACCGCCAGGGGTCCGCTCGGGGTCCCACGGATTGCGGGTCGCGCCGAACGCCGGGCCTTCGGTGAAAGGCCACTGGCCGAGTTCCGGAGTGTTGGTCTTGCCGATGAGCACCGCGCCCGCCCGGCGGAGCGCCGCGACGGGCGGGGAGTCCGCTGTCGCGGGGGAGAAGTCGCCGTCGCAGCCGAACGCCGTCGGCAGGCCGGTGACGTCGAGGTCGTCCTTGATCGCGGTGGGGACGCCGAGCAGGGGAGCGGTCTCACCGGCGGCCAGGCGCCGGTCGGCGTCCTCGGCCTCGCGAAGGGCTTCTTCGTGGCGAAGGCACTTGAAGGCGTTGAGAGTCGGCTGGCTTGCTTCGGCTCGCTCGAGCGCCAAGCGCGTGAGCTCGACAGATGTCGTGGCTCCGCTGGCGAGCATCGAGGCCTGTTCAACGAGGCCGGTGAACGCGAGGCTTGGTTTCGAGGTGGTCATGATTCCCCCTGCGTGTCTCGTTCGTTCAAACGAACGATACCACCGGGTGGGCCTCGATGTGGTTACGTGACCTGCATGAACTTCGATCGCTTCCCCCGCGTCGACCTCGGCGGGTACCCGACGCCGCTGCATCCGGCACCCCGGCTTGGCGAGGCTCTCGGCCTGCCGAACCTGCTGCTCAAACGGGACGACGTCCATCCGCTCGGCCTGGGTGGCAACAAGCTGCGCAAACTCGAGTTCCTGCTCGGCGCGGCGATCGAGGCGGGCGTCGACACGGTGATCACCTTCGGCGCGTTGCAGACCAACCACGGCCGCCAGACCGCCGCGGCCTGCGCGAAGCTGGGCTTGCGGTGCGAACTCGTGCTCACCGCGAAGGTTCCTCGTGACGGCGACGCGTACGAACGGTCCGGCAACGTCTTGCTCGATCACCTCTTCGGCGCGAACGTGCATGTCTGCCGCGACGGGGAGGAGACGGGCGGGACCTACGACCGGCTGATCACCGAGGCCGCGGCCGAGGGGCGCAAGGTGGCCACCTTCCCCGTCGGAGGCTCTGACGCCGTCGGGGCGCTCGGGTACGCGACGGCCGCACACGAAATCGCCGGGCAACTCGCCGACCGCGGCATCACCAAGGCGCGGCTGGTCGTCCCGCACGCCAGCGGCGGGACCGCGGCCGGGCTCCTCGTCGGGACGGCGAAGCTCGACTGGCTGACACTCGACATCGCCTGCGTCAGCCATCCGGTCGACGAGGCCCTGGACAACCTGGCCGACCTCACCACCGCGGTCTCCGCACTGCTGGGGACCGAGCCGCCGTCACTCGAAGGACTGCGCATCGACGACCGAGCGATCGGCCCCGGCTACGGGATCCCGACCGCCGAGACGTGGGACGCGGTGCGGCTTTTCGGCCGTACGGAAGGGATCGCGCTTGATCCCGTGTACACCGGCAAGGTGGCCGCCACGCTGGTCGATTGGGCCGCCGAAGGCCATTTCGCGGCCGAGGAGCACGTCGTTTTCCTGCATACGGGTGGTCTGCCCGGCCTCTACGGTTACGCGCCCGAATTCACCGGCACGCTGGGCCGCTGACGCGACCTTCAGCATCCCGCCGATCAGGATCACGTGCGCCACCAGTGAAAGCCGCTGCGCGACGCCGACCGGCGCGATGTCGGTCAGCGTCATGAAGAACGGGATGTCGGACAGGCGCACGAAGATGAAGGTGAGCCCGAAGACGATCAGCCCGGCCGCGCTGCCCCAGGCGAGGCGGCCGATCTGCCTGGCCGCGGGGGTGCCGCGCAGGTTGTCGCGCAGGCTGAACCCGGCGGCGGGCAGGCTGAGGAACGCGATGAGGCACGCGTACAGGTGGATCTCGCCGCTGACCGGGTCCGGGAATTCGGGGTAGCTCGCCGGGAAGATCGCGGCCGCCGCCAGCCCCAGCGACCACAGCACGAAGAGCAGTTTCGTGGTGCGGCTGAGCTGGATCCCGGCCGCGGCCAGCGCGCCGAGCGCGGTGAGCGAGCCGATGGACAGCGACAGCACGCTCGCGCCGAGCATGCCCGTGCCGCGGTCGACGTAGGCGTAACTCGACAACGTGTCGAACACTGGATCGCGTGAACTGATCAGGTGCAGCACGACCATCGTGAACACCGCCCAGCCGATGGCCACCGCCGACGCGATCAGCCAAGGTCTGGCACGCGAGGACTCCCCAGGGAACGTCATGCGTTCAGCGTGCTCGCGAGGCCGCGGATTTCCGATCCGGGAAGCCCCCGGTTTTACCCTGGGGCTACCCCTAGCTCGACCAGTACCAGTAGCTGGTCATCGTGCCTTTTCGCGCGGGGCCAGCGGTCGCCGTCCGGGTCCTGTTTCTCCGCCGTGCGCACCGCGTCGAGTACCGCGTCCGGGCCACGCTTCCGGCTGATGGCGAGCACTTCCGGCCAGTCGAACAGTTCGTACTCGTCGACACCGATCGCGACGCCGTCCGTCGCCAGCAGCAGGGCCTCGACCTCGGAGCGTGGCCAGCTGCGGCGTACGGCCTCGGTGGCCGCCTTCGGTTCCGCCTCGGCGACCCAGAAGCCGTCCGGCGCGTTGCGTTTCGCGCGGACGTCGGCGCCGGTGCGGAGCTGACCGCCGTCGCGAAGGGAGACCAGCCTGTCGTCGGTGAGCGGGTCGGCGCCCGAAGGCCGGAAGGCGACGATCGGGCTGTCGGCGAGCACCAGCCCGTCGACGGTGTCGTCCGTCCAGCGCGCGATCGCGACCGTGCTCGACGGCGAGCGCCCCGGTTCGAGGCTTTCGCGCCGTGCGACGTCGGCGATCGACTCGGCCAGCAGGACCGAGAGATCCGCCCGGGGTTCCGCGCTCAGCGCCTGCGACAGGCTGTGCACGAGCAGGCTCGCGTACCAGCCACCGGACGGCAGATCCGGATGCGGCGAGGTCGCGCCGTCGAGCACCACCACGGCGTTGCCGAGTACGGCGACGTGGTCTTCGGTCGGGCGCGGTGCTCCGTCCGCGCCTACTCCGTCCCTTTCCGCCACTGCGATTTCGACCATGCCACGACCCTAACTGTCAACTGGCGTTGACACCGGTGTCATGTCAACGTAGGTTGACATCATGACCGAAGCGACAGACCTGGCCGCGCGAGCCGGTGACCGCGACCCCCGCGTGGGGTTGCGCGCCGTCGCCGCCTTGCGCCGGCTGTTGGAACAACTCGAGGCCGTGCAGGTCCGCAGCGCGCGGGTGCACGGCTGGTCCTGGCAGGAGATCGCGGCCGAGCTGGGGGTCAGCAGGCAAGCGGTCCACAAGAAGTACGGGAGGCACTGATGTTCGAACGCTTCAGCCCCGAAGCCCGCGAGATCGTCCTCGGGTCGCAGCGTGTCGCGTCGGACGAGAAGTCCGCGAACGTCGACGCGCTCCACCTGCTGACCTCGCTGTCCCTGAACGCGGGCCTGCTCGCCACCTTGGGCTGCCCGGCGGAAGAACTGGCCGACGACCTCCGGCGGGTCCGCCGGCGGGGCGGGATGAGCGACGCCGATGTCGAAGCGCTGACCGGCTTCGGCATCGACGTCGAGCACATCGTCGAGCGGGTCGAGCAGACCCACGGCGAGGGCGCGTTGACCGGTGGGGCGCGGAGCAAACGCGGCCACCGGCCCTTCACGCAGGAGGCGAAGAAGGTGCTGGAGAAGAGCCTTCGTGAAGCCATCGACGTCGGGGACAAGCGCATCGACGCCGAGCACTTCCTGCTCGCGCTGACCTCGATCCCCGGCGTGGCCGCCGATGTCCTCGCCCAGCGGGGCATCGACTACCTCGCCGTCCGCCGCCTGCTGGAGCGACGCGCGGCCAGCTAGCGTCGCGTGATCCTGCTTGCTTGGCGTTTGGTTTCGTTCCTCAGACGGCGATCTCGCGTGACCGCCGTCCGGTCACGGGTAAGACCTGCAGGATCACGCGACAGCACGTGTCGCGAAAGCCACTTTCGCGACATCTGACGTCCCGAAAGTGGCTTTCGCGACGCATCAGGTCCGGCGTTGTTGGCGAATTCGGGTCCTGACGGGACTACGAGCGGCGGCGGCAGTTCGGGCGAGCGGGTCCCACCAACCTCACGAGCAGGTGGGGTTCATTCAGCGATGGGTGACCGGATTCCGGCTTCAGCTCTCAGCGCGCTCACGCCAGGCGACCAACGGAAGGAACGCCTGCGTGAGCGGCCCGATGGCGAGCGCGTAGAGGATCGTGCCGACGCCGACGGTGCCACCGAGCAGCCAGCCGGCGGCCAGCACGGTGATCTCGATGAGGGTCCGGACAAGCCGGATCGACTTGCCCGTCCGGGCCGCGAAACCGGTCATCAGCCCGTCGCGAGGACCAGGGCCGAGTCGCGCGCCGACGTAGATCGCGGCGGCGAGGCCGTTGAGTACGACACCGGCGACCAGGTTGAGGATCTGCCAGCCGAGCACGTGCTGCTCGGGAAGGAAGATCCGCACGAGGTCGACGGTGAGCGAGATGACCACGATGTTGGCGACGGTGCCGATGCCGGGCCGCTGCCGCAGGGGGATCCACAGCAGCAGCACCGCGACCGAAGCGAACGCGGTGACCGTGCCGAACGAGAGACCGGTGATCTTCATCAGGCCTTCGTGGAGCACGTCCCACGGGTCGAGGCCGAGGCCCGACCTGGTCAGCATGGCCATGCTGCCGCCATAGAGGGCGAGACCGCCGACGAGCTGGATCGAACGGCGGGTGGTGTCGTGGGAGATGCCCACGGGTCGGAGATCGAGTGTAAGTGCCACGAGTGCACCATCAGGGGTAAGCGGCTTTCTTGACCATGGCCAATCTGCAAGAATTGGCCTTATGGAACCGCTGATCCCGCTGACTGGACGCGTTTCGGGCCTGAAATTGGCCACTTTGCTGGGAAGTTGGCGGCAGAGTGGTTCTCGTCACGGCGCCGCGGACCTCGCGGCGGCGGTCGAACTGCTGGTCCTCGACGGCAGGCTCACGCTCGGCACGAAACTCCCGGCCGAACGGGAGCTCGCCGACGCCCTCGACGTCAGCCGCACCCTGATCGGTGCCGCGCTGGACAAACTGCGGGCCGACGGCCTGGTCGCCAGCCGTCGCGGCGCCGGATCCTGGATCGCGTCACCCGGTGGCCGGGGCCGGGAGGCGATGCTGCCGTCCGGGGAAGGCCTCATCGACCTCGCCCAGGCCTGCCCGCCCGCCATCGCTGGCCTGGTCCCCGCCGTGGACGCCGCGCGGAAGGCGCTGGCGGACCACCTCGGCGAGAACGGCTATCACGTACGTGGCCTGCGGATCCTGCGCGAGCGGATCGCCCGCCGCTACACCGAACGCGGCCTGCCGACCAAGGCCGACCAGGTGATGATCACCAACGGGGCGCACCACGCGTTCGTGCAAGTCCTGCGGATGCTGGCCGGTCCGGGTGACCGGGTGCTGGTCGAGCAGCCGACGTATCCGAACGCGCTCGAAGCCATCGGCGCCGCGCACGCCATCGGAGTACCGGTGCCGCTGGACCCGGCCACGGGCTGGGACGTCGTCGGGATCGAGGCCGCGCTGAGGCAGTCCGCGCCGAGGCTCGCGTATTTCGTCGCGGATTTCCAGAACCCGACCGGACTCCGACTGGACGCGGCGGGCCGGGAGCGGCTCGCGGCCGCACTGAGCCGCGCGCGGACGCCGTCGATCATCGACGAGACGCTGGTCGAACTGGACCTCGAAGGCGATCCGGCCGACGGCCCGCCGCCGCTCGGCGCGTTCGCGGGCGATCTCGGCATCACGATCGGCTCGGCGTCGAAGTCGCATTGGGCCGGGCTGCGACTCGGCTGGATCCGTGCTTCGGAGGACGTCATCGGCAGGCTGGTCGCGGCCCGTTTCGCCGTCGATCTGGGCTCTCCGGTCTTCGAGCAACTCGTCCTCGCCGAGCTGCTCGACGACGGCGGATCCGCGCTGGCGCACCGTCGCGAGGAGACGCGGGCCCTGCGCGACGCGCTGACCGGGGCGCTGAACTGGTACTGCCCCGAGTGGACTTTCACCGTGCCGCCGGGCGGGCTTTCGCTGTGGTGCCGTCTGCCGGAGCCGATGAGCACGCGGCTGGCTGTCGCCGCGGCGGGGCACGGGGTGCAGGTGGCGCCGGGCTCCCGGTTCGGCGTCCACGGTGGACTGGAGCGCTGGCTGCGGCTGCCGTACGCGCTTCCGGCCGACAGGCTCTTCGAGGCCGTGCGGCGGCTGGGCGCGGCCGCCGCTTCGGTGTCCGCGACTCCCGCCACGGCCGCCCCGGTAGCCGTCCAGGTCACCTGACCCCGCCGCAATTCGTCACCTACTTGCGGCCGTTCCGTGGGTGACCAGCGCAAGTAGGTGACGAATTGCGGGGCCGGAAACGGAAATAGCCGGTGCGCCGGCGGGGCGGCCGATGCTCCAGGGAGGGCATCGGCGCCGCACGACCAGCGCACCGGCTATCCGGCCCGCCCCGAAGTCGAAACCTCGGAACGGGCACCGCGGCGGTTACCCGGCACAGCCCCTCGACGTGCCGGGAACCGCCCGCGGTTCAGGTGGTCTTCGAGCTTGGCCGGTTCCTGCTCGGCGCGGTGAGCAGAAACCCCCGAAGTCCACCCTGTGCTGGTCCCGGCGCCGCAGGGGCAGCGCGGCGCCGGGGCCGGGATCCGAACCGGCCGGGCGCGGTCGGCCGTTCGGAAAGACGGGAAAACCTGACTGAGGGCAGGCGGAAACGCGACTTGTGCCAGGGATTTCAGGAGACGTCGAAAACCGAAGTTGATCTTGGTTTGGACGTGGTTCTCCCCGGCGACCCGGTCAGGTCAGTCGGGGGAGGTGGCGGGAAGCGCGGCTTCCCTGCCGGTGCGCTCGCCTTCGTGGTCGCAGCCGGTCCCGAGGAGCTTCAGCTGCGTGGCGGGGATTCCGGAGTCGAGCACGGCGAGCGGCCCGCGGCCGCCGCCGGAGTGGTCGTGCCCTGGCTGGGCGGTCGTCGTGGGCGCGAGCGGGGCCACCGGGGTGTTCGGCAGGCCTCCTCCGCCGCCCGAGCCGCCGCCGTCCGGGGACGCGTGCGTGTCGGACTCGACGGGGGCCGCCGGAGCGGGCCGGTCGTCGGACTTGATCCGGGTGGGCAGGGCGACACGGTGGTTCTGGACGGTCGTCGCCGGAGCGGGAGCCTCGGCGGGGACGAGCGGACGCGGGTCCGGTGTGCTCGGCGCGGACGGGCCCGGCGTCGTGGCCTTGACCGGCACGGCGATGGTGACCGAGCCACTCGCCGAGTCGCCCGAGCCGCCGCCGAAGACGGGGTCGAGGGTGTCGCCGACGCCCGGCAGGATCACCGGTTTGTCCGAAGTGCAGCAAGGGCCCGGCGTGACGATCGGCACGACGACCTCTTCGCTGATTCCGCCGACGACCCCGCCGACGGTTTCGACGACGCCGCCGACCGTGTGCGTGACGATGTCCAGCACGCCACCGATGAGGCCGCCCAGCAAACCGTTGGCGGCCTGGGGCTTCGTGGTCTTTTCGACGGAACTCGTGCTCGAAACGGCCTTCTCTTCGACGGCGGCCTCAGGCTCTTCGCTCTTTGCGGGGACGAGCGTGGGAACGGGCTCTTCTTGCGCCGACTCGGCCTTCGAGGTTCCGGTCTCGCTCGAGTCCGAAGTGGACTCTTTTGGCGTAGTCGTCTTTTCGTGCGACGGCTGGACCACCGAGGTCTCCGGCGTCGCGGAAGTCTGTTCCTCGGCCGAAGCCGGCGTGCTCAAGACGGCGCCGAGGAGCCAGCCCGTGAGTGCCAGCCCGCCCGCGAAAAGGATTCGCGCTCCCGCTTTCGGGGGGACGAGGCCGCGACGGCGCACGACTGCCGGACCACTCACAGCAATCACCACCGTCCGCGCCTGAAACCCACGTTCTCCGCGTGAGTCCGATCTTGCTTGGGGTCTCTTCCGGTCAGGTCGCAGTTCCCCCGGGGCTGCACCAGTTTTAGCACCGGAGGGGAGTGTTTCACCTCAGCCGCCGCCGATCCAGCCCGTTAGGCGGAACGACGCAACCGGCTCCGGTGCCTGGAGTACCGAAGTTGATCACTCTCGGTGTGTGCCGTGCGGCCATCCGGGCACGGGTGGAACTACTCAAATCCTCGGTGACCTGACCTTTTCTGGATCCCTGCTGCGGTGCGTGCCGTCGAAGTCGCGTTCGGTGATCGAAGCGGCGGACGCGAGCCGCCCGGAGAGGAGAGTCCGCGATGTGGGATGTGAAAGCGGTTTCGGCGGCGGTGCTCAGCGCGCTGAAGGTCTACCGGCTGAGCGAAGCCGACGCCAGGGACGTCTGCCAGGACGCCTGGCTGGAACTGCTCCGCGCGCCGGGCGCGCTGCGTGACGAAGCGAAGCTCCGGGCTTGGCTGACGACCACCGCGCGGCGCCGCGCGCTCCGGATGATCACCAGGAACAGGCGTGAAACGCCGCGTCCGCTCCCGCCTCCGGACACGACCCCGGAGGCGGAGGTCGTCCGCGCCGAACGCGACCGCGCACTGTGGGCCGCGGTCGACCTTCTGCCGGATCTGCACCGGCGGTTGATGTGGCTGCTCGCGCACCGGCCGGAGTTGTCCTACGCCCAGCTCGCGGGGGAGCTGGGGATCAGCCCGGCCAGTGTCGGCAGGGTGCGAAGACGGTGTCTGGATCGGCTCAGAAGGGCTCTTGAAAAGGGCGGCTGGGCCTGATGGACATCGGACGAGTCACCGCAGTTTGCGCAATCGGGTGACCGCTTCGTCGATGACCTCGTTGCGTTTGCAGAACGCGAAACGCAGCAGGTGTTTCCACTCTTCCGGGTGATCGGTGAACACCTTTACGGGCACGGCCGCCACACCCACCCGTTCGGGGAGTTCCCAGGCCAGTTCCGCGGCGTCGTCGAAGCCGAGCGGACGGACGTCGACACAGATGAAGTACGTCCCGGCGGTCGGCCGGACCGCGAACCCCGCTTCCTTGAGGCCGGCCGCGAGCCGATCCCGTTTGCCCTGGAGGCTCGTGCGCAGCTCCTCGGCCCACGGCAGTTCGTGGTCCAGCGCGTGGGCGACGGCCGGCTGCAACGGGCCGCCGGAGACGAAGGTGATGAACTGCTTCGCCGCCTTCACCGCCGCGACCAGTTCGGGGCTCGCGCAGACCCAGCCGATCTTCCAGCCGGTGCAGTTGAACGTCTTGCCCGCGCTGGAGATCGAAACCGTGCGATCGCGCATACCGGGCAGGGTCGCGAGCGGGATGTGCTCGGCGTCGTCGAAGACGAGGTGCTCGTACACCTCGTCGGTGATGGCGATCAGGTCGTGTTTCACGCAGAGCGCGGCGACGGCTTCCAGTTCGGCGCGTGTGAACACCGTGCCGGTCGGGTTGTGCGGCGAGTTGACGAGGATCGCCCTGGTCCGGTCGGTCACCGCGGCGCGCAGGCCCTCGACGTCCAGCGCGAACCGGCCGTCGCGTTCGACAAGGCCGACGACGCGCCGCTCGGCCCCCGCCATGGCGACGGCGGCCGCGTACGAGTCGTAGTACGGCTCGATGACGATGACCTCGTCGCCCGCCTGCGTCAGCGCGATCAGCGACGCCGCGATGGCCTCGGTGGCCCCGGCGGTGACCAGGATCTCCGTGCCGGGGTCGTATTCGACGCCGTACCGGAGCCGGTGTCGCGCGATCGCCGCGCGCAATTCCGGTCGTCCGGGACCCGGCGGATACTGGTTCGCACCCCCGAACAGCGCGTTCTTGGCGGCGTCGAGCATTCCGGCAGGCCCGTCGGTGTCGGGAAAACCTTGGCCGAGGTTGACGGCTTCGTGGCGGACGGCCAGTGCCGTCATCTCCGCGAAGATGGTCGACGTGAAGGGCTGGAGGCGGGGTACGAGGACAGGTTCGCGCACGATCAGCCATCCTCACGGACAATGGCCGTGTGGAGCAACTGACGCCCGCCAAGGTGACCCCAGCCGATCCTCCAGGTGGAACCGCCGCAGAGGAGGAGAAGAGCCGCGGCCTGCGCAAGATGAAGATGGTCGCGCTGTCGTTCCTGCTCGGTGCGACGGTGATCTTCCTGCTGACCAGCTGGGCCGAGGCCGAGGGCTGGCCGGGCTGGGTCGGCTACGTCCGTGCCGCCGCCGAAGCCGGGATGGTCGGCGCGCTCGCGGACTGGTTCGCGGTGACGGCGCTGTTCCGGCATCCGCTGCGGCTCAAGATCCCGCACACCGCGATCATCCCGAACAAGAAGGACGCGCTGGGCAGCAGCCTCGGTGACTTCGTCGGCTCGAACTTCCTGTCCGAGGCCGTGATCCGCGAGAAACTGAGCCGGGTCGAGGTCTCGAAGCGGCTCGGCGGCTGGCTCTCGCAGCCGAAGAACGCCGAACGCGTGACCTCTGAGCTGGCCACCGTCGTGCGTGCCGCCGTCAAGGTGCTCCGCGACGAGGACGTCCAGGCGATCATGGAACAGGCCGTGGTCAAGCGGATCGTGGACAAGCCGTGGGGACCGCCGCTCGGTAAGATCCTGGCGGGCGTGTTCGCCGACGGGGCGCACCACAAGCTGGTGGACCTGATGTGCGACCGCGCCTACGAATGGGTGCGCGACAACCACACGACGATGCTGCGCGTGGTCTCGGACCGGGCGCCGAGCTGGTCGCCGAAGTTCGTCGACGAGATGCTCGCGGACAAGGTCTACGGCGAGGTGCTCTCGTTCGTGTGGGCGGTGAAGACCGACGTCAACCACCCCATGCGGCTGGCGCTGGACAAGTTCCTCGGCGAGTTCGCCCAGGACCTCCAGACCGACCCCGAGGTGATGGCACGCGCCGAGCAGGTCAAATCCCAGATGCTGGGGCACGACGAGGTGCAGAAGCTGATCGGCTCGGCATGGGCGACGGCCAAGGAGATGCTGCTCAACGCCGCCGAGGACCCGTCGAGCGAGCTGCGGCGCCGGGTGCGCACCGGGCTCGAGGCCTTGGGTGAGCGGCTGGTCTCGGACGACCACATCCGGTCCAAAGTGGACAACTGGGTGGAGGGCGCGGCGGCCTATCTGGTCACCAACTACTCCCGCGAGATCACCGGGATCATCACCGACACCGTGCAGCGCTGGGACGCCGAGGAGACCTCGCGCAAGATCGAGCTCCAGGTGGGCCGGGACCTCCAGTTCATCCGGATCAACGGCACGGTGGTCGGCGCGCTCGCCGGTCTGGTCATCTACGCGGTCGCGCAGCTGCTCTTTTGAGCGGCGACGCCTATACCACACTCCGGAGGCCTTACCGGGAGTTGTCCACAGGAAGTGGAGTCATCCCCAGGGTTATCCACAACATTTCACGTTTTTGGCCTAACGGTGTGCACAACCCCTGGGGGTAACTCGGGGGTGGGTG
Source organism: Amycolatopsis sp. cmx-11-12 (assembly GCF_046269425.1). NCBI lineage: Bacteria > Bacillati > Actinomycetota > Actinomycetes > Pseudonocardiales > Pseudonocardiaceae > Amycolatopsis > Amycolatopsis sp. cmx-11-12. The sequence continues at coordinate 416,268 of NZ_JADNQM010000002.1, read as the reverse complement.
ACACCAGAAGTTGTGGTCGCCCCGGGTGTGAGGGCCAGCGGCCGTGTCGCGAAAGCCACTTTCGGGACATCAGACGTCGCGAAAGTGGCTTTCGCGACACCCGGAAGGGCCCCGCGGCGGCCCGGATCAGCGAGCACTCATGACCACCTGTACCGACCGGTCACCGCAGCCTCCCCGCGCCGCCGGAGTGCTCTCAGGTCGAGACGTCCGCCGTCCGCGCCCGCCAGACCCGCGCCTTCTCCCGGTTCCCGCACGACCGCATCGAGCACCACGTCCGCGACCGGTTGCGTGATTCGTCGTAGAAGGCCCACAGGCAGTCGTCCGCCGGGCAGATCTTGAGCCGGATCCACTCGCCGAGCACGGTCAGCCGGGTCGACGCCGCCATCACCGCTTCGCTGACCGATTCCGCGACCAGGAGCGGGCCTGCCGGGCCGAGGACGATCTCCGCCGGCGCGCGCAGGCCGAGCCGGGGCAGCCGCGGATCGCCGATCGCCGAGCGCAGCGCGTCCCGGGTTTCGCGTGCGGCCGCGGGGGTATCCGCTCGCAGCCGGTGATCGCGGGCCCAGCGTTGCCAGGTCTCCAGATCGTCCAGGAGGTCGGTGCCGCGGTCGACGTTCACCGTGTTCAAAAACTCGACCACCAGGGACGCGTCGGTGTTCACCTCGCCCAGTGTACGGGCGAGACCGGTTGTCATCGGCTCCGATAACCCGCATACTCCGTTCACTGGTTACTCGATCATTGTGGAGGCTGAACCATGGGTGCGGTACCGACCTTCGGCGCGGTGGCCCTCGACTGCCCGGACCCGGTCGCGCTGGCGGAGTTCTACCGCGAGCTGCTCGACTGGAAGGCGGCCGAAGTCGCCGCGGACGGCCATTGGGTGACGCTGCGGAACCCGGAGGGTGGCGCGCGGTTCTCGTTCCAGCGGGTGCCCGACTACCGGCCGCCCGCGTGGCCGTCGGCGGAGAACCCGCAGCAGGCGCACGTCGACCTCGACGTCACCGATCTCGAAGCCGGTCACGAGCGCGCGCTGGCCATCGGTGCGAAGCTGCTCGACGACTCCCCGAAGACCTTCCGGGTGTACGCGGATCCGGCCGGTCATCCGTTTTGTCTGTGCGCCTGCTGACCTCGGCCGCGAAAAATGCGTAATCTCTGATACGTGATTTGTCCGAAGTGCCAGAACGCCATGAAGACCGTCGACAAGAACGGTGTCCACATCGACCAGTGCCAGGGATGCCGCGGCATCTTCCTGGACAGGGGCGAGCTGGAAGCCATCGCCGGTGCCGAGAACTCGTACTACGGCGGCGGCGGGCACCAGCCGCCACCGCCGTACCAGGGAGGTGGACACGCGCCGGCGCCGCACTACGGCCGCCCGGACTCCCCGCGCCCGCACCGCGGCGGGTACGCCGACTCGCCGAAGGGGTACCGGGGCGGCGGTTACGCGGATTCGCCCAAGGGTTACCGCGGCCACGCCGACTCCCCGCACGGGTACGGCCACCACGGCAAGCGTCGTAAGGGCGGCTTCCTCGAGGGCCTCTTCGACTGACCGTGGTCCTCGATCTCAAGATCTGCCCGGCCTGCGGTGATCGTGCCGAACGGCCACAAGTCGAGAGCGGAGGGCTGCTGGTGTGCGCGGAATGCGCGCACCGGTGGCCGTTCCGGCGGCTCCCGCTGTTCGCGCTGACCGGGCCGAGCGGGGCAGGCAAGTCGACGGTCGGGCCGCGCCTGGCGGACCGGCTCGGCGACCTCGCGCTCGTGGTCGAGCAGGACGTGCTGTGGACCGGGGCGTTGCGCGACGACGTCCCCGGCCATCCCGCGTTCCGCTCGACCTGGCTGCGGATGGCGGCGATGCTGCACCAGAACGGGCGGCCGGTCGTGCTCTGCGGCACCGTCGCGCCGCCCGAGTTCGAGCAGTTGCCCGAGCGCGTCTTCTTCTCCGACATCCACTACCTGGCGCTCGTCAGCGAGCCCGAAGCCCTGCGCAAGCGTTTGCTGGCCCGGCCTGCCTGGCGCGAGTGGGACGAGGAGCGGGTCGAGGAGATGCTGGAGTTCAACGAGTGGTTGCAGCGGGAAGCGCCGTCGCTGGAACCGCCGGTCGAGCTGTTCGACACCACCCACATCCCGGTGGACGCCGCCGTCGACCGCGTGGAGACGTGGGTACGGGGCCTGCTCTCACGGTCGTAGCGGCCAGGTCCTGCCTTCAGGTGAGTCCAGCCAGATCACCTGGTCGTCACCGTCGAGGCTGAGCCCGAACCGGTCCCGCCAGGGTTGGCCGAGTTCCAGCCAGTCCTCCTGCGCGCGTTCGACCTGCTCCCAGAGCCGCCGCGGCCCGCCTTCCGCCACTTCGAACTCGCGGCCCCGTTTCCGGTGCCGCACCCAGGAGCCGTCGGAGTGCACGAGGCCATCCCGCAGCGCCGACACCCCGGGAAGCTGGAGTCCGGCGAAGAACTCGAAGCGGCTGCGGACTTCGGTGATGGCTCCCATCGGCAGCCGGGTCGGACGCCACGCGAGGTCGCCGTCGGGCACCTTCGACGGCTTGAATCTGTGTGCGCGAAGCGGCATGAAGCGACCGTCGCGGGCGAGTACGCGCCCGTGTCCTGTCGCGCCTTCGCCCGCGACGATCCGGACGAGGCCGCCGCCGATCGGCCGGTTCAGCGTGGTGACGATCAGCCCGCCCGGCACCGTCTGCTCCAGCCACGCGGGCGGGATCGACGACACCGAGCATGTGCACAGCACCCGGTCGTAGAGGACGCCTGCCGGGAATCCCTCGGCGCCGTCGGACGCGGCACACGAAGGCGCGTACCCGGCTTCCGCGAGCCGCTTGCGCGCGGCGTCGACCAGGTCCGGGTCGATGTCCACTGTGTACACGAGCCCCGAGCCGAGCCGTTGGCACAGCAGGGCGGCGTTGTAACCGGTCCCTGTGCCGATCTCCAGTACACGGTGCCCGTCGGCGACCCGGAGCTCTTCGAGCATGATCGCCATGATCGACGGCTGGCTGGACGAACTCGTCGGTGTCCCCGGCTGCGCGCCCAGGTAGCGCGCCCGTTCCCAGAGCCCGGAGTCGTCGTCGAGCTGGACGACGAGGACTTCGGGGGAGTAGGCGCGTTCGAGCCAGCCGTCGTCGCCGTTCTCCATCGCGGCCCAGCCGTTCGCCGCCGGGACGAAGAACCGCGGCAGGAAGACGTGCCTCGGCACGGTGCGGAACGCGGTCATCCAGCGCGCGTCGTGCAGCGCGCCTTCGGCGAGCAGATGCTCGACGAGGCGTCGCCGCAGCCGCGTCGCACTCGACATCCCTCCAGCGTAGCGGGGTGAGCGGCAACACACCCGATGGTTGCAAGCACAGTGCTTGCAATAGCTAGCACTCGCGCGTAGCGTTGAAGACGTCGCGAGGAGGTGACCGATGTCAGACACCGACCGGGATCAGCCCCCATCGGGTGGACCGATGGAGAAGGTCGCGGACATCGCTTCCGACATCGGCGAGTACATCCGCCAGCAGCGCAGCACGGCGAAGATCTCCTTGCGGCAGCTGTCGAAACTCGCCGGCGTGTCCAATCCGTACCTGAGCCAGATCGAGCGCGGGGTCCGCAAACCCAGCGCGGAGATCCTGCAGCAGATCGCCAAGGGCCTGCGTATCTCGGCCGAGGCGCTCTACGTGCAAGCGGGAATCCTCGATCTGCCGACGGGCGGCCCGGTCGGCGACTCGATCCGCGCCGACACCGAGCTGACCGAGCGGCAGAAGCAGGTCCTGCTCGACGTCTACGAATCGTTCCGCCGCGAGAACGCCGCCGCGAAGCCAGAGCGGGCGGCGACCACAGATCAAGTCGAACCCAAGGAGACAGCATGACCACGGCCACGAACACCAACACCGACCGCAAGAACACCGCCCTCGACCAGGTCCGCACCCCGCTGCTCGCCGCCCTCGGCGCCGGGAACCTGGCAGGCCAGGCCGTCATCGACGCCGTGAACAAGGCCAAGGAGAAGGTCGTCGAGGGTGGCGAGACCGCTCGCAAGAACATCGAAGAGCTCCCGCACGACGTCGAGGGCCTCCGCGAGAAGCTGGACCCGGCCGAGCTGCGCAAGGTCATCGACGAGTACACCGAAGCCGCGCTGAAGCTGTACAACAAGCTGGCCGAGTCCGGCGAGCAGGCGTGGGACAAGATCGCCGCGCAGCCGCAGGTCAAGAAGGCCATCGAGCAGCTCGAGGACGCGACCGCGGACACCCGTGAGCGCATCGACACCGTGCTCGGCAAGGTCACCAAGGGCACCCGCTCGGCAGGCGAGAAGACCGCCCGCAAGGTGACCGAGGTCGCCGGCGAGATCGCCGACGAGGTCGAGGAGATCGGCGACGACCTCGCGCACGAGACCCGCTCGGCTTCGCGCAAGGTCGCCAACAAGACCGCGCCGAAGACCACGTCCCCCGTGCGCCGCACCACCACCAGCCCGGTCGCGAAGAAGCCGGCCACCGCGCCGAAGCCGACCGAGAAGTAAGGTCCGCGTGAATCCCAGGGCCCCTGGTACCGGCTTCGGTACCAGGGGCCCGGGTCATTCGCCCGGTTTGACGTAAGCTGACTTCGTGTTCGTTGCCACCTGGATCCTCATCGCCATCCACTGGGGCGGCGCACTGACGGGGCTGTTCGCTTTCGTGCACGCGCTGCTGCAGCGTGCGGACGCGTATTCGGCCGCCGATCGCAAGACCAAACCCATCTGGATGCTCATCACCGGCGGGTCCACCGTCGTGATGACCTTCTTCGAGTTCTACGGCGGCGGCATGATCCTGTGGCTGCCCGCGCTCGTCGCGGTCCTGGTCTACCTCGTGGACGTCCGCCCGAAGCTCATCGAGGTCCAACGCGGCGGCCGCAACTGGTGATTAAGGTGGCGGCGTGACCACTTGGACCATCGCCGGAAGCCTCACCGCCGTCCCCGCCCTCTCGCGCACGGACCTGCTCGCCGAGCCCGTCGCCAAGGCACTCGCTTCCCTCTCCGATCCGGACGCCGTCGGCGTTGTCGAGATCGACGCCGAACTGGCCGACACCGCCGCCTTCTGTGAGGCGTACGGCTCCCCGATGTCGGCGTCCGCAAACTGCGTTGTCGTCGCGGGCAAGCGCGCCGGTGAGGTCCGGTTCGCCGCCGCGATGATCCTCGCCACCACCCGTGCCGACGTGAACGGCGTGATCAAACGCCGCCTCGACGTGCGCAAGGCGTCCTTCGCCCCGATGGACGAGGCCGTCTCGCTCACCGGCATGGAGTACGGCGGTATCACCCCGGTTGGCCTGCCCGAGGGCTGGCCGATCCTGATCGACCAGCGCGTCGCGGACGAACCCGAACTGGTCATCGGCAGCGGGATCCGCGGCGGCAAGCTGCTGATCTCGGGCTCGGCCCTCGCCTCCCTGCCCGGCGCTGAGGTCATCGAAGGTCTCGCGCGTCCCGTCGAGTGAGACTGTCCACAAAGGACTTCGAACTGGACTCGGCGTTCGAGGCCGGGTTCCTGGAGATCGACCCCGCGCTGCTGACGAGGCTCGGCGAGAACCGCGCCCGTGTGCTCGCCGCGCTGGACGATCGCCCCGTCTACGGCGTGAACACCGGTATGGGACGGCTCGCCGGGGTCGCGCTCGGCACGCCCGAGGGGCACCAGCGGAATCTGCTGATCGGCCGTGCCGTCGGCGGTCCGCCCTGGCTCTCGGCCGAGGAGGTGCGCAGGCTCCTGCTGGTGCGCCTGCGGGATCTCCTCGCGCCGGAGGCGGGCGCGAGCCCGGAACTGGTGACGTTCCTCGTCGACCGGCTGAACGAGGGATTCACCCCGGCCGTGCCGAGGACGGGACTGGGCAGCGCAGGCGAGATCATCCCGCTGGCGCACGCCTTCCAGACCTTCCTCGGCGTCGGGACCGTGCTGGTGGACGGTGTCGAGACGCCCGCGTCGGAGGTGCTGGAGAAGCCCTACGAGCTGGGCCTCAAGGAAGGCGCGACGCTCATCCAGGGCTCACCGCTGGCCGAGACGCTGGCGGCTTTCGCGCTGGCCGAGGTGCGGCGGCTGGTGGAGTCGCAGACGCTGGCCGCGGCGATCGCGATCGACGTTCTCGGTGCGCCGCAAGCGATCTATCGCCCTTCGCTGGCGGGAGACGACAGCGTCCTGCGATCGGTGCTCGCCGAGGTGAGCGCTCTGGTCCGCGGTTCGGTCGAACGGCCGGAAGTCGTCCAGGCGCCGGTCTCCGTGCGGGTCGCGCCGCGGGCGATCGCCCATCTGACGAGGGTCGCCGACGAACTGGACGAGGTCCTGCGCCGTTCGATGCCGACGGACTCGCCCGCCTTCCTCGACGGCGAATTCGTGACCACGACGGGGTTTCACGCCGTCGAACTCGGACTGCGGATGGACGCGGTGACGGCGGCGCTGGTGCATCTCGGCGAGATCGGCGTCCAGCGGACGCACCGGTTGCTGGACGAGCGGTTCAGCGGACTGCCCGCCCAGCTGGCGGTGGATCCGGGGCCGCAGGCGGGACTGGTGCCGCTGCACAAACGCGCGGTGGGGGAACTGCACGCGTTGCGGCGGCTGGCCACGCCCGCGACACTGGGCTCCGTCGACACTTCCGCCGGACAGGAGGACGTGCAGGCGTTCGCCTGGGCGGCCGGGAATCAGCTTCGCGACGCGTGCGCGCGGATGTCCGCCATCACGGCTTGTGAGCTGATCACGGGTTCGCAGGCGCGGTGGCTGGCGACCGGTGACGGGCCGCCCGGTCTTCGGGCGGCGTATCGGCGGCTGAGGGAGTTGGTGCCGCCGGTGGTCGTGGATCGGCCGCTGGGACCGGAAGTGACCGCGCTGATCTCGGTGCTAGGAACGGACTTCCGCACGGGACCGGATCGCCAGCCCGCGCGGAGTCACCCAGCGGGTGATGAGCGCGAAAACGGCCTCGCACACCAAAGCCAGCAGGACGACGGCGATCCCGCCCGCCAGGATCTCGCCGTGGCCCGGATCCCCGAGCGCGAAACCGTCCACAATGTACCGTCCGAGCCCGCCGCCGTCGTTGACGATGGCGCCGATCGCGACGGTCGCCACCAGTTGCAGGAACGCGACGCGGGCACCCGCGAGGATGACCGGTGACGCGAGCGGCAACTCCAGGCGCAGCATGATCTGCCACTCGCGGTAGCCGGTTCCGCGCGCGGCGTCGACGGTCTCCTGTTCCAGCTGGATGACGCCCGCGTACGTGTTCGTGAACAACGGCGGCAACGCCAAGGCGACGAGTGCGAGCATCAGCGGCCAGAACGTCGTGTCGACTTCGAGCCGGGAAGCCAGGAACCAGAACAGGATCACCAGCCCGAAGCTGGGGATGGCGCGGCCGATGTTCACCGCGCTCGTCGCGAGGAACTGCGCGCGGCGGTAGTGCGCCAGCCACAACGCGGCCGGGATCGTCAGCACGGCGGAGATCGCCAGTGCCAGCAACGAGAACTGGAGATGCTCGACCGTCCGGTACGGAACGCCGGCCGGGTCCGTCCAGCTCCAGCGGTTCGGTTCGCCGAACCACTCGATGGTCTGGTCGATGATGCTCATCGCGACGCCGCCTTCCGCGACCACGGCGCGAGCGCGCGCCCACCGAGCCACAGCAACAGATCCACCACCATGGCGAGCACCACGGACAGCCCGACGCCGACGATGATCGACGTCGAGTTCGGTGTCGCGGTCTGGATCCCGTTGCGGATGAAGTACCCGAGCCCGCCCTTGCCGAGCATGGAAGTCACCGTCACGAGCCCGATCGTGGTCACCGCCGCGACGCGCAGGCCCGCGATCACCACCGGCAGCGCGAGCGGCAGTTCGACCTGCCACAGCAGCCGCGAGCGCGTGAAACCCATGCCTATCGCGGCTTCGCGGACTTCCTTGGGGACTTGTTCGACACCGGTGACTATGTTGCGGATGAGGATGAGCAACGTGTAAGTCGCCAACGGGATGACCGCGGTGGTGAAGGACGTCAAACCGGTGAAGGGCACCAGCACGGCGAAGGCGCCGAGACTCGGGATGACGTACAGCGAACCGGCCGCGCTCAGCGCGACGACGTAGAACCACCGGCGACGCAACGAAACCACGGAAACACCGACCGAAACCACCAGTCCGATGGCGAGCGCCGCCGCGGTCAGCGTGATGTGCTCACCGAGCCGCTCGAGGATCTCGTCGAGATGGCGGTCCACCCACCGCCATTCGAACAGCGGCCGCCCGCCTTGGGCGGGTACGGGGAACACGGAGGAGGCTCGCACCGGCCGACCTTACCCCGTTCGGGCGCCGGAGATTCCGTTCTCTGAGAGCACACGGGGCGGAACTCTCAAAATGTGGATTCTGTCGTGACCCGGAGATACTGTCCATTCCTCTGATCGAGTCATAGGAGTGTGCACGTGCGCTGGACACGGAATGTTCGAGTGGGCGCGGTGCTCGCCGCCGCCGTCCTCGGTATGACCGCCTGCGGGGGTGGCGACGACGCAGCGGCTCCGGCCGCGCAGGGCAAGGGCGGGAACCCGATCGTCGTCGCCTCGTTCAACTTCACCGACAGCCTGGTCCTCGCCGAGCTGTACGCGAACGCGCTGGAGGCCAAGGGTTACCCGATCACCCGCAAGCTGAACCTCGGTTCGCGTGAGCTGATCTACCCGGCGCTGAAGTCCGGCGAATTGCAGTTCATCCCCGAGTATCAGGGCGCCGCCATCACCACCGGCTTCGGCAAGGAGGCCGCGAAGGACGCGGCGGGCGAGCACGAGCAGCTCAAGAAGCTGTTCGAGCCCGAAGGCGTCGGCCTGCTGGACTACTCACCGGCGGAGGACAAGAACACCTACATCGTGAAGGCCGACCTCGCCAAGGAGAAGGGCCTCACGAAGATCAGCGACCTGTCCAAGGTCGACAACGTCATCGTCGCGGGCGGCCCGGAGTGTGAGAAGCGGCTTCCCTGCTTCAAGGGCTTCACCGACGTCTACAAGTTGAAGGCCACTTTCCAGACCGTGCAGGAAGCGGGCCCGCGCGTCGAGCAACTGCGGTCCGGGAAGGTCACCGTCATCCCGGTCGACTCGGTGAGCCCGCTCGTCGGCGACCCGCAGTTCGTGGCGCTGGAGGACGATCTCGCCATCGTGCCGACCGAGAACGTCGTGCCCGCGGTGAACAAGAAGGTCCTCGACGAACGCGGTGCCGACTTCGCGGCCACCGTCAACGCCGTGAGCAAGGCCCTCGACACCGTGCAGCTGCGTGAGCTGAACAAGCGCGTCGACTCGGACGGCGAGAAGCCGGGCGACGTCGCGAAGGACTGGCTGAAGGAGAAGTCCCTCATCTAGTGTCGCGTGATCCTGCAGGTCTTACCCGTGACTGGACGGAGATCTCGCGTGATCAGACGGAGATCTCGCGAGATCTCCGTCTGAGGAACGAAACCAAACGTCAAGCAAGCAGGATCACGCGACACTAGCCCTCTCAAGTGCGATGAAGGGGCCTTTCATAGCAAAATTTTGCTATGAAAGGCCCCTTCATCGCATCCAGGGGCAGGGGCGCCCGCGCCGGTCAGGCCGTCCGGTGGAATCGTGGGCACTGTCGTCGCAACACGGGTGAAAGGGAGTGGGATGGGAAAGGTCACGGCCATCGCGGAGCGCACCATCGAGGCGCCGGCCGACAAGGTCAGGGCGCTCGTCGCCGACTACGCCGAAACCCGGCCGAAGCTGCTGACAGAGCACTACCGCGACTACGAAGTCACCGAAGGCGGCGTCGGCGCGGGCACGAAGGCGAGCTGGAAGCTGCAAGCGACGTCGAAGCGCGTGCGTGACGTCGCCGCGACGGTCACCGAGCCGTCCGAAGGGACCCTCGTCGAGACCGACGCGAACTCCAGCATGGTCACCTCCTGGACCGTCCGCGAGGTGCCGGAGGGCAGCCTCGTCCGGATCGAGACGACCTGGGACGGCGCGGGTGGCATCGGCGGCTTCTTCGAGAAGACCTTCGCGCCCGGTGGCCTCAAGCGGATCTACGAGGGAGTTCTCGGCAAACTCGCCGAAGTCGTGTAGTACTCGCCACAATCGGAATGGTCGCCCCGGTTAGCCTGTTGTACCCGTCGTGAATGCGGGGCGATCGCCCCGCTTGTGGTTCGCAACAGACTTGGAGTTACCTCGTGAACGCAACCGAGATCCGGCTCGCCTCCCGTCCCCACGGTGTCCCGACGCTCGAGAACTTCGAGATCGCGGACGTCGAGATCCCGACCCCGGGCGAAGGCGAGATCCTGGTCCGCAACCAGGTGCTGAGCGTGGACCCGTACATGCGCGGCCGGATGAGCGACGCGAAGTCCTACGCCGAGCCGTACGAGGTCGGCAAGGTCATGCACGGCGGCGCCGTCGGTGAAGTGCTCGAGTCCACCGTGGACGGCTTCGAACCGGGTGACCTCGTGCTGCACGGTCTCGGCTGGCGTTCCCACGCCGTCGTCGCCGCCAAGCACGCGGTCAAGGTGGACCCCGAGGCCGCGCCGATCACGGCGTACCTCGGCGTCCTCGGCATGACCGGGCTCACCGCGTACGCCGGACTGCTCGACGTCGCGGAGTTCAAGGAGGGCGACACCGTCTTCGTGTCCGGCGCGGCCGGTGCGGTCGGATCCGTCGTCGGCCAGCTGGCGAAGCTGAAGGGCGCGAAGCGGGTCATCGGCAGTGCCGGCACGGACGACAAGGTCAAGTGGCTGACCGACGAGCTGGGCTTCGACGCGGCGTTCAACTACAAGGACGCCCCGGTCGTCGAGCAGCTGCGCGCGGCGGCGCCCGAGGGCATCGACGTGTACTTCGACAACGTCGGCGGCGACCACCTCGAGGCGGCCATCGACTCGATCAACCTGCACGGCCGGATGGCGATCTGCGGGATGATCTCGGTCTACAACAACACCGAACCCGCCGCGGCGCCGCGCAACCTCGCGTCGATCATCGCGAAGCGGTTCACCATGCGCGGCATGCTCGTGAGCGACCACTTCGCGTTGCAGCCGCAGTTCGTCAAGGAGGTCGCGCCGCTGGTCGCCTCCGGCGAACTCAAGTACTCCGAGACCATTGTGGACGGTATCCGCAACGCGCCGCAGGCCTTCCTGGACCTGCTGGGCGGCGCGAACACCGGCAAGATGCTGGTCCGCGTCTGAGCCCTCCCCGATGTTATAAACGGTCCGTTCATAACAAATCCTGTTATGAACGGACCGTTCATAACACTTTCAAGGCTCAGTACTGCGTCGTCAGGGCACCCTCGGTCAGCGCCGCGTCCAGCGCCTCCGCCGTGACGTCCAGCTTCATCTGATCGCGGAACATCCGGCCGGCGCTCGGGATGCCGGAGCGGTCCGGCCAGGTCTCCGGCTTCCACAGCGAGGACCGCAGGAATGCCTTGGCGCAGTGCAGATACAGCTCCTGGACCTCGACCAGGATCGCCAGCGACGGCCGCTTTCCCTTGACCACGAGGTCGTCGAAGAACGGCGCGTCCGCGACCAGTTTCGCGCGGCCGTTGATCCGCAGCGTCTCGTTCATCCCCGGCACCAGGAACAGCAGTCCGGCGTGCGGGTTCTCGAGGATGTTCGTCTGGCTGTCGAGCAGCTTGTTGCCGGGCCGGTCGGCCAGCACCAGCGTCTTCTCGTCGAGCACCAGCACCGAACCGGCCGGGTCGCCGCGCGGGGAGACGTCGCAGGTGCCGTCGGACGAGGCCGTCGCCAGCAGGTAGAACGGCGAGTGCTCGATCACCGTGCGCGCGTGCGGGTCGATGCAGGGGAGGATCTTCCCCTTCGTCCGCTCCATCGGGTGACCCAGGTGCTCACGCAGCGCCTCGTGCGTCTCGATCACCTTGATCTCTGAAGTCCCCATGATCCCAGTGAACCATCAGAAGACGACAGTCCGGTTCCCGTGCACCAGAACGCGGCCCTCGAGGTGCCACCGCAGCCCGCGCGCCAGCGTCACCTTTTCGATGTCGCGGCCCTTGCGGACCATGTCCTCGACCGAGTCGCCGTGGTCGACGCGGATGACGTCCTGGTCGACGATCGGGCCCGCGTCGAGGTCGGCGGTGACGTAGTGGCAGGTCGCGCCGATGAGTTTCACCCCGCGCGCGTGGGCCTGGTGGTAGGGCCGCGCGCCGACGAACGACGGCAGGAAGCTGTGGTGGATGTTGAGCGCCCGCCCGGCCCAGGCCTCGCACAGTTCCGCGGGCAGGACCTGCATGAACCGGGCGAGGACGACGGCGTGCGGGTCGTGCTCGTCGACCAGTTTCCGGACCTCGGCGAAGGCGGACGCCTTGGCTTCGGCGTCTCCGGCGGGGAACGGGACGTGGTGGAACGGGATGCCGTGGGCTCGGGTGATGTCGCCCAGCGACGCGTGGTTGCCGATGACCGCGGCGACGTCGACGTCCAGTTCCCCGGACGCGACGCGGCCGAGGAGGTCGTAGAGACAGTGCCCGGCCTTGGAGACGAGGATCACCGCGCGACGACGCTCACCTGTGTCGCTGACCTGCCAGCTCGACTCGGCCGAAAGCGACTCCGCGACGTCGGCGAAGCGCGTGCGCAGTTCGGTGGCGTCGAACGGGAGCGAGTCGGCGCGGACGACCTGGCGGGTGAAGAACCAGCCGGTGTCCGGGTCCGTGTGGTATGCCGCTTCGACGATCCAGCCGCCGTGCTCGGCGAGGAAACCCGAGATCCGGGCGATGATGCCGGTGCGGTCGGGGCAGCCGAAGGAGATCACATAGCGGCGTTCAGGGTTCGACACACACGCCATTGTCGCCGGTCTCGGCCGCGGCGCGGCGCCGGGTCAGGATGCGCACGCGCACCCGCCGCCCGACCTCGATCGCCCCGACCAGCAACAGCCCGAGCGCGAAAGACAGCAGAAGCCCCTTCTCCGGTTCGTCCGCGAAGGCGGCTCCGCCGACGAGACCGATCAGGACGCTGTACACCGCCCAGATGCTCGCGCCGAGGGCGTCGAGCGGGACGAACTTGCCCGGCGGGTAGCCGAGGCTGCCGTTGGCGAGCCCGCTCGCGACGCGGCCGCCGGGCAGGTAACGGGCGGCGAGGATCAGCAGGACGGCGTTGCGCTGCACCTGGATCTTCGCCCATTCGTAGCGCCGGATCCCGTCCGGACCGCGTTGCAGGCGGGACAGCGCTCGCGGGCCGGCCGCGGCGCCGACGGTGTAGCTGAGGCAGTCGCCTAGCCAAGCCCCGAGCGCCGCGACCACCGCGAGCAGCGCCAGCTGCGGCAGATCCGGGCCGATCAGGACCGCGACGGTGATGACCGTCGTCTCACTCGGCATGAACGGTAGGAGCGCGTCCAACCCGGACACCAGGAACACGATCACCCACAGCCAGGGTGAGCCCAGCGTGCCCTTGAGCAGCTCGGTGACGTACTCCAGCAGTTCCACGGTTCCATGGTGATCACCGCAGGTCGCTTTGGGGTGACGGAGCGGGGTTCGACCGGTGAATTCCTAGTCCGGGGCCACTGACGACCAAGGCACGGTGAGTTCACCGAGCCGCCACCGCGACGGCCGGTTCAGCACCGGCCAGCCCCGGGCGGTGAGCAGGTGCACGGTATGCGCCCAGCGGGCACGGACGCCGAAGTTCTGGTGCGGCGCCGCCGTCGCCCAGCAGATGTCCAGAGTGGACAGTAGTTCGTGGACGCGTTCGCCGGGAACGTTGCGGTGGATGAGGATCTTGGGCAGGCGTTCGGCCACTGTGGACGGACGTTCCAGGCTGGCGAGGTGCACGGACAAGGTCAGCGCGCGCGGGCCGTCGTGCCCGACGGCGACCCAGGTGCTCAGCCGCCCGATCTCGTCACAGGTGCCCTCGACCAGGAGCCCGTCCGGCGCCATCGCGTCCAGCATCAGCGACCAGGCCCCGGTGACCTCGGCCTCGTCGTACTGCCGCAGCACGTTGAACGCGCGCACCAGCACCGGCCGTGTTCCGGCGAGCTCGAAGCCGCCGCGCCGGAAGTCCAGCCACGGCCGGTCGACGGCGGATTGCGCGACCGCGACCCGTTCGGCGTCCAGTTCCAGGCCGAGTACGCGGACGTCGCGCCGGACAGTGCGCAACCGGCGGGCCATCTCCACCGTGGTCACCGGCGAGGCGCCGTAGCCGAGGTCGACCACGAGCGGTTCGTCCGCGCCGCGCAGTAGCCGGGTCACGGCCGGGTCCCTTGCGAGCCACCGGTCCACGCGGCGGAGCCGGTTGGGGTTGGTCGTCCCGCGTGTCGGTGCCCCGACCGGTTTCAGTGCTCGGCCAGCCACTTCGCGACGAATTCCGCCTCGCGTTCCAGCAGTTTGGCGACCTGTTCGGCGATCACGGTCTCCAGCTTGCCGCCGACGAACGGGAGCCGCACCTTGACCTGACCGCTATTGACCAGCGTCGTCTGCTCGCCTTCGCCGGTCAGCGACGTCTTCGCGGTGATCTCGCCGGGCACGCCCTGCACGGACGCCGTCGCGTTGCCCGCGTATCCGGCTCCGGAGGCCTTCCAGGTCTGCTCGCGCTCGACGACGAGGTCGCCCCGGTGCAGTGTCCGGACGGCCGACGGGAGCTTGTCCGAGCTGATGCCCTGACGCAGCTTGTAGCGCACCCCGTCCTCGGCCGGGACGTACTCCAGCAGCTCCGCGTTGTCGCCGCCGATCTGCTCCAGCCGGGCCCGCAGCGCCGCCTCGCCCGCCACCGCGTCCCACGCGCTCGCGAGGTCGGCGGAGAAGGCTGTGCGGTGCTCGATACGGGATGCCATGGCGCCAGACAGTACCGTTCATGGGCGTGAGCACTGCCGAAACTCCCACTCAGCACGCCGCCCTCGCCGAGCACACCACGCTGCGGCTCGGTGGCCCGGCGCGGCGCTACGCCGAGGCGACGACGGCGCAGGCCCTGGTCGACGCGGTCCGCGAAGCCGACGACGCGGGCGAGCCGGTCCTGCTGCTCGGCGGCGGGTCGAACCTCGTCGTCGCCGACGAGGGCTTCGAAGGCGCGCTGCTGAAGGTCGGCAACACTGGCTGGACGCGTGACGGAGATCTCGTCGAGGTCGAGGCGGGGCAGAACTGGGACGGTTTCGTCGAGGGCCTGGTCGCCGAGGGCGTCGGCGGGCTCGAATGTCTCTCCGGCATCCCGGGTTCGGTCGGCGCGACGCCGATCCAGAACGTCGGCGCTTACGGCTGCGAGGTGGCCGAGTCACTGGTCTCGGTCGATCTCTACGACCGCGCCGCCCGCGAGATCCGCACGCTGACCGCCGAAGAGCTCGGCTTCGGCTACCGCACCTCGATCCTGAAGGGGACCGACACGGGCGTCGTGCTCACAGTGCGCTTCAAGGTCACCGAAGACGGGCTGTCGGCTCCGATCCGCTACGCCGAACTCGCCCGCACGCTCGGCGTCGAGATCGGTGACCGAGTCCCGGTGGCCGAAGCACGCGAAGCGGTCCTCGGGCTGCGTCGCGGCAAGGGCATGGTCCTGGACGCCGACGACCACGACACGTGGAGCGCGGGCTCGTTCTTCACCAACCCGATCATCGGCGAGGCCCAGCTGGCGAAGGTGCTGGCGGGGATCGCCGACGCACTTGCCGTCACAGGCGAGGACGTTCGGGTGCCGCAGTACCCGGCGCCCGGCGGCACGAAGCTGTCCGCGGCGTGGCTGATCGAGCGCGCCGGGTTCGCGAAGGGGCACGAGGGGCCGGGTGGCCGGGTGTCGCTGTCGACGAAGCACACGCTGGCGCTCACGAACCGGGGTAAGGCGTCAACGGCGGATCTCCTCGCGCTGGCCCGCGAAGTGCGCGACGGCGTCGAGGCCCGCTTCGGCGTTTCGCTGCACCCAGAACCCCTGCTCATCAACTGCTCGCTCTAACACCCGCAATTCGGCACCTACTTGCGGTCCTTGCGTGCGCAAAGATCGCAAGTAGGTGCCGAATTGCGGGGGAGCGAACAACCCCACGCCGCTCTCGTGCGTCTATCCCCTTGAGGGGCGAGGGTGAGTTCCGTCGCCGCGGGTAACGTCGGAGAGGTCCTCAGCGCTGAGCGGGTAGAAGCTCGCGGGGGGCCAGTGGGAGGTTGACGGTGATCGAACGGCGCACGGTGTTCAAGGCCGCGCTCGCCGCGGGTGCGGCCATGCTGGCCGCTGCCTGCTCCAGCGAATCAGGCGGCAACGCCAAGCCGGAGGGCAGCGGCGGCGAAGGAGAGGCCTCGGCGCCGCCGGTCGCCAAGATCACCGCCGAACCCGCCGTCGACGCCAAGGACGCTCCCGTGGTGACGCCGGTCGTGGTGAAGGTCACCGACGGCAAGCTCACCGAGGTCAAGGTCACCGGGGATTCGGGCAAGGACGTCAAGGGCGAGCTTTCCCCCGACGGGCTCACCTGGACCGCCTCCGAGGTCCTCGGCTACGGCAAGACGTACACGTACGCCGCGAAGGCCACCGGCAGCGACAACAAGCCCGCCGAGCTCAAGGGCACCTTCACCACGGTCAAGCCGGCCAAGGAGGTCCGCGCCACGCTGAACCCGGCCGACGACGCCGAGGTCGGTGTCGCGATGCCGATCAGCGTGAAGTTCGCTTCCCCGGTCAAGGACAAAGCGGCCGTCGAGAAGGCGCTCAAGGTGACGACCGACAAGGACGTCGAGGGCTCCTGGGGCTGGCTGTCGGAGACCCAGGTCGACTGGCGGCCGAAGGAGTACTGGCCTGCCAACATCACGGTCAACGTCGAGGCGAAGCTCTACGGCGTCGCGCTCGGCGGCGGCGCGTACGGCAAGGCCGACGTCACCACGAAGTTCAAGATCGGCCGCAACCAGGTGGTCAAGATCAACACCCCGGACCACACGATGAAGGTCTACCGCGGCGGCGCGGAATCGGCGAGCTACCCGTGCTCGAACGGGCTCGACGGCGACGTCCAGCGGAACACCCCGAACGGCACGTTCATCGTGATGACCAAGGAGCCGACGGCCCGCTTCGACAACGCGCGCTACGGCTACACCAACGTCAACAAGAAGTGGGCCTGCCGGATCTCGAACAACGGCGAGTACATCCACGAGAACCAGGACAACGCGTCGAACATCGGCAAGGCCAACACCTCGCACGGCTGCGTGAACCTGCTCGAGGCGGACGCGAAGAAGTACTTCGACTCGGCGATGATCGGCGACCCGGTCGAGGTCACCGGCTCGAAACTGGGCAGCCCGACCAAATCGGACGTCAAGAACTGGTTCTACGACTGGAAGTCCTGGAAGGCCCTGTCAGCGATTAAGTAGCCGCGTGACGCGCGCCCAGGGTGTCGCGAAAGCCACTTTCAGGACATCCGGTGTCCCGAAAGTGGCTTTCGCGACACTTGCTGCCCGAATCGCGCTCACGACCACCCTGGCCGACCTCATAAAGTGCGACCTATGAAGACCGAGGTAGTCGGCTACGGCGGGACCCGCATCGGCTTGTGGGTCGAAGGCGCCGAGAACACCCGTCCGATCGTGTTCGTGCACGGCTGGGCCCAGTCCGCCAAGGCCTGGGCGCCCCAGCTGGCCGACCCCGCGCTCTCCGAGCGGTTTCGCCTGGTCGCGATGGATCTGCGCGGTCACGGGGACTCCGAGATCCCTTCGGCGGGCTACGACGATCCGCGGGTCTGGGCCGAAGACCTCGCTTCCGTGCTCGACTTCGCCGGTGAAGACGCCATCGTCGTCGGCTGGTCCTACGGTGGGCTCGTCATCACCGACTTCCTTCGTGTGCACGGTTCCGCACGGCTCGGCGGTGTCGTGCTGGTGGGCGCCATCACAGAAATCGGCAAGAACCGGCCCGGCGGCAAGGTCGGGCCCGCGATGCGTGAGGCCATCCCGGCGGTGCTGTCGGACGATCCGGCGGTCGCGATCCCCGCGTTGGTGCAGTTCAGCGCGCGGATGACGGCGGGCCCGGTGTCCGGGACGCTGACCCAATCACTGCTCGGCGCCTGCCTCTCGACGCCGCCTTCCGTGCGCTCCGCGCTGTTCCGGCGCGACGTCGGGAGTGAGGACGTTCTTCGCGATCTGGACAAACCGACGCTGATCGTCCATGGTCTCGCGGACGCTGTGATCGATCCGACGTGCGCGGAATACGCGGCCGGGAAGATTCAGGGGGCTGTCATGCGTTGGTTACCTGAGGTGGGGCATCTGCCGTTCGCCGAAGCAGCGGATGAGTTCGGTGATCTGCTGCGCGGGTTCGCCGATCAGTAGGACTTCAGGAGTGTTGACCAGGTGACGTTCCCTCTGTACGGGTTCGATGCCGCGCCAAGGCGCGTCGCGGTGCTGTCGTTGCACACCTCTCCGCTCGAGCAGCCGGGTACCGGCGACGCCGGCGGGATGAACGTCTACGTGAGCCAGACGGCCACCGAGATGGCCCGCCGCGGCGTCGAAGTCGAGGTGTTCACGCGGGCGACGTCCTCGGATCAGCCCCCGGTCGCCGAACTGGCGCCTGGCGTGCTGGTGCGGCACATCCCGGCCGGGCCGTTCGAGCCACTGGGACGCGACGAACTCCCGGCACAGCTGTGCGCGTTCACCGCCGGGGTGCTGCGGGCCGAGGCGTTCCACGAACCGGGCTACTACGACCTCATCCATTCGCATTACTGGCTCTCCGGCCAGGCGGGCTGGCTCGCCCGCGACCGCTGGGGCGTGCCGCTGGTGCACACCGCGCACACCCTGGCCAAGGTCAAGAACGCCGCGCTGGCCGAGGGCGACACCCCCGAGCCGCGCACCCGCGTGATCGGCGAAGAGCAGGTCGTCACCGAGGCGGACTGCCTGGTCGCGAACACCCGCGTCGAAGCCCGCGAGCTGATCGAGCTGTACGACGCCGACCCGCACGCCGTGCACGCCATCCCGCCGGGGGTCGACCTCGACCGCTTCACACCGGGTTCGCGGTCGGCCGCGCGCCGGGCGCTCGGCTTGCCGCAGGACGCGATCGTGCTGGCCTTCGCGGGCCGGATCCAGCCGCTGAAGGCGCCGGACGTCCTCCTGCTGGCCGCGGCCGAAATGCTGCGCGAGCGGCCGGAGCTGGCGTCACGGCTGGTCGTGCTGATCGTCGGCGGCCCGTCCGGGACCGGGCTGGAGCAGCCGCAGGCCCTGCGCGAACTGGCCGTCTCCCTCGGTATCGAGGAGCAGACCCGGTTCATGCCGCCGCAGCCGGGCCGGTCGCTGGTCAACGTCTACCGCGCGGCCGACGTCGTCGCCGTGCCGAGCTACAACGAGTCGTTCGGGCTGGTCGCGCTCGAGGCGCAGGCCTGCGGGACGCCGGTGATCGCGGCCGAGGTCGGCGGGCTGCCGGTCGCGGTCCCGCACGGGGTTTCCGGGCTGCTGGTGCCTTCGCACGATCCGAAGGAGTGGGCGGGCGCGCTCGCCAACGTCGCGTTGCGGCCCGGCTGGCGTGCCGAACTGTCGGCCAACGCCGTCGTCCACGCGCAGCGCTTTTCCTGGCGCCGTACGACGGACCGCCTGCTGGACACGTACGCTCAGGCGACCGGCGCGTTCCGGCGTGCCCTCGAACAGCGCGCGGAGGTGGCGGTTTGACGCTCGACGAGACCTTGCGGTCCTCTTTGGACAATGCGGGCCTGGAGTACGACAGGCGCGGCGAGGGCAAGTACTTCGTCACGTTGCCCGGCACCAAGAAGTTGCAGACGAACTGCTGGCTGGTCGCGGGTGACCACGCGTTCGCCGTCGAGGCCTTCGTCTGCCGCCGTCCCGATGAGTCCCATGAGGACGTTTACCGCTTTTTGTTGCGCCGCAACGCGAAGTTGTACGGCGTGCATTACACCGTCGACGCGATGGGCGACATCTACCTGGTCGGCCGGTTCGGCCTGGACACGGTGACCGAGTCCGAATTGGACAAGATTCTCGGGCAGGTGCTGGAGGCCGCCGACGGCGATTTCAACACGCTGCTCGAACTCGGGTTCGCCGAGTCGATCAAACGCGAATGGGACTGGCGGGTGTCGCGCGGCGAGTCGCTGGCGAACTTGCAGGCGTTCAAGCATCTCGTCGAACCCTCGAACGGACACGAGCCCGGAGCCTTGACCGACTCGTGACCCGGATGGTGCAACGGCACTGAAGTCCGCTCCGTCTCTCTCCGCAGCACTGGAGGGAGAAGGACTTATGCGCAAGCGATTGAGATGGATCGCCGCCGCCGGCATCGTGCTGGCGCTGGCGGGCTGCTCGGCGAACGATTCCGGCAGCAGCGAATCCGCGGCGATGCCGATGTCGTCCGACGGGAAGCAGGCGGCGCCGAACCAAGGCGCGCCGAATCAGGACAGTGGTGGCAAGGCGGGACAGGAGAAGGCGCCGGTGCCCGCCGGGCAACCGGGCGTCACCGACCGCAAACTGGTGCGCACGGCGAGTATGGAGCTCACCACGCCGAACGTGGCCGACCTGATCTCGCAGGTCCGCGTCATCACGCAGGGCGCCGCCGGCTACACCGGGCAGGAGAGCACCCAGGAGAAGCGGGCGACGATCAGCGTCGTCGTCCCCTCCGAACGCCTCGACGGCGTACTGGACCAGTTGGGGAAGCTGGGAAAGCTGGTCCGGCGGGAGGCCACCGCGACGGACGTGACCGAGCAGCTCGTCGACGTCGACTCCCGGCTCGCCACCCAGCGAGCGAGCGTCGAGCGCATCCGCGCGCTGCTCGCGAGGGCGACGTCGGTCGCGGAGATCACTTCGGTCGAGAGCGAGCTGACGAATCGTGAAGCCGAACTCGAGTCGCTTCAGAAGCGTCGCGAGAGCCTCGCCGGAAGTGTCGCCATGTCGACTATTTCCTTGCAGGTGAAGGCGGAAGAGGTCGTCGTCGCGGAAGAGTCCCGCAACGGGTTCCTCGATGGGCTGGCCGGCGGCTGGGACGCGTTCCTGACGTTCGGTGGCGGCCTGCTGGTCGTGATCGGGGCGATGGCGCCGTTCGTGCTGGTCTTCGGCATTCCCGCGGCCGCGCTGGTGTGGTGGCTGCGCAAGCGGCGCCGTCCGGCGGCACCCGCGATGGCGACGGCGTCGGATCTGCCGTCCGCCCCTCCGCTGGACTGACCGGTGGCCGTGTCGCGAAAGCCACTTTCGGGACATTAGACGTCGCGAAAGTGGCTTTCGCGACACCCGCGAGTGGCCTGAAAAAGACTAGGCGGGACGGCTCGAGGGAGGGGGGAGTCGCGATCTCGAGCCGCCCCGCTGAAGTTCCCGCCAAAGTGGACCCGGTGACGAGGGGGATGCCAACGGGGCCGGCGGGCGCCGCGACTCGGCAGGGGGGAGACGAGTCGCGGTCGTCACCCGCGTCGAGCCGGGGAGTGCGTGGAATCCGGCCGCGCGGGACTTAGTCAACCTGTCAGATCTCCACCTGTAATCACAAGACTACCGGTTACCCCATTCGAGTGAAATTTGAAAACCGGGATAACGGAGTGCAGCCCGATCTCCGGGGATTCGGCCTTGTTGGCAACCCGTCTTCTGGACGGGTGAAGGTGTTACTCACAGGTAACGCACTCTCTGTAGAACAAAGGGCAATCCCAGCCCTCTGACCGGCCCTTCCGCCTGCTCTGGCAGGCTGAACCCCATGGCTGAGCTTGGGACTCTGGTGCTGCTGCGTCACGGGCAGAGCACGTGGAACGCCGAAAACCTGTTCACCGGCTGGGTGGACGTGCCGCTGTCGGAGCAGGGCGAGCAGGAGGCGCGCAAGGGCGGGCAGCTGCTCGCCGAGTCCGGCCTGCTGCCGGACGTCGTCCACACGTCGCTGATGCGCCGGGCGATCTCGACCGCCAACCTGGCGCTCGACGCCGCCGACCGGCACTGGATCCCGGTGAAGCGCGACTGGCGCCTCAACGAGCGGCACTACGGCGCGCTGCAGGGCAAGAACAAGAAGCAGACCCTTGACGAGTTCGGCGAGGAGCAGTTCATGCTCTGGCGCCGCTCCTACGACACCCCGCCGCCCCCGATCGACCCGGCCGACGAGTTCAGCCAGGCGGGCGACGCGCGCTACGCCGACCTCGGCGACTCCGCCCCGCTGACCGAATGCCTCAAGGACGTCGTCGCGCGCCTGCTGCCGTACTGGGAGTCTGCGATCGTGCCGGATCTCCGGGCGGGCAAGACCGTGCTGGTCGCCGCGCACGGCAACTCGCTGCGGGCACTGGTGAAGCACCTCGACGGTATCTCCGACGACGCCATCGCCGGGCTCAACATCCCGACCGGCATCCCGCTGCGCTACGACCTCACCGAGGACCTCAAGCCGGTCACCGCCGGTGGGACCTACCTCGACCCGGAAGCCGCCAAGAAAGCCGCGGCCGCCGTGGCGAACCAGGGCCGCTGACCTCTCGCAATTCGGCACCTGGTTGCGATAGTTCGCGCTTCGAACGATCGCAACCAGGTGCCGAATTGCGTCAGGGGAGGGGCTGGACCAGCTCCAGGCCGGCGGCCTTCCAGCCCTCCGGCAGGTGCTGGAGCCGCAGGACGATCGGCAGGTACTTCTTCGTCACCTGGCCTGCCGCGTCCGTGACGTTCGTGGCCGCGTAGAGCAGCACACTCGCCTTGTCGTCCACGAGTTCCATGACCGCGGCGACGGGGTTCGGCGCCATCGCCGCCTTCGTGCCCGCGGCCCGGATCTGACTCACCTGAGTCGCCTTGCCCTGCTGGAACTGCGTCAGCAACTGTCCGGTCGAGACGGACTCGTAGCGGGCGAAGGTGCCTTCAGGATCGGCCGGATCCACGCTCAGCAGAGTCTCTGCGACACGCAGACCGCCGTCGCGGGCTGAGTCCCGCGCCCTCGCGATCGCCCGGTCGCCCACGCCCGGTTTCTCCGGGGCGAGCGGCGACCCCGCCGGGTTCACCTTCACCTCGCCGATCCGCCAGCGGTCGCCCTCGCGCACGGCCGCGAGCAGCACCGACGCGATGCCTTTGCTGGTGGTGCCCGCCCGGGTACTGCTCTGGTCCAGCACGGTCAGCACCCGCGCCTTGTCCGCCGTCTGCTCGACGGCCGCCGAGACGATCACCCGTGTCACCAGCTTGATCGGCTCCGCCGAGTTCCGGACCTCGGTCAGCAGCTTCGCCAGCTCTTCGCGCGCCGCGGGCGTCAGGTTCTCGGCGGTCGCCTTCTCGTAGGCGGGCAGTGCCGCGCTGTCGTAGGAGAACACCGCTTCGACGGCCTTCTTGACCGACGTCAGCACCGAAGCCGTGCCCGCCGGATTCACCAGCGCGAAGTTCGAGGGCGGGCTCGCCGGTTCGGGCCGGGCGGTGCCGGAGACGGTGGTGGTGCAGCCCGCGAGCACCAGCAGCACGGCGAACCCCGCCCAGCGCTTCACAGGAGGCCGAGCTCCCGCGCCCGCGCGTCGACCTGGAGCCGCGACGTCACGCCGAGCGCCACCAGCAGTTCCGAGACGCGCCGCTGATAGGTGCGCACGCCCATGCCGAGGCTCTTCGCGGCCTTGTCGTCCTTGCAGCCGGTGGTCAGGAATTCGAGGATCTGCGGTGCCTCCATCCGGATGTCGGCGAACCGCGCGTCGAACGTCTCCAGCGTGGCGGCCGCCTGCCAGGCGGTTTCGAACAGCGACAGGATGCCTTGAACCAGCTCCGGGCGCGAGATGACGCTGTAGGAGCGCACCGCCTTGCCCTCGTCGCCCGCCATGATCGCGACCCGCTCGTCGAGCAGGATCGTCTCGTTGATCTCCTCGGTGCCGATCCGGATCTGCGCGCCGAGACCGGACAGGTGGTGCAGGTGCTGCGCGGTCTGCTCGTTCAGCAGGACGCCGGGGCGGTACAGCTTGCGGATCCGCTTGTCGCGCACCATCCGCTCGCCGTGGCGGGTGAGCGACGGCCGGGAAAGCGCCCAGGTGTACAGGTCGTCGGCCGCGCACGCGATGTCGGTCGCCGCGACGAACAGATGAGCCGTCCGGTCGAACAGCTCTTCTTCTCCGCGAATCAGGGAGATGTCACTGACGAGTTCCACGGCGACAGTCTTCCAACATTCCCCGGCCGCCGTGACGGGAACATCGCTATTTCCCGGCGAGCGGTCACCGCGGGCGCCGAGAGTCGCGACGAAAGTCGGGAACCGGGCGCGAGGCGCCACCGGAGTCCCCGTTACGGGTGACCCGCTTCACCCGGGAGATCTCGGCAAGGGATCGGTCACGTGAACGGCGCCTGACCTGCAGGCGAACAGGGTGTCCCCAGGTGTCATAGGCATCACGAGTACGCGGCCGGGACTAGGCCAAAAGACTACCCGCGCGCTTACGATCCCCTTGTGACCACGCCTGTTGCACTCGCCCTTGCCGTCGGCGGACTGATCGTCGGTGTGGTCGTCGGCTTCCTGATCGCGAGGAGCCGCGCCCGCCGCGAGGAACGGCGCCCGACCGGACCCACCGTCGCCGAACTGCTCGAACGCCTCGTGCGGTCCAGCAACAACGGTGTCGTCGTCCTCAACAAGTTCGGCGACATGGTCCTGCACAACCCGCGCGCCTACGAGCTGGGACTGGTGAAGGTCAACCAGGCCGATCCGCGGGCCCGCAAGGCCGCCGAGCAGGTGGTCGAGACCGACGACCCGATGGAGATCGACCTGTCCCCGCTGGAGGCGAGGGGCCGCCAGCCCGAAGCCGTCCTCGGCGAGGTCCGCCCGCTCGGCGACGGATTCACCGTGGTCGAGGCCGTCGACCACTCCGAAGCCATCCGCCTCGAAGCCGTCCGGCGGGACTTCGTCGCGAACGTCAGCCACGAACTCAAGACCCCGGTCGGCGCGATCGCGCTGCTCACCGAGGCCGTGCTCGACGCCGCGGAGGACACCGAGGAGGTCCGCCGCTTCGGTAGCAAGATCCTTCGCGAGTCCACGCGGCTGGGCCAGCTCGTCACCGAGCTGATCGCGCTCTCGCGGCTCCAGGGCGCCGAGCGGCTGCCCGACCTGAACGTGGTCGAGGTCGACGCCGTCGTCCGCGAAGCGCTCGGCCGGACGACGCTGTCGGCGGAATCCGCCGAGATCACCATCACCACCGATTCGGCCAGCGGGCTGCTCATCGAGGGCGACCGGACGCTGATGGTCACCGCGCTGTCGAACCTGCTGGAGAACGCCGTCGCGTACTCGCCTGCGGGCAGCCCGGTGTCGATCAGCAGGCGGCTGGTCGACGGGAAGGTCGAGATCGCGGTGACCGACCGCGGCATCGGCATCGCCGAGGACGAGCAGCAGCGGGTCTTCGAGCGGTTCTTCCGTTCGGACAAGGCGCGATCGCGGTCGACCGGCGGCACCGGGCTCGGCCTGGCGATCGTCAAGCACGTGGCCGCCAACCACGGCGGTTCGGTCGGCCTCTGGAGCCGTCCGGGCACCGGGTCGACGTTCACCCTGCGGATCCCCGCGCACATCGGTGCCGAACCGGCCGCGGCCGCGAAACAGGCTCCGCCGGCATCCCGGCCGGAGAAGACCCCCGAGCGGACACCCCGTCTCGTGGCAACAGGGCAAGAAAGCCCCGACCATGGAGGAAACCTGTGACGAGGGTTCTCATCGTCGAGGACGAAGAGTCGTTCGCCGACCCGCTCGCGTTCTTGCTCCGCAAAGAGGGCTTCACCGCCGCCGTCGCCGTGACGGGGCAGCAGGCACTCGAGGAGTTCGACCGCAACGGTGCCGACATCGTGCTCCTCGACCTCATGCTCCCCGGAATGAGCGGGACGGACGTCTGCAAGCAGCTCCGGCAGCGCTCCGCCGTACCGGTGATCATGGTGACCGCGCGCGACAGCGAGATCGACAAGGTCGTCGGGCTGGAACTGGGCGCCGACGACTACGTCACCAAGCCTTACTCGGCCCGCGAGCTCATCGCGCGGGTCCGGGCGGTGCTGCGCCGAGGCGGTGAGCCGGGCTCCGAAGGCGACCTCGCGCCCCTCGTGCTGACCGCCGGTCCGGTGCGGATGGACGTCGAGCGGCACGTGGTGACCGTCGACGGCCAGGAGGTCTCCTTGCCGCTCAAGGAGTTCGACCTGCTCGAGTACCTGCTGCGCAACGTGGGCCGCGTGCTCACCCGCGGGCAGCTGATCGACCGGGTGTGGGGCGCGGACTACGTCGGTGACACCAAGACGCTCGACGTCCACGTGAAGCGCCTGCGGTCGAAGATCGAACCGGACCCGGGATCGCCCCGGCACCTGGTCACGGTGCGTGGCCTGGGCTACAAGTTCGAGACCTGATAGCGCTGGTACCCGCCTGTTGCGATACAGATCACGGTTACGGTTTCGTGACCTGACGTGCGGGCGGGTACCGTAGACGCTCGTGCGCCTAGGGGTACTCGACGTCGGTTCCAACACCGTCCACCTGCTCGTGGTCGACGCCCACCGTGGCGCCCACCCGACCCCGATGCATTCCGAAAAGGCCGTCCTCCGGCTCGCCGAGCAGATCACCCGCAACGGTGACCTGAGCCGCGCGGGCGCGGACAGCCTCGTGCGGGCGGTCGAGTCGGCGAAGGCGGCGGCCCTGCGGCTCGGCTGCGAAGAGGTCATGGCGTTCGCGACCTCCGCGGTCCGCGAGGCCAAGAACGCCCCGAAGGTGCTGGCGAAGGTCCACGACGAGACCGGCGTGGAGCTGAAGGTGCTTTCCGGTGTCGACGAGTCCCGGCTCACCTTCCTCGCCGTCCGCCGCTGGTTCGGCTGGTCGGCGGGCAAACTGCTGGTGCTCGACATCGGCGGCGGCTCACTGGAAGTCGCGATGGGCCGCGACGAGGAGCCCGAACTGGCCGAATCCCTCCCGCTTGGCGCGGGCCGGACCACCCGGACGCGGTTCCAGCACGACCCGCCGACCCGCTCCGAACTCATCGCGACTTCGGCGTGGCTCGAAGAACAGCTCGCCCCGCTCGCGAAGAAGGTCACCAAATTGGGTGAACCCGATCGTGTCGTGGCGACGTCGAAGACATTCCGGTCACTCGCCAGGCTGACCGGAGCGGCGCCGTCGGCCAGCGGGCCGCACGCGCGCCGTACCCTGACCGACACCGCGTTGCGCCAGCTCATCGCGTTCATCTCCCGGATGACCGCCCATGACCTGGCACAACTCGAGGGGGTCAGCGCGAGCAGGTCGCATCAACTGGTGGCGGGCGCGCTCGTCGCACAAGCCACCATGCGGGCGCTTTCCCTGGAAGAACTGGAGATCTGTCCGTGGGCACTGCGAGAAGGTGTCATCCTGCGACGGCTGGACCATTCGAATGGGGCGGACGAGACTGTGGGCGGCAGCGCCCGACTGGACTTCGTCGAAGGAGAACGGGCACGGTGAAGAGGTGACGGAAATGCGGATGACGGCCGGTAGCGCGCGCGACGACGCCGATGCCCCGTCGCGTGCCGGTTCACAACGGCTGGAGCGCGCATTGGACAGCACGGTATGACGGACGAAACAGAGAGCGGCCCGCCTCAGAAGACCGTGGCGGAGCTGCTCGCGCAGCACGGAGCCCAGCCCGAAGGCGGGCGCCGCAGGCGACGCCGCGCGGCCGACGACGAGGACGAGGCTCCCGAGCCGCCGCGCGGCCGACGCGCGCCCTCGGTGAGCGACACCGCGCCGCAGGCGATCATCGACAGGGTGTCCGGCGACACCCCGCCGCCGCCGTCGCGACCGCCACGCCGTTCGCGCCCCCAGGACTCCGGAGTACGTCCCGTTCCGCCGCCGCAGCAGCAGGACTCCGCGCCGCTGCCGGTGCCGCCGAACGTCGCGTCCGCCCCGACCAGGCAGACCCCGCCGGTGCGCCCGCCGCAGCCGCCTCAGGAGTCGGGTCAGTTCGCGCGCCCCGCTCCGCCGCAACCGCCTCAGCAGTCGGGTCAGTTCGCCCGGCCGACTCCGCCGCAGGAGCAGAGCGGCTATCAGCAGCGCCCGCCGCAACCGCCTCAGCAATCGGGCCAGTTCGCCCGGCCGACTCCGCCGCAGGAACAGTCCGGCTACCAGCAGCGCCCGCCGGATTCCGAAGGGCTGCCTCCGCGTGGCCGTCCGCGGCCCCCGGGCCCGGAGGAGACCCGTGGCGCGGTGCCGCCGGTCCGCCGTCGCCCCGAACCGCCGGCCGGGCCCCCGTCCGCGGGACTTTCGGCGAGACTCGACGGCGGCGCCGACGCTCCGCCCGAGGATGTCCAGGAAGCGCCGGGCCCGATGGCCAGTGGCGCGTTCGCGACCCCGCCCGCGCAACCGGCGCGACGCCGCCGTCCGCCCGCTCGTCCCGCCCAGCCCAAGGCCGAGCCGAGCACCGAGCAGTTCGCGGCGGTCGACGACACCGAAGCCGAGGTGCCCGCGCCCGCCGAGCCCGCGGCGCCGCCCGCCGGGCTCGCCGGATGGCGCAAGCGCAGGCAGAAGGTGCAGTCCGAGGACACCGAGATCGGCGGCATCCCGCCGGTACCGCTCCTGGTCGCACCCGTCGAACCGGACGCCGACCCCGAACCGGACGTGTTCGACGCGGGCCCCCCGACCATGGCTTCTACCCACCAGCCCCACCCCGCGCCGATGCCGTTCGTGCCGCCGCATTCGCTCGACGACCGCGCCCGGCAGGACGAACTCGACGATTACGAGCGCGAGTTCGCCGACCCGGCGTACCCCGACGGCGGCCCGGACTTCGCGCGCGACGACTACGGCTATCGCGCCGACGAGTACGAAGACGACTACGACGAGCAGGATGCGGACGTCGTCGACGAGGCCGAGCCCGAGGAGCCCGCCGAGAACGCCTCGCCGGGGAAGCAGTGGCTGGCGCTCGCCGGTCAGCTCGCCCTCGGCGTGGTCGGCGGCGCCGGGGTCTGGCTGGGCTTCAACTGGCTGTGGGTGAACATCCCTGCCGCCGCGCTGGTCGCCGCGCTGCTGGTGATCGTCGCGCTGGTGTGGATCGTCCGCAAGATCCGCCGGGCCGATGACCTGCAGACGACGGTCCTCGCGGTGCTGGTCGGGCTGGTGGTGACGGTCTCACCGGCCGCACTCCTCCTCGTCGCGCGTTAGCCGCAAGGGCGACCAGCGCGAAGGCGACCACGCGGAACGGTGACCACCGCGACGGTGACCACACGGTCTCCGAAAGCGCGCCAGCGCGACGGAGACTTCACCGTCGCGCCCCTCTTTCGCCGGAGGCTCGCGATCTCGATGGCAGGGCGCCCTTAGGCTCTCCACGTGAGTGCTCTCGGGGACTCGCGCCCTGGCAGCGAGATCGCGAAGGGCGCGACAGACAAACACGGCGCGACAAACATCACCGTCGGCGTATCTACCGCGTCCGTCTGGCCGTTGAAGGCGGGTGTGGCCTTCGAGATGGCCGCCGACCTCGGCTACGACGGCGTCGAGGTGATGATCTGGGCCGACCCGGTCAGCCAGGACGTGTCCGCGCTGCGCCGCTGGTCGCGCCGTACCGGCGTGCCGGTGCTGTCGATCCACTCGCCGTCGCTGCTGATCACCCAGCGCGTGTGGTCGCCGGATCCGGAGGTGCGCCTGCGGATGTCCGTGGACGCGGCGCTGGAACTGGGCGCGCGCACGGTCGTCGTGCATCCGCCGTTCCGGTGGCAGCGCCGCTACGGCGACGCGTTCGGAGACCTCGTCGACGAACTCGAAGAAGAGAGCGGCATCGAGATCGCCGTCGAGAACATGTTCAAGGTCCGCCCGCCCGGTGGCTCGCGGACGTCGCGCGTGTCGGCTTTCCGGCCTTCGATCGACCCTACGGACGTAGGGTTTCGTCACTACACGCTCGACCTGTCCCATACAGCGGCAGCCGGGATGGACGCCCTCGCACTCGCCGAACGGATGGGAAAAGGGCTCACGCACGTCCATCTGGCGGACGGCACGGGCCTCCCGAAGGACGAACACCTGGTGCCCGGACGCGGGATCGAACCCTGCGCCGAACTCCTTGAAAAGCTCGTGAACAGCGATTTTTCCGGACAGGTCGTGCTGGAGATCAACGCCCGCCGCGCACCGGGTGCGGCACAGCGGTCGAGAGATCTCGCGGAGTCACTCTTGTTCGCGAGGTTTCACCTCGGTCAGTGACAAAGATCGTCTCCAGGTGCGGAGATTCATTCCTCCCTGCGCCCGAGGCCCTGGTACACGTAAAGTTCCGACCGTGAACCAGCTGCGTTTGTTGATCTCCCGCACCCCGATGGATCGGCTCGTGGCCTGGGTCAGTGCTCGGTGAGCGCGGCCGACGACACGGGCACCTCCTTCGACGCGGCATGCGCGACGCGCTCACTGGGTGACGGCACTTTCACAGCGGTACTGCGCACGGAATGGTCGATCGGCGGGCATCCGCACGGCGGCTTCCTGATGGCCCTGATGGCGCGGGCCGCCCTCTCGCTTCTTCACGAACGCGGCGAGCCACCGTCCGAGCCGCTGGCGATCAGCGCGGAGTTCCTGCACCCGCCCGCGGTGGGGCCGGTGCTGCTGCGCACCGACGTCCGGAAGGTCGGACGGCGCGCCTCGGTCGTCGCGGTCCTGCTGGAGCAGCGGGGCCGCAGCTGCGTCGAGGCCAGGGTGACGACCGGACGGCTGCCGATGCGGCGGCCGGAGTGGACCGACGTCCCCGCCATGCCCGCGGAGCCGCCGCCCGGCGCGGTGCCCGTCACCGGTGAGACGTCCGAAGGCATGTTCAACCTGGCGCAGGGGTGCGAGGTCCGGCTGGATCCGGCGAGCGTCGGCTACTTGCACGGCCGGATCGGCGACCCGCCGAAGATGCGGCTGTGGGTCCGGCCGCGGCACGGTCTGCCGGATCCGTTCTTCGCCCTGCTCGCGGGGGACGTGAACCCGCCGGTGGTCTACAACCTCGGCCGCGTCGGCTGGTCGCCGACCGTCCAGCTGACCGCGTTGCTGCGCACCCGGCCCGCGCCGGGCTGGCTGCGGGTGATCGTGCAGGCCCATTCGGTGCACGAGGCCTGGTTCGATTCGGACGCCGTCGTGGTGGATTCGCAGGGCAGGCTGGTCTGTCAGGCGCGTCAGCTGGCGCTTGCCCCGGCGCCCGGGGGCTGACGGCGGTTTGGCACGCTGAACCGCATGAGTGTGATCGCGGTTCTGGGTGCGGGAAAGATCGGAGAGGCCCTGCTCTCGGGCCTGCTGCACGGCGGGCACAGCCCCGCTGACCTGCTGTTCACCGAGCGGTATCCGGCGCGCGCGGCCGAACTGACCGAGCGCTACGGCGTCCAGGGGGTCACCGTCGCCGACGCCGCGCGCCGGGCCGACGTGCTGGTCGTCGCGGTCAAACCGCAGGACATCGACCCGGTCCTCGCCGACCTCGCGCCGCTGCTCGGCAAGGAGTCGCTGGTGGTCTCGCTGTGCGCGGGCCTGCCGACCGCCCTGTACGAGCGCAGGCTGGCCGACGGCGTCCCGGTGGTGCGGGTCATGCCGAACACCCCGATGCTCGTCGGAGAGGCGATGAGCGCGGTCTCCGCGGGTGCGCACGCGACCGCCGAGCACATCGCGCTGGTGAAGGAGCTGCTCTCGCACGTCGGACAGGTCGTCGAGGTGCCGGAGTCGCAGCAGGACGCCGTCACGGCGCTGTCCGGGTCCGGGCCGGCGTACTTCTTCTACCTGGTCGAGGCCATGATCGACGCCGGGATCCTGCTCGGCCTTCCCCGCGCGCTCGCCGGGCAGCTGATCATCCAGTCGGCGGTCGGGGCGGCGAAGATGCTCGCGGAGTCCGACGAGCACCCGGTGCTGCTGCGCGAAGCCGTCACTTCACCGGCCGGAACGACCATCAACGCCATCCGCGAACTGGAGAAGCACGGCGTCCGCGCGGCGCTGCTCGCCGCCATCGAGGCCGCGAAGGACCGCTCGACCGAACTGGGCGCCGCTCACGAACCTCGCGATTAGTCACCTGGTTGCGGTCGTGAGCCGCGAGTCGTCCGGCTGGACACGTGTGTTCTCCACCCAATCACCTGTGTTGTCCAACCAATCACGCGAACCGCCCGAAACGCGCCACTCACGACCACCTGTACCGACACCTCACCGGCCGCGGAAGGAAGCGCGGGGCCGGGCGGTGCTGGGACGAAGGGGCCCTTCCGCGCGTGCGACGCGACCCCTGCCCCGCAATTAGTCACCTACTTGCGCCGGTCGAGGGGCGCGTGCGAGCAGGTGCCCCCGCAAGTAGGTGACTAATTGCGGGTCGGACGGGCCCATCTCGGTGACTCGCGTCGCTTTAGCCACACGTGTCCCGCTACTCTCAAGAGAGCACGTGCGTGTCGATACCACAGGTGGGGAAGCCTCGTGGCGCGACACGTGTCGAAGGGCACGGTGATTCATGCCGTCGAACAAGAAGGATGATCTGCCCAAGGTCAACACAGTGGGCCAGGTCCAGTTCCTGACGGTCGCCGAGGTGGCCACGCTGATGCGGGTCTCCAAGATGACCGTCTACCGCCTCGTTCACTCGGGCGAGTTGCCCGCGGTGCGCGTGGGGAAGTCGTTCAGAGTGCCCGAAAAGGCCGTTCACGAATATCTGCAAGGCGCGTACTTCGACGTGGGCTGAGGCACGCTTCGCGGAGCACAGTGTGCCCGCCGGAGGGCGTCTTCCGGGGCGCGAGTACCCTGGAAGACCGCTCGTGCCTGTGCGCTCCACCCG
This sequence comes from Amycolatopsis sp. cmx-11-12, assembly GCF_046269425.1. Taxonomy (NCBI): domain Bacteria; kingdom Bacillati; phylum Actinomycetota; class Actinomycetes; order Pseudonocardiales; family Pseudonocardiaceae; genus Amycolatopsis; species Amycolatopsis sp. cmx-11-12. The sequence goes on along the minus strand of NZ_JADNQM010000002.1, from coordinate 383,871 downwards.
TTGGACGCTGCGCCGGGCAGCGTGACCGACGACGAAGGAAGGAGCGCTCTATGGGCTCTGTGATCAAGAAGCGCCGTAAGCGTATGTCGAAGAAGAAGCACCGCAAGTTGCTGCGCCGGACGCGCGTTCAGCGTAGGAAGGCCGGCAAGTAAGACACAGCCGGTGAGTGGCCCGTCCAGTTTCTGGGCGGGCCACTCCCATTTAGTGGACGTCGTCCGCCCATTCGAGTGAGACGCGTATCCCCTCTGCGAGCGCCGGGTTAATAGCATGTAAGCGCTGGCTCGACTACCCCTAATGAGCGGTAACATCTCAAGGGTCGCCGCGCGATGCTTCCAGTGAGTGCAGGTTCGCGCACGCTCGGTAGATCAAGTTTGCACTCAAGGTCATCAGGACCCCGTGATCGAAGTCCGAGAACCGACCAAGCCGCAGGGAGTCCTATGCCGTCGAACATCGTGCTCGTGACCGGGGTCGGGGGAGACCTTGGCGGGAAACTGCTCGCCAGACTCGGCAACAATCCGGAGTTCGAGCGGGTGATCGGCGTGGACACCACGCCTCCGCAGAAGTCGGTACTGCAGCGCATGGGTCACGCTGAATACGTCCGCGCGGACATTCGCAACCCGCTGATCGCCAAGGTGATCAGCACGGCCAAGGTCGACACCGTCGTGCACGCCTCGTGCACCGCGCATCCGGCAGGGCCCGCTCGCCGCACGGCGATCAAAGAGGTCAACGTCATCGGCACGATGCGGCTGCTGGCGGCCTGCCAGCGCTCGCCGCTCGTGCGCAAGCTCGTGGTGAAGTCGACGGCCGCGGTCTACGGCGCGGGGGCGCGTTCGCAGGCTGTCTTCACCGAGGATTCCGAGCTCATCCCCACCTCGACCAGCGGATACGCCAAGGACGCCGTCGAGATGGAAGGGTACGTGCGCGGGCTCATGCGCCGCCGTCCCGACATCACGACGACGCTGTTCCGGTTCGCCAACATCATCAGCCCCGAGATCGACACCGTGCTCTCGCGCTACTTCGCGCTGCCGGTGGTCCCGACCGTCTTCGGCTACGACGCGCGGATCCAGCTGCTGCATGCTTCGGACGCGCTGGCCGTCTTCGAGCAGGCGACGCTGAACGACAACCCCGGCGTGTTCAACGTCGGCTCGGAAGGGGTACTCACCCTTTCACAGGCGATCCGGCGAGCAGGCCGGGTCGAACTGCCGATGCCCAGCGGTGTCGTCCCGTCGATCGGCAAGGTCCTGCGCGGAGCCCGCGTGGTCGACTTCTCCGCCGACCAGGTCCGGCTGCTGAACTTCGGCCGGGTCGTGGACATCACGAAGCTCAAGAAGGACTTCGGCTACACACCGCGCTGGACGACGCGCGAGGCGTTCGACGACTACATCACCGGCCGCGGGCTCAGGCCCGTGGTGGACGGCGGCAGGCTGGCCGGATTCGCGGGCAAGGTCCTGGTGGCCGCGGCGACAGGGCAGGCGGGACACCGGTGAGCAGGCCACACGAGAACTCTCATGAAGGCGAGGCGGAAGACGTGAGCGGCGCAGAAGCGCAGGTCATCCCGTTGCACGGCCCCGGCAGAGAGAAGCCGGACCCGGCGGCTCAGGCGGATCGGGATCTTCGCGAGTCCGAAGAGGCACAAGAAAAGCTGAAACAGGAGCGTCGGGCCGATGCGCCCGTCGTCGAGTTCCCCGGCTCCGCGCGGGTCTCGCCCGCCCGGACCCGCCCTGCCGACGCGGACCTCCTCCCGGCCTCGCTCAGGACGGCGCTGGGCTTCCTGCGGGACCGGCTGACCGGCGACTACACCGTCGACGAGTTCGGCTTCGACGCCGAGCTCACCGAAACCCTGCTGCTGCCGCCGCTGCGCGCGCTGTTCGAGAAGTGGTTCCGCGTCGACACCTTCGGCGTCGAGAACCTGCCCGCCGACGGCGGCGCGCTGCTCGTGTCGAACCACTCCGGAACCTTGCCGCTCGACGCGCTGATGACCGCCGTCGCCGTGCACGATCACGTCCCCGGCGGCAGGCACCTGCGCGGTCTCGGCGCGGATCTGGTGTTCCAGGTGCCGCTGGTCGGCTCCTTCGCCCGCAAGTCCGGGCAGACACTCGCCTGCAACGCCGACGCGGAACGCTTGCTGCGCAACGGAGAACTCGTCGGCGTCTGGCCGGAAGGGTTCAAGGGCATCGGGAAACCGTTCTCGTCGCGGTACAAGCTCCAGCGGTTCGGCCGCGGTGGTTTCGTTTCCGCGGCGCTGCGGACCGGGGTGCCGATCATCCCCGTGTCGGTCGTCGGCGCGGAGGAGATCTACCCGAAGGTCGGCGACATCAAGCTGCTCGCGCGGCTGCTCGGCCTGCCGTACTTCCCGGTGACGCCGTTCTTCCCGCTGCTCGGCCCGCTCGGCGCGATCCCGCTGCCGACGAAGTGGAGCATCGAGTTCGGCGAGCCCATCCGCACGGACACCTACGACGCGGACGCCGTGGACGACCCGATGCTGGTGTTCACGCTGACCGACCAGGTGCGGGAGTCGATCCAGCAGACGCTGTACAAACGCCTTTCGCAGCGGAAAAGCGTCTTCAAGGGCTGACCGCCTTCCGCACTTAGTCACCTACTTGCGCCGGTCTCTGGCACTGGGGAGCGGGATGGGAGCCGAGGTCATGGCGATCCCCGCCGCGTTCAGTCCTCTGGTTGCGGTACTTGCGCGTGCTAGAACCGCGTGACTCGCGTGCTCAGAACCGTGACTTGCGTGCTTGAGGCCGGAACTCAGACTTCCGGCCTCAAGCACGCGAGTCACGGTTCTGAGCACGCGAGTTACGGGTCAGCGGCGCCGGTAGGCCATGCCGGCCGCGACGGCGCCGGCCACGGCACCCACGCCGAGCACCGAAGGAACGCCGATCTTCGCGGCCTTCCGTCCGGTCCGGAAGTCGCGGATCTCCCAGCCGCGCGCCCGCGCGACGTCGCGAAGTCCGCCATCGGGGTTCACCGCGACCGCGGTCCCGACGACCGACAGCATCGGGACGTCGTTCTGCGAGTCCGAATACGCCGTGCAGCGCTTGAGATTCAGCCCTTCGCGTGACGCCAGCGCCCGGACGGCGTGTGCCTTCGCGCGGCCGTGCAGCAGGTCGCCGACGAGGCGGCCGGTGTAGACGCCGTCCTTGGTCTCCGCGACGGTGCCCAGCGCGCCGGTGAGGCCGAGGCGCCGCGAGATGATGGCCGCGAGCTCGATCGGGGTCGCGGTGACGAGCCAGACGCGCTGTCCGGCGTCGAGGTGCATCTGCGCGAGCGCGCGGGTGCCGGACCAGATCTTGTCCGCCATCAGCTCGTCGTAGATCTCTTCGCTGATGTCGGTGAGTTCCTGCACGGTGCGACCGGCCACAAAGGACAGTGCGCGTTCGCGGTGGGTCTTGATGTCCTCTTTGTTCTCCCGGCCGCCGAGCCGGAATTTGACCTGCTGCCAGACGAATCCGGCCAGATCGGCGGAGGTGAAGAACTTGCGCGCGGCCAGGCCGCGGGCGAAGTAGAAGATCGACGCGCCCATCATCATGGTGTTGTCGACGTCGAAGAACGCGGCCGCGGTCAGGTCCGGCGGAGCGGGCGGCGCGGGCGGTTCGAGGGCTTCGGCGGACGCGGTCGCCATGGCGGCCTCGGCCGACGCCTCGCCCGCGAGCTCGGCCAGCCGTTCGAGCTCTTGACTCTTATCCCTGCCCCGCCAAACTGACACGCACACCGCCTCCGGAATCCCAGGTGCCTACGCACAGCGTAGCGAGCGCTTCACCGGCTCGTCCCGGGTGTGGCGCCTCCCTCAGTGTCTGTTTGGTGAACCCGCTTCCGCGACGGAGCGTCAGCCGATGACTATCGGCGGTAACCCCGGGATGAGCGGCGGAATCGAAATCAGCGGCGGCGGTCGGGTGGTGGTCGTCGGGGGAGGTGTCTTCGTCGTCGGGGCGGGCGTGGCCACGACGGGCGGTGGCACGCCTCCCGAGGGCGGCGTGAGCGGTCCGGTCGGGGCCGCGGTGTCCACGCCGGACGACGGCGGCGCCGAGGTCGGCGACGGCGACGGCGACCCGGTCGGGGCCGAGGACGGCGCGGACGGCGTCACCGGCGGTACGACGGCGTCGGGGGAGCCGGGGTCGCGGACGCAGTCACCGGCGGCCGGGAGCGCGCCCAGCTCGTCGGACGAGCCCGTGGTGATCGTGTAGCAGACCAAGCGCGAGCCGAGATCCGTCGTACGCGCCTGGACCTTGTCGAGCAGGACGCGGGCCGCGGCGAACTTGTCGTGCGCCTCGGCGGGGGCGCTCCCGACCTGGAAGCCGAGCCGGTCGGACTGCTGCTGGGCCCAGGTGCGGAGTTCGGCCAGCCGGGTCTGGCCACCTTGATCGGTGACGATCGCCGTCAGCTGCGAGACGCCGGCACGCAGATCGGTCTCGAAGTCGGCGAGGCCGGTGAAATAGGCGCCGGTGGACGCGCCCTGGCGGGTCAGTTCGCCGAGTTCGCCGACGCGGTTCGTGGCGAACTCCAGATGCTTCTTCGCCTTGTCCCGCTCGTCGAAGGTGAGGCTGAGCGCGGCCGATTCACCCGCTCGTTTGATGCCGTAGAGCGGATCGCCCGGCAACGCGTCCTTCGACAGCAGCAGCGTGATGCCGCCCAGCGCGAGTACGAGCGCGACGGCGGCGGCGGAGAGGTTGGCGACGGCGTGGCCACGGCGCTTCGGCGGGGCTTCGGCTTCGGCGAGACGTCCGGCGATCTCGTCGCGGATACGTTGCCGAGTCTCCGCGTCGGGAGTGCCGCTGGCGCCCAATTCGCGCAAGCCGCCGACGAGCGCGAGTTCGTGCGCGAATTCGTCGTCTTGTGGTGCGGTGCCGTCGACAAGGTCCGCGAAGCGGTCACCGTCCGCCCGCTCCCGTGCGAACCATCCCGGCACGCCCACGGCGAAGTCTCCATCTGCTCAGCCCGGTCCTGACACCGGTCTGGCTGGGAAAACGAGCGGGGACGCCCAGGAGTTACGGCAAGGCCCGGTCAGGAGTAAATATTAGAACTTTACAGCGACGCGGAGCGTCTCCGTTGAGGGTGGTGGTGGGTATATCGGCGGGTTAACGCAATCCGGTGGGCAGAAGTTGTGCCAAACGGCGTACCGCGCGGTGCTGAAGGGCCTTGATGGCGCCTTCGTTGCGCTTCATGATGGCCGCGGTCTCGGCGACCGAGAGTCCCTGCATGAACCGCAGCACGATGCACTCGCGCTGGTCTTCACCGAGTTCGGCGACGCAACGCAGCAGTTCGGCACGGGTGGCGCGGCTGATGGCCTGCTGTTCGGGACCCGCGACGGCCTGCACGCCGACGTTCCCGATCGGCGCCCCGTTCGGCTCGGCGACCTCGTCGGTGACGACCTCAAGGCGGAACCGGCTCGACTTCACGTGGTCGAGGATGATGTTGCGCGCGATGGTGACGAACCAGGCGCCGACGTCGCGCCCCTGGTAGCTCACCGACGTGATGCGGCGCAGCGCACGCAGGAAGGTCTCGCTGGTGACGTCCTCCGCGAGGTCCCGGTCGCCGAGGCGGAACAGGACGTAGCGGTAGACGACGTCGACGTAGCGGTCGTAGAGACGGCCGAACGCGGACGTGTCGCCGTCCTGCGCGGCGCTGACCAGTTCCCACGCTTCGGCCTTCGCGGCCTCGGCGGCGGCATCCGATGCCTCCTCGGGCTTGGGCCGGGACGCCGGAACCGAGGGGAAACCGCTCCGGCGGAGGATGTGGCCCGCCAGCATCGAGACGGGATTCGGCACGGGAAGGGTCACGGTGCACCTCCCGTTCCGGACAGGGAAGACCGGCCCGCATGTCCCACCGCCGCGTGGGCCTGCAAGATCTGCACGTCCGGACTCCCTTTCTCACCATCGAGTGATCAACACCACTCGACGACGACCAGCAGCATACGTGTAGTTACCGCGAAGTAGGTAGCGGTGCCGGGGTTACGGAACTGCGACGAAAGCGAGTGACACCCATGACGGTGGCCGAGATGACAAACTGACAACGCCGTTCACCGAGGGAAGAGGTTCGCAGTTGAGTGCGGAGCAGGTTGCCGAAGGAAGCGTGCCCACCTTGCTCGCCGAGGCCGCCCGGCAGTGGCCTGGAAAGGCGGCCGTCCAGGAGACCGGTGACGGGGTCTCGCTGACCTGGGCGGAACTCGACAACGCCGCCCACGCACTGGCCCGGGCCCTGCTCGACGCGGGAATCGAGCGTGGCGACAGGGTGGCCTTGCGGCTGCCGACGTCGGCCGCGTTCGCCGTCTCGCTGTTCGGGGCACTCCGGGCGGGCGCGGTGGTCGTCCCGATCTCGCCGCAAGCTCCGGTGGCGGAGTTGAACGGGCTGCTGGAGCACAGCGGCGCGCGGCTCGTCCTCGAACGCGAAGTGAGCGAGGAACTCCTCGATGGAGTGACAAGCCTCTCACCGCCTGTTACCTCGGATGGAGCAGTCGAACCGGTCGAGTTGGCTGGGGCCGGTGAGGACATAGCGGTCATTTCGTACACCTCCGGAACGACCGGCCCGCCGCGCGGTGTGATGCTGTCGCACCGGGCGCTGCTGGCGAATCTCGACCAGCTGAGCCGGATCGTCCCGACACCGCTCGTGCACGGCGACCGCGTGCTCATCACCATCCCGCTGTTCCACGTCTACGGCCTCGGGCCGGGGCTGTTGCAGATCACGTCGGTCGGTGCGACGGCGATCCTGTCCGAGCGTTTCCTCGCCGAGCGGACCCTTGCCGACTGCGCCGAGTACCGGGTGACCTCGATCGCCGGCGTGCCCGCGATGTACGCCGAGTTCGCCGCGATGGACCCCGAAGAGCTGGGCGCCGGCCTTTCCACCGTCCGGCGGATGACGTCCGGCGCGGCACCGTTGCACCCCAAGATCCTCACCGCGCTCCGCGGCGCCACCGGACTGGACGTCTACGAGGGCTACGGCCTTACCGAATGCGCGCCCGTCGTAACAACGACGCTGGTCACCGGCTACCCGAAGCCGGGTTCGGTCGGGCGGCCGCTGCCCGGCGTCGAGGTCCGGCTGGTCGACAGCGACGGCGACGCGACACCCGTCCCGCAAGACCCGGACGAACTCGGCGACGCCTTCGACGAGGACGGCGGCACCGGGCTGGTGTCGATCCGCGGCGCGAACCTGTTCTCCGGCTACTGGCCCGACGGCTCGCACGGGCCCGGCGAAGATGGCTGGTTCCGTACCGGCGACGTCGGCTACCTCGACACCGACGGCGACCTGCACCTGGTGGACCGGGCCAACGACCTGATCATCGTCAACGGTTTCAACGTCTATCCGCACGAGGTCGAGAACGTGATCTCGATGCTGGACGAGGTCGTCGAGGCGGGTGTCGTCGGCGTCGTCGACGAGCGCACTGGCGAAGCGGTGAAGGCCGTCGTCGTCCCGGCGCCCGGCGCGTCGCTCTCGGAACAGCAGGTCGTCGAGCACTGCGCGGAGCACCTGGCCGGGTACAAGGTGCCGCACACCGTCGAATTCGCCGAGTCCCTGCCGCATTCGGCCACCGGCAAGCTGCGCAGGCTTCGGCTGCGCTGATGGGCCCTCGGCGGGAAAGATCGTCTCGGGCCAGGTAAGGATTGAGGCATGGCGCACCACGTGACCGTCATGACCCGCACGGGCTGCCATCTGTGCGAGGTCGCGGAACAGGACATCGAGCGGATCTGCGGCGAACTCGGCGTCGCCTGGTCGGCGCGGGACGTCGACAGCGACCCCGAATGGCGGGCCGAATACGGCGACCGCGTGCCGGTGATCCTGATCGACGACGCCGAGCACGGGTACTGGCGGGTCGAAGAGGACAGGCTCCGGAAAGCACTGGCGTAACACACTCGTAAGGGCGAACAGCCGATCTTCGGGCGGTTTCGCTCCGAAGATGGAGTCGTGGACGAAGAACGCAGGCTCACCTTCCCGCAAGCCGCTCTGACCGGGCTGCTCGCTCTCGCCGCCGCGCTCGGCGTCGGGCATCTGGTCGCGGGTTTCGTCGGGTACACGGCTTCGCCGTTCGTCGCCGTCGCGAACTTCGTCATCGACCACAGCCCGCACGCCGTCGTCGCCTGGGCCGAGCGGACGCTGGAGACATGGGACAAGCCCATCCTCAAGATCGGCCTCGCCGTGGTGCTGGTGCTGATCGCGCTGCTCGCCGGACAGTTATCGCGGAGGAAACCACTGCCGGGCCAGGTGCTCGTCGGCCTCCTCGGTATCGCAGGTGTCGCCGCCGTCTACGTGCGCACCGACCTGGGGCAGATCTCCCTGCTGGCGCCGGTGGCCGCGACGGTCGCCGCGCTCGTCGTCTTCACCTGGCTGCACCGGTTCTTCCTGCCGCCCGTGTTCTTCGACCCTCGGGAGAGTGAAGGGCCGGACCGGCGGAAGGTGCTGATCACCGGTGCCTCCGTCGCGGCCGGGGCCGGTGTCGCCGCGCTGACCGGAGAATTCGTCGGGACCAGGAAGAACGCCGAGGAGTCGCGCGCCGCCGTCGGCAGGCTCGTCGCGGCGAGGACAGCGCCACCGATCCCGCCCGACGCGGACTTCGTGAAGTTCGGCACCCCGCCCTATCTCACTCCTTCGAAGGATTTCTATCGGATCGACACCGCCCTGGTCGTCCCGCAGGTCCGCACCGAGGACTGGAGCCTGCGGATCCACGGGATGGTCGACCGCGAAGTCACCTATACGTATGACGACATCCGCTCGCGGCCGCTGCTCGAACGCGACGTCACGCTGTGCTGCGTCTCCAACGAGGTCGGCGGCCCGTACATCTCCAACGCGCGCTGGATCGGCATCGACCTGCGCGACCTGCTGACCGAGGCGGGCGTGAAACCCGGCGCCGAGCAGCTGTTCGCGACCAGCGTCGACGGCTGGACCTGCGGAACCCCCGTCGAAGCCGCGCTGGATCCGGGGCGCGGCGCGATGCTCGCCATCGGCATGGACGGCGAACCGCTGCCGATCGAACACGGCTTCCCCGCGCGGATCGTGATCCCCGGGCTGTACGGCTACGTGTCCGCCACGAAATGGGTGACCGAACTGGAGATCACCACCTGGAAGGGGCGCGAGGCGTACTGGCTCAACCGCGGCTGGGGCCGGGAAGGGCCGGTGAAGACGCAGTCGCGGATCGACGCGCCCGGTTCGGCGGTGACCGCGGGCAAGGTCGTCGTGTCCGGGATCGCGTGGGCGCAGCACACCGGCGTCGCGAAGGTCGAGATCCGGGTCGATCAGGGGCCGTGGCGGGAGACCGTCCTGTCGGCCGAGACGTCGAAGGACACCTGGCGGATGTGGTGGACCGAGGTCGACGTCGCCGCTGGTCAGCATCAGGTCGCCGTCCGTGCCACGGATCAGTCCGGCTACACGCAGACGGAAGAGCGGGTCGGCACGGTGCCGGACGGGGCGACCGGATTTCACACGGTGTCGGTCAACGCGCGCTAGAGACGCTGACCACAGCGCTCACCAGTGACTTTGTGCCTGCGTTCACAAGTGGCTACCGTAGAACCATCGCCTCCGGTGGGCGTCCGGCATCGAACGGACTCAGCGCCTCGGGTCAAGAGCCGATTTCCTGGTTCAGGCGATTCATGTCGTCAGCAGGACCAGAGGAGCGGACAAGCGTGGTGTCGCAACGAGGCCGGCGCACCCGGGTGACACCGGACGCCGACAACGCGCCCACCGCGGAGATGCCCGCCGTCGAGACCACCGCCGAGCCGGAAGCGGTCCGCGCGAAGTCGATCCCCGAGGCCGCGGTCGCCCGCCTCGCCGTCTACCTCCGCGTGCTCTCCGGGCTGGCCGAGCAGGGCGCGACGACGATCTCCAGCGAAGAACTCTCACAGGCCGCGGGCGTCAACTCCGCGAAACTGCGCAAGGACCTGTCCTACCTCGGCTCGTACGGCACCCGCGGCGTCGGTTACGACGTCCAGGTGCTGGTCAGCCAGATCGAGCGGATCCTCGGCCTGACCCGCAAGCACAAGGTCGCCGTGGTCGGGATCGGTAACCTCGGGCACGCGCTGGCCAACTACGGCGGCTTCCCGGGACGCGGTTTCCCGGTCGAGGCGCTGTTCGACCTCGACCCGGACCTGGTCGGCGTGCCGGTCGGCGGTCTCCCGGTCTCGCATCTCGACGAGATCCCCAAGGTCTGCGCCGAACGGCAGATCTCGATCGGCGTCATCGCCACTCCGCCCACCGCCGCGCAGTCGGTCTGCGACCGGCTCGTGGCCGGTGGCGTGCAGTGCATCCTGAATTTCGCCCCGGTGGTGCTGCAGGTTCCGGCACATATCGAGGTGCGCAAGGTCGATCTCGCCGTCGAACTGCAGATCCTGTCGTTCCACGTCGCTCGCCGCGCCGATCTGGCCGCCAACGGCAATGGCGGAGGGGACGCAGGCTCCAAAAGCGCCGAGAATGGCAGCGTGAACGGCCACGGCAATGGAATGGTGGTGCGCTGAAAATGAGCGTGTTGGCGGTCGGGCTTTCGCACCGCAGTGCCGAACTGAACACCCTGGAGCAGGTCGCGGTCCCCGCGACCGAGGTGACCAAGGTGCTCCACGAACTTCAGCAGGCCGAGCACATCAGTGAGGCCATCCTGGTCTCGACCTGCAACCGCATCGAGGTCTACGCGGTCGTCGAGACCTTCCACGGCGGCCTGAACGACGTCTCCGACGTACTCGCCCGCCAGGCCGGGATGCAGCCGGCGGACCTCTACGACTCGCTGTACGTGCACTACGCCGGCGCCGCGATCGAGCATTTGTTCTCGGTCACCTCCGGCCTGGACTCGATGGTCGTCGGCGAGACGCAGATCCTCGGCCAGATCCGGTCCTCGTACGCCACCGCGCGCGACGCCGGCACCGTCGGCCGCACGCTGCACGAGCTGATCCAGACCACGCTGCGCGTCGGCAAACGGGTTCACAGTGAAACGGGTCTAGATCAGCTGGGCGCGTCGGTCGTCTCCGAGGCGCTGGCCGCTGCCGGGGACATCACCGGTAAGCACGCGCTGATCATCGGCGCCGGTTCGATGGGCGCGCTGACCGCGTCCCACCTGCGTAAATCCGGGATCGGCGAGATCACCATCGCCAACCGCACCGAGGCCAGGGCCGCCCGCCTCGCCGCCGCGAGCGTCGAACAAGGGGTGCCGGCCAAGGCCGTGCGGATGAGCGGGATCGCGGCCGCGGTCGCCGAAGCGGACGTCGTCGTCTGCTGCACCGGCGCGAACGCCGCGGTGTTCACCACCGAGCACGTCCCGGCCCGCGCCGGTCGCCCGCTGGCCGTCTGCGACCTCGGACTCCCGCGTGACGTCGAGCACGACGTCGCCGGACTGGCCGACGTCACCGTGGTCGACCTCGAGACCATCCAGCGCCGCATGCGCGAAAAGGGCACCCCGACCACCGACCGGCAGACCGCGAAGGCCACCGGCATCGTGCTCGACGAGGTGCGCGAGTACCTCGCCGGTCAGCGCAGCGCCGAGGTCACCCCGACGGTGACGGCGCTGCGGCGCCGGGCGGCCGAGGTCGTCGACGCCGAACTGCTGCGGCTGGACAACCGCCTGCCGGACCTCGAAGCCGGGGTCCGCGAGGAGGTCGGCCGCACGGTCCGCCGAGTGGTCGACAAGCTGCTGCACGCGCCGACGGTGCGGGTCAAACAGCTGGCCGCCGAGACGGCCGACACCGATTACGCCAACGCGCTGCGCGAGCTGTTCTGCCTCGACCCGCAGGCACCCGCCGCCGTGGCCAGCCCCACCGCTACGAAAGGTGACGGCCAGAAGCGCAGCCCGATCCCGTCCTCGGGAAACGAGCCGTCGCGCGCGCTTCGGCCGGAGGCTCCGCTATCGCGACGGCAGGGCGCCGAGTAATGACAAGTGAGTTCCAAGATCAGGAGCGCCCTGGCGGCGCGATAGCGGTCGCGCGCAACGCCGCGAAGAAAGACAGTGACCAGTGAGCAGAGTCATCCGGATCGGGACGCGCGGCAGCAAACTCGCCCTCGCGCAGACCGGCACCATCGCCGACGCCCTGCGTGCCACCGGGGCCGAGGTCGAGCTCGTCACCGTGACGACGCCCGGTGACAAGTCGTCCGCGCCCATCCCGACGATCGGGGTCGGCGTGTTCACTTCCGCGCTGCGCGAAGCCTTGCTGCGCGAGGAAGTCGACGTCATCGTGCACTCGTACAAGGATCTGCCGACGAAGCCGGAGCCGGGCATCGTGCTCGCCGCCGTGCCGCGCCGCGAGGACCCGCGTGACGCGCTGATCGCCCGTGACGGGCTGACTCTCGGCGAGCTTCCGCCCGGTTCGACCGTCGGCACCGGCTCGCCGCGGCGCACCGCGCAACTGCGCGCGCTCGGTCTCGGTTTGGAAATCGTGCCGATCCGAGGCAATATCGACACCCGCATGCGCAAGGTGACCGACGGAGAGCTCGACGCCGTCGTCCTGGCGCGTGCCGGACTGGCCAGGATCGGCCGGGCGGAGGAGATCACCGAGACCCTCGACCCGATCCAGATGCTGCCCGCACCCGCACAGGGTGCGCTGGCGGTGGAGTGCCGGGCCGGTGACGTGGACATCGAGCACCTGCTCGGGTCCACAGTGGACGATGAAGGCACCCGTGCCGTGGCGACCGCCGAGCGGGCGTTGCTCGCGGCGCTGGAAGCCGGGTGCAGCGCACCGGTCGGAGCGCTGGCGGAGATCGTCGAAGACCTGGACGCCGATGGCCGGGTCGTCGAGCGGATCTCCTTGCGGGGCACCGCCGCCGTCGAAGCCGACGGGGAAGCGGTCGACATGGTGCGCGCTTCCGCGCTCGCCGAAAAGCACGAAGCCGAACAGCTCGGCCGGACATTGGCCGCCGAGCTGCTCGACCTGGGGGCCGGCGCGCTGTCCGGCCCCGCCCAGTGAGCTGAGAGAGACAGTTACGGCCGCGAACGACTGCGGCCGCCTAAGAGGAGAACGCACAGATGACCCCCGCGCGTAAGACCACCGGGCGTGTCGCCTTCGTGGGCTCGGGCCCCGGTGACGCCGGTCTGCTGACCGTCCGCGCTCAGGAGCTGCTCGCCAAGGCCGAGGTCGTGGTGACCGACCCGGACGTCCCTTCGGGCGTCCTGGCTTTCACCGCCGAGGGCGCCGAAGTGCGCCCCGCCGTCGGTGAGGCCACCGAGGTCGCCAAGGACCTGGTGAACGAGGCCAAGGCGGGACGGCTGGTGCTCCGGCTGATCGCTGGTGACCCGCTGACCCAGCCCGCCGTCGTCGCCGAGGTGCAGGCCGTTTCCCGGACCAGCGCCGTCTTCGACATCATCCCGGGCGTCTCACCCGGCGCCGCCGTCCCGGCGTACGCCGGTGTCGCGCTCGGCGGCACGCACACCGAGGTCGACGTCCGCGGTGACGTCGAATGGGCCGCGCTGGCCGCCACCCCGGGCCCGATCGTGCTGCACGCGACGTCGGCGCACCTCGCCGAGGCCGCGTCCGCGCTGACCGAGCACGGGCTGCCGTCGACCACCCCGGTCGCCGTTACGTCGAACGGGACCATAAACACCCAGCGCACCCTGGACACCACGCTGGCCACCGTCGCGAACGAAGCGGGCGAGCTCGTCGGCCCGCTGATCGTGACCATCGGCCAGGCCGTCGGTCAGCGCTCGAAGCTGTCTTGGTGGGAGTCTCGCGCGCTGTACGGCTGGAAGGTCCTGGTGCCGCGCACCAAGGAGCAGGCCGGTGAGATGGCGGAGCGGCTTCGCGGCCACGGCGCCACCTCGCACGAGGTCCCGACCATCTCGGTCGAGCCGCCGCGCAGCCCCGCGCAGATGGAACGCTCGGTCAAGGGCCTCGTCGACGGCCGCTACCAGTGGATCGTCTTCACCTCGACCAACGCCGTCCGCGCGGTGTGGGAGAAGTTCGAGGAGTTCGGCCTCGACGCCCGCGCTTTCTCCGGCGTGAAGATCGCCTGTGTCGGCGAATCGACCGCCGCGAAGGTGCGCTCGTTCGGCATCATCCCCGAGTTGATCCCGGAAGGTGAGCAGTCCTCGGAAGGCCTCCTCGCCGAGTTCCCGCCGTACGACGACGTCCTCGACCCCGTCGACCGCGTGCTGCTGCCGCGGGCGGACATCGCCACCGAGACCCTTTCGGCGGGCCTTCGCGAACGCGGCTGGGAAATCGATGACGTGACGGCGTACCGCACGGTGCGCGCCGCGCCGCCGCCAGCCGAGACCCGCGAGATGATCAAGACCGGCGGTTTCGACGCGGTCTGCTTCACCTCGTCCTCGACCGTGCGGAACCTCGTCGGCATCGCCGGCAAGCCGCACACCCGCACGCTGGTCGCGTGCATCGGCCCGAAGACCGCGGAGACCGCCGTGGAGTTCGGGCTGCGGGTCGACGTCCAGCCCGAGAAGGCCGACGTCCCGCACCTGGTCGACGCACTCGCCGAGCACGCCGCCCGGCTCCGCGCCGAAGGTGCGCTTCCGCCGCCGCGCAAGGCGAAGCGGGCCCGTCGCTCCTGACAGTTCGTTCAAGTACATGAAGGCCCCCTTCCTTGCGCCAGGCGCAAGGAAGGGGGCCTTCATGTACTTGGCACCCGTCGCGAGTAGTTGCCTACTTGCGACGGTCGCTCACCTCAGCTGAAGAACTTCACGACCTCCGTGTAGGCGAGGTAGGCGAACATCGCGAGGCAGATCCCCAACAGCCCGTTCGAAATCCAGCCGGACCGCCCCTCCCTCGGCACCCGCGACGTGTTCATCAGCACCAGCAACGTCCCCGCCAGGAACGGCATGAACAACGCGCCCAGTACGCCGTAGATCACGGTGAGCTGGAAGGGCTGATCCAGGAACAGCAACGCCATCGGCGGAAAAGTCAGCCACAGCACGTAACCCCGGTACGCGGGACTGCGTTCCCCGGCCTTCTTCTCATACGTCTCAACGCTTTCCGTCGTGTTCGCGGGCAGCCGCAGGATGCGCCACCAGTCGGCGAAAAGCAGGCTCACGCCGTGCCAGACGCCGATCACCGACGTGAACGACACCGCGAAGAAGCCGATGAGGAACGGGATCCGCGCCCACTGCCCGTAGTCCGCGGCGAGAGTGTCGCCGAGGAACAGCAGGCCCTTGTCGCCCGAGATGATCTTCTGGCCCATCAGCAGTTCGGCGCCGACGATCAGCATCGCGATCACGAAGATCCCGGTCATGACGTACCCGACGGCGTTGTCGGTGCGCATCATCGGCAGCCACTTCGCCGAGCGCCAGCCCTTCGCGAGCGTCCAGTAGCCGTAGGCCGCCATGGTGATCGTGCCGCCGACGCCGCCGACCAGGCCGAGGACGTAGACGAGCGAGCCATCGGGCAGGGTCGGCACGGCGCCTTCGAACAGCGCGGTGAAGTTCGGCATGACGAGGATCGCGGTTCCGACCACGGTCACGAACATCACGCCGACCAGGATGGTCATCAATTTCTCGATGATCGCGTAGCGACCGAACCACACCAGCGCGAAGCCGAGCAGGCCGCAGATCATCGCCCAGTACCGCACCGAAAGCGCGGGGAAGAGCGCGTTCAGCGGCAAGCCGGACGCCGACATCGCGGTCGCGCCGTAGACGAATCCCCAGATCACCGCGTAGATCCCGAAGTAGATCAGCGCCCACATCCCCAGCGTCCGCCAGCCGGACAGGATCGTCCTGCCCGACGTCAGATGCCAGCGGCCGACGGCTTCGGCCAGCGCGAGTTTGAAGATCGTCCCGACGAGTACCGCCCACAGCAGCGTGTACCCGAAGCGCGATCCGGCCACCATCGTCGCGACGAGGTCGCCCGCGCCGACCCCGGTCGCCGCGGCCATGATCCCTGGCCCGACGTGGCGCAGCCGTGCGCGCCAGCCGACGGGCGGTTCTTCCAGTTGGTCGGTCACCGTTGAACTCGACATGAGGTGGAAGGTAACGCGCGTCACACCGGCGGCAAAACGGGCAAAGGTGATTCTTTGCTGTCCCTTAGGGTTCGCCGCCCGACTGGACCAACGGGCCGTTCATCGCGCCTGCGGACCGGTTCTCAAGCAGGCCGGAGTACCGTCGTGAGGGTGTTTCCTGAGCATCGTCCCCGCAGGCTCCGCACCACTCCTGCCATGCGCAGGCTGGTCGGTGAGACGGAGCTGCGCCCGCGTCAGCTGATCCTCCCGATGTTCGTGGCCGAGGGCATCGACACGCCCCGCCCGATCTCCAGCATGCCCGGCGTCGTCCAGCACACCCGCGACACGCTGCGCAAAGCCGCTGTCGACGCGGTCAACGCCGGTGTCGGCGGTCTGATGCTGTTCGGCATCCCGAAGACCCGTGACGCCGAGGGCACCGGCGCCATCGACCCGAACGGCATCCTCAACGTCGCCCTGCGCGACCTGAGGGCCGAACTCGGCGACTCGACGGTCCTGATGGCCGACACCTGCCTCGACGAGTTCACCGACCACGGCCACTGCGGCGTCCTCGACGCCGAAGGCGGTGTCGACAACGACGCGACCCTTCGCCTGTACGCGGAAATGGGACTGGCGCAGGCGGAAGCGGGCGCGCATCTGCTCGGCCCCAGCGGGATGATGGACGGCCAGGTCGGCGTCATCCGCGGTGCGCTCGACCGCGCTGGCCGCACCGACACCGGGATCCTCGCCTACTCGGCGAAGTTCGCCAGCGCGTTCTACGGCCCCTTCCGTGAGGCCGTCGACTCGCAGCTGAAGGGCGACAGGAAGACGTACCAGCAGGATCCGGGCAACGTGCGCGAAGCGTTGCGCGAGATCGAGCTGGACATCGCCGAGGGCGCGGACATGGTCATGGTCAAGCCCGCACTGTCCTATTTGGACGTCATCAGGGCAGCGGCCGAAGCGTCGCCGGTTCCCGTGGCGGCATACAACATCTCGGGCGAGTACGCGATGGTCGAGGCCGCCGCGGCGAACGGCTGGCTCGATCGCGAGCGCACGATCCTCGAGGTGCTGACGTCGATCCGCCGCGCGGGCGCGGACATGATCCTCACCTACTGGGCGGCCGAAGCCGCTGCTTGGCTGGACTAGGCTGCCTCGCGTGAGCGATAGCAAAGCCGACGAAACGGACGACGAGCGCCGCAAGCGGGGGAGGGCGCCCGATCCGATCCTCCCCGGCCAGGAGGCGCCGAAACACGTCGTGCCGAAGCCTGTCGCCATTTCGTTCTGGCTGTGGATCGCGACCGGTCTCGCTCTGCTCTCCGGGCCCCTCTACCTGCTGCTCGGCAGGCAGTCGGTGATCGACGAGTACTCCAGGCAGAACGCCGCACAGGCCGACCCGGCGCTGAAGGTCGACCCGGTCCGGATCGTCGAGGGGGTCGACGCGCTGATCAGGAACCTGTTCGTCGGTGCGATCACTTTCGCCGTGCTCTTCGCCCTTTTCGCCTATAAGGCCCGCGAGGGAACGCGTTCGGCCAGGACGGTGCTGACCGGGCTCGCGCTCTTCCTGGCGCTCGTCGGGCTCTTCCTCCTCGGTGGCGCGTTTTTCGTGGTCATCGCCACGCTGATCGCGGTGATCGCGCTGATCCTGATGTACCTGCCCAGCGTCGCCGACTACTTCCCGAAGGCCGGGCGCGAGCTGCCATGACGCCCGAGCCGGCTCTCTACGGTGAACCCGGCGTCGGCTGGACGGCGTTGCTGTGGGCACCGCTGTTCGCCCTCGCCGGGCTGCTCGCCGAGCTGGCGACCGGCGGGCCGGTCCACTGGCTGGCGTGGATTCTGGTCGCGGCGGGGCTGGTGCTGATCACCGTGCCGTGGGTGTACGCCCGCCGCCGGTACCTCTCGCTCGAAGTCACCGCCGACGGCTACCGGCAGGGCAGGGAAACCCTGGAGGCGGCCCGGATCGCCGAGGTCATCGAAGACGAAGAGGCGCCGGTCGGTTCGCGGGTCCTCGGTGGCGGCTGGACGATCCCCAAGAAGCACGGAGAGGTCGGGTTGAAGCTCGACGACGGCGTCTTCGTCCGCGCGTGGGCCAAGGATCCGGACGCACTCCGCGAGGCTCTCGAGGATTTGGTGCGTGCTCGCACCACAGAGTCATGAGAAGCTGCTCACTGTGATCGACCTTCCCCAGCCGACCGGGGCCGACCTGTGGCCACCGGAGGACGCCCGGCCCTCGGCCCGGCTGCACAAACCCCTGCGCGCTCTGGTGGGAGCCGTCGAACTGATCCTGGCCGCGTTCGCGGTGTGGGGTGCTTTCGCGTGCTGGCAGGCCGGTGTCGTCCCGGTCCTGATCACCTACGGCGAAACGACGACCCTCGAATCGCAGCGTTACTTCGGCGGCCCGCTCGCCGGTGCCATCGGGCTGGGCGTACTGGCCGCGATCCTGGTGGTGGACGCGATCCGCCAGTTCCTGCTCGCCGTCCGGGCCAAGGGACGCAAACCCAAGGAACCCCAGTACTGAGAAAACCCAGTTCAGTTGAGCCAGACGACGGCGGCGTTGACCGCTGTCGAGAACAGCAGCCACAGCAGATACGGCACGAGCAGCCACGCCGCGAGCTTCGACCGGCGGGCGAATTCCATCATCGTGATGGGTACGACGAAGTCCAGTACGACGACATCGGCCAGTGCCAGGACGTGCGCGCCGCCGGCGAAGAACAGCGGCGTCCACAGCAGGGTCAGCAGGAGGCAGACGCCGTAGAAGGCGAAGCCGCGCGTTTCGCCGTCGGTGCGCCAGTAGCACCAGCCCGCGACGGCGACCAGGAGGAGCAGGGCCGACCAGACCGGACCGTAGAGCCAGCCCGGTGGCGCCCAGGACGGGCGGGCCAGTGCGTTGTGCGTCTCGGTGCGCGTGGCCACGGCAAGCGCGGCCACTCCGCCCACGATCGCGGCCATGGCGACGAACCCGGCCAGCGCCTGCCAGCGCAGGCGGCGGTGATGGGTCGGCGGCCGCATCGTGGACACGTGGATTCCTCCGCGAGGGTTGCGACAGGAGTGCTTCCACCCTAGTGGGGCTGGTCACGCCGCGCCCGGAACCGCGAGGACTCGGCGGCGGGTGTCATCCGGGATTTGCGAGACTGGGGGCGTGACTACCGGAGTCGATCAGTCCAAGGCATGGTTCGAACGAGCGAAAGCCGTGGTCCCGGGCGGGGTGAACTCCCCGGTGCGGGCCTTCAACTCCGTCGGTGGGACCCCGCGGTTCATGGTGCGTGGCGAGGGCCCGTATCTCTGGGACGCCGACGACAACCGCTACGTCGATCTGGTCTCCTCGTGGGGGCCGATGGTCCTCGGGCACGCGCATCCGGCCGTCGTCTCCGCCGTGCGCGAAGCCGCCGTCAACGGGCTGTCGTTCGGCACGCCGACCCTCGGCGAGGTGGAACTGGCCGAGGAGATCATCGGGCGCGTCGAGCCGGTGGAGCAGGTCCGCCTGGTCAATTCCGGCACCGAGGCGACGATGAGCGCGATCCGGCTGGCCAGGGGGTTCACCGGCCGGGCGAAGATCATCAAGTTCGCGGGCTGCTATCACGGCCACGTCGACGCCTTGCTCGCCGAAGCGGGCTCCGGCGTCGCGACGCTCGGCCTCCCGACGTCCCCCGGCGTCACCGGCGCGCAGGCGGCCGACACGATCGTCCTGCCCTACAACGACCTCGACGCGGTCCGGAAGTCCTTTGTGGACAACCCAGGCTCGATCGCCGCGATCATCACCGAAGCGGCCGCGGGCAACATGGGCGCCATCGCCCCGGCCGAGGGTTTCAACGCCGGGCTCAAGGAGATCGCGCACGAGCACGGCGCGCTGCTGATCATGGACGAGGTGATGACTGGGTTCCGCGTCTCGAAGGCGGGCTGGTTCGGTCTCGACGGCGTCGCCGGTGATCTCTACACCTTCGGCAAGGTCATGTCCGGCGGGCTGCCCGCCGCGGCCTTCGGCGGCCGTGCCGACGTGATGGCGAAGCTGGCCCCGGGCGGGCCGGTGTACCAGGCGGGGACGCTGTCGGGGAACCCCGTCGCCGTCGCGGCCGGGCTCGCGACGCTGCGCGCGGCCGACGACGCCGTGTACGCGGCCCTCGACGCCAACGCGAAGCGGCTCGGCGACCTGTTCGACCGGTCACTGACCGAGGCCGGGGTCGCGCACACCGTGCAGTACGCGGGCAACCTGGTCAGCGTGTTCTTCAGCGAAACCCCGGTGACGAACTACCCGGGCGCGCAGGCTGCGGAGACCTGGCGGTACCCGGCGTTCTTCCACGCGCTGCTGGACAACGGCGTCTACGGACCGCCGAGCGCGTACGAGGCTTGGTTCGTCAACGCGGCCATGGGCGACGCCGAGTTCGAGATCATCTCCTCCGCGCTGCGCGTGGCCGCTCGTGCCGCCGCCGAGGCGGTCCAGGCGTGAGCGAGACGACGATCGTGCACCTGCTCCGCCACGGTGAGGTGCACAACCCGGACAAGATCCTGTACGGCCGTCTGCCCGGCTTCAAACTGTCGGATCGTGGTCAGCGCCAAGCGCTGACTGTCGCCGAAGCCGTCGCGACACACGACATCACGCATGTCGTCGCTTCGCCGCTTCAGCGTGCGCAGGAGACCGCGGCGCCGATCGCCGCCGCGCACCGGCTCGACGTCGACACCGATGATCGGCTCATCGAGGCGGACAACCAGTTCGAAGGCGAGCGGGTCGCCGTCGGCGATGGCGCCCTTCGCCAGCCGAAGCACTGGCCGAAGCTGGTCAACCCGTTCCGGCCGTCGTGGGGTGAGCCGTACGTCGAGATCGCGCATCGCATGCTCGGCGCGATCTACCGGGCGCGGCAGGAGGCCGCGGGACACGAGGCGCTGTGCGTCTCGCACCAGCTGCCGATCTGGACCGTGCGGCGGTTCTTGGAGGCGAAGCGGCTCTGGCACGACCCGCGCGTCCGGCAGTGCTCGCTCGCTTCGCTGACCAGCCTGGTCTTCGAGGGCGAGGAACTCGTACGGGTCGTCTACAGCGAGCCCGCCGGAACGACCGACCCGAAGGTGACCGGGGCATGAAGCGCGCGCTGGCGTCCCTGGCGGTGCTGCTGCTCGTCGTCACGGGCTGCACGACCGGCAAGGACGCCGTCGTCGCCGGCGGCAGCTTCAACTTCGTGTCGCCGGGCGGGAAGGTCGACATCACCTACGACGTCGCGGATCGCCAGCAGTCGCCGACGCTGTCCGGCGACGACCTGATGAACGAAGGCAAGCAGCTTTCGATCGCCGACTTCCCCGGCAAGGTCGTCGTGCTGAACCTGTGGGGCCAGTGGTGCCCGCCGTGCCGCGTCGAGGCGCCGGAGATGCAGAAGCTCTACGACCAGACCAAAGCGTCCGGCGTCGAGGTGGTTGGCATCGATCTGCGCGACAACGACCGGAAGCCGCCGCAGGACTTCATGCGGGACCGGAAGCTGACGTACCCGTCGATCTACGACCCGTCCGGGCGGACGCTGCTCCAGCTCTCGGGCTATCCGCGCAACATCATCCCGTCGACGATCGTGCTGGACAAACAGCACCGCGTCGCGGCGGTGTTCCTGCGTAGCCTGCTGGCTTCGGACCTGCTGCCGGTCGTCGAACGCCTGGTCGCCGAACCCGCCTGAGCTGAAGGGCCCCGCGCAAGTAGTCCTCTGGTTGCGGTCCTTCGCCAGCTGACTACCGCAACCAGAGGACGAAACGCGGCGGCTGGTTATCCTCCTCATCCGGCCGCGTGGAGCGGCGCTGAACTGGGGAGAAGGAAATGACGACTGCTTCAGACGTGCCCAGATCCGGTCAACGTGACGCCGAGGCCATGATCGCGGAGGCCAAGAAGGCCCTGTGGGTCATGGTCGGCGTGCTCGTGGTCCTCTGGCTGATTCAGATCTACAACGCTGTCGACGGCTACGAGCTGGCCCTCGAATACGGGACACGGGCACGGGAGATCAGCTCGCTGCCCACCGTGCTCACCGCACCGCTCATGCACGCCAGCTGGGGACATATCGAGTTCAACTCCGGGCCGCTATTCATCTTCGGGTTCCTCGCGGCGTATCGCGGAGTGAAGAAGTTCCTCAGCGTCACGGTCTTGATCGCGGTGACGAGCGGCCTCGGCGCCTGGGCCCTGCACGACTCCGGCACGGTCGGGGTCGGCGCGAGCGGCCTGGTGATGGGCTACTTCGGGTACGTGCTCGTGCGCGGGATCTTCGACCGGCACAAGATCGACATCGTGATCGGCCTGGTCATGGCGTTGTGCTTCGCTTACCAGTTCACGAACCTGTTCCCGCAGGACGCGGGGGTCAGCTGGCAGGCGCACCTCTTCGGCTTCCTCGGCGGCCTCGCTGGCGGCTGGGTGTTCCGGGACCGCCGTCCCAAGCCGGAGCCCGCCGCACCCGCCTTCCCGACCATTCCGCTCACGCCGCCCGACACCCTCAAGTAGTCCTCTACTTGCGGTAGTTAGCTGGTGCAACTACCGCAAGTAGAGGACGAAACGCGGGGTTGCCGGCACGACCACCCCGCCCCACGCGGTGTTGACGCGTGTTCCGCAGCGGCCAGCGGTCTTGCGGCAGGCTGTGGCGAGTGTCCCCAATGTGGCATTGGAGGCGCTGAGCGCCTCCAATGCCACATTGGGGACACATCCCACTCTTTCTCCCGCCCTGCTCGACCCACCGCTTCCCGGTGCCGGAACCGGGAAGCCCCGCACCCCCGCGTTTCGTCCTCTGGTTGCGGTCCTTGCGCGAGCTAACTACCGCAACCAGGGGACGAAACGCGGGGGAGGGGGAGACGGGACCAACGTCCTAAGTGGGTGCGACGTAGGTCCCGTTGGGCAAGCCCCGGCGTTTTCACTCCGACCACACTCCCTACTCTCAGCTGGGTGAACGGTGTAACCGAGCTGGCGCTCTCCGGGCCGCTGCTCCTCGCCGCGGGCGTCGCGCTGCTGGCCGGGACGATCTCCTTCGCGTCGCCGTGCGTCGTCCCGCTGGTGCCGGGGTACCTCGCGTACCTCGCGGCGCTGGTCGGCGCGGACGCCCCCGCGGTCAGCCCCGACGAGGAGCGCAAGAAGGGCCGTTACGCCGTCGTCGGCGCGGCGGCCCTGTTCGTGCTCGGGTTCACCGTCGTCTTCGTGGTGACGCTGGGGACGCTGGTGTGGATCGCCGACGCCGTCCAGCTCAACATGGACCTCCTCCAGCGCCTCGGCGGCGTGCTGACGATCGCCATGGCGCTCGTCTTCCTCGGCTGGATCCCGGGACTGCAGCGCGAGTTCCGTTCACACCACGTGCCGCGCGGCGGACTGTGGGGCGCGCCGGTGCTGGGCGCGGTGTTCGGGCTCGGCTGGACACCGTGCATCGGGCCGACGCTGTCCGCGGTCATCTCCATGGCCAGCGCCACCGGCGGGGCGGCGGTGCGCGGGTACGTGCTGATCCTGGTCTACTGCCTCGGTCTCGGCGTCCCGTTCCTCCTCATCGCGTTCGGCGCCCGCTGGGCCGTCCGCGCGACGGACTGGCTGCGCCGCCACGGCCGTCAGGTGCAGGTCTTCGGCGGCGTCCTGCTGCTGGTCGTCGGCGTCCTGCTGGTGACCGGGCTGTGGGGCGACATGACCGGCTGGATCCGGAACACCCTCGTGAACGACCTCAGGCTGCCCTTGTGACCACCGAATACCGCCAGACGCCGCTGAAGCGGGTCCTCGCCTTCCTGCGCAACACCTGGCGCGGGCTGACGTCGATGCGCACAGCGCTGGTACTGCTGTTCCTCCTCGCGCTCGCCGCGATGCCCGGCGCCCTGCTGCCGCAGCGGAACCTCAACGTCGCCAAGACCGACGAGTACATCGCCGCGCACGGCTGGTGGGGCGAACTGCTCGACCGCACGCAGTTCTTCGAGGTCTACGGCAGCGTCTGGTTCTCGGCGATCTACATCCTGCTGATGGTCTCGCTGATCGGCTGCCTCGCGCCGCGCAGCCTCGACTACGCGAAGGCGATGCGCGCGAAGCCGGTGCTCACGCCACGCAAGCTCGCGCGGATGCCGCACCATCTGTCCACCACGACCGATCGGACTCCCGAAGCGGTCATGAAGGACACTCACGCGCTGCTCAAGGGATGGCGCCGCGTAGAGCGCGAAGAGGCCGACGGCGTCCGGAGCATCTCCGCCGAACGCGGATATCTCCGCGAGACCGGCAACCTCGTCTTCCACTTCGGCATGCTCGGCCTCATCATCTTCTTCGCGCTGGGCAAGCTCTTCGGCTACGAAGGCCAGGTCATCGTCCAGGCCGACGACAGCCAGTGGTGCAACTCCGGGATCCTCGGTTACGACACCTTCAACGCCGGTCTCCGCGTCGACGGCACCGACCTGAACCCGTTCTGCATCCGCCTGAAGGACTTCGAGGCGCGCTACACCGAGGCCGGGCAGGCGAACTACTACCACTCCAACATGGAGTACCAGTCCGGCGAAGACCTGAAGACCGGCGCGTGGAAGCCGTACGGCCTCGAGGTCAACTCGCCGCTGCGCACCGCGGGCGACCGCGTCTACCTGCTGAACTTCGGCTACTCCCCGAAGTTCACGGTGACCTTCCCGGACGGCACCGTCCGCACCAACCTCACGCCGTGGCGTCCCGCCGACGAGCCGACGAAGCTCTCCGAAGGCGCGACGAAGATCGACCAGCCCGGCATCACCGACCCGATCGAACGCCGCACCCGGCAGCTCGCGATCACCGGCCTGCTCGCCCCGACCGCGTTCATGCACGGCAACGTGCTGACGTCGTCGCGGCCCGAGGCGAACAAGCCGGCGGTGGCCATCGACATCTACCGCGGCGACCTCGGCCTCGACGCGGGCCGCGGGCAGTCGATCTTCCAGATCGACCAGTCGCTCGTCGAGGACGGCAGGCTCAAGAAGCTCACCCGGCAGAACCTGGACCAGGGACAGGAAACCGTGCTGGACGACGGCACGAAGGTCCGCTTCGACGGCGTCCAGGAATGGGTGGCCATCCAGGTCTCGCACGACCCGGTGCAGGGCTGGGTGCTGGTCTGCGCGGTCGCGATGCTGATCGGGCTGGCGGGATCGTTGCTGGTCAAACGGCGCCGGGTGTGGGTCCGGGTGACCCCGGGACGCGACGGCGGGACAGGTACCGTGATCGAGGTCGCCGGGCTGGCGCGCACCGATCAGGCGGGCTACGGCGAAGAGTTCCAGCGGATCAGCGACAAGCTGGTCCAGGGGCAGAGAGGCAACTAGAGGTCATGCCGATCAACGAGACGCTGTCCCAGTACAGCGACTACTCCTACACCACCGCGGCGGCGCTCTACGTCGTCGCGCTGATGTTCGCCCTCATCGAGCAGGGTTTCGGGGCGAAGGGCCGCCTGGCGGCCGAACGCAGCATGCAGCGCTCCCGCGAACTGGTCGGTGCGGGTGGTCCGTCGGTGACCACCGTGACGCCCGTCGAGCCCCCGCGCGAGATCGGCCGCCCCGAGCGCATCGGCCGCATGGGCGCCGCGCTGCTGGTGCTGGCCGCGCTGCTCCACCTGTCCGCGATCGTGCTGCGCGGGCTCGCCGTGCACCGCGCGCCGTGGGGCAACCTCTACGAGTACGGCATGGCCACGACCTTCATCGCCGTCGTGACCTGGCTCGTCATCATGCGGAAGTTCCCGGTCCGCCACCTCAGCGGCTTCCTGCTGCTGCCGGTCGTGATCCTGATGTTCGTCAACGGCACCATGCTGTACACGACGGCCGCGCCGGTGCAGCCCGCGTTGCAGTCGTACTGGCTGATCATCCACGTTTCCGCGGCGATCATCGGCTCGGGTGTCTTCCTGGTGCCGGGTGTCGCGAGCGTCCTCTACCTCTTCCGCGCCGCCCACGACGACAACCCGGCGAAGTTCGCCAAGTTCGGTTCGAAGCTGCCCGCCGCGGACGTGCTCGACCGCATCGCCTACCGCACCACCATCTTCGCCTTCCCGATCTTCACCTTCGGCGTGCTCTGCGGCGCGGTGTGGGCCGAGGCGGCGTGGGGCCGGTTCTGGGGCTGGGACCCCAAGGAGACCGTCGCGTTCGTGGCGTGGGTCGTCTACGCGGCGTACCTGCACTCCCGGGCCACCGCGGGCTGGCGCGGGAAGCGGGCCGCGATCATCAACATCGTCGGCTTCTCCGCGACGATCTTCAACATGTTCTTCGTGAACCTGGTGACCTCGGGCCTGCACTCCTACGCCGGGGGCTGACCGTCGCCGCTGCACGCGAGCCGACTACCGTCAATACTGAGGTAATGGGGGAAGACGTGCGCGGAGGAGGAATTCAGCGGTGACCGGACCCAGTGAAGAATCGGCTCCTGGCCACCCCGAACCCACCGAGAGCGCCCAGCCCTCGGAGTTGTTCTCCGAGGACAGGACGGACTCGGCGCCGCATCCGGCCGCGGGCTTCGAGGCGGAGCCGACGCAGGTCGTCCAGCCCGAGTACCCGCCACAGGCCCAGTACCCGCAGCAGCAGGCCCAGCCGGGCCAGTACGCGCAGCAGCCCGCTCAACAGCAGCAGCCGCTGCCGCAGCCGTCGCACGGGCAGTACCAGCAGCCCTACGACCAGAACCTGCCGCCGTTGCAGCCTCAGCAACCCCAGCAGCAGGCCGCCCAGTACCCGCCTCAGCAGCAGTACGCGCCGCCGCCGCAGCAGGCTGTCCAGCAGCCCGCGGTGCCGGGGCTCCCGCAGCCGCAGGGCAGGCACGCCCTCCCGGACGAACTCGCCACCGCGAGCCTGGTCAAACCGCAGAAGCGCAAGCCGCAGTCGGGCTGGCGCAAGGCGCTCTACGTGGGCACGGGGAAGCTCCTCAACCCGGGGGAGAGCCCGGCCGACACCCGCAAGCGTGAACTGATCGCGCAGATCAACCAGCCGCTGCGCGGGTGCTACAAGATCGCGATGCTGAGCCTCAAGGGCGGCGTCGGCAAGACCACCACGACCACCACGCTGGGCTCGACGTTCGCGTCGCTGCGCGGTGACCGGGTCGTCGCCGTCGACGCGAACCCGGACCGCGGGACGCTGTCGCAGAAGATCCCGATCGAGACCACCGCGACCGTCCGGCACCTGCTGCGGGACGCGGACAAGATCACCAGGTACAGCGACGTCCGTTCGTACACCTCGCAGGGCGGGAGCAGGCTGGAGATCCTCGCCAGCGAGCAGGACCCGGCGGTTTCCGAGGCGTTCTCCGAGGACGACTACCGGCGCACGGTCAACCTGCTGGAGCACTTCTACAACATCGTGCTCACCGACTGCGGGACCGGTTTGATGCACTCGGCGATGAAGGGCGTCCTGGACGTCGCGGACGCGCTGGTGGTGGTCTCGTCAGGTTCCGTGGACGGGGCGCGCAGTGCTTCGGCGACCCTCGACTGGCTGGAAGCGCACGGCTACGGCGACCTGGTCAAACGCTCCGTCGCGGTGATCAACTCGGTGCGGCCCAAGGGCGGCTCCGTCGACCTCGACAAGCTCTCCGCGCACTTCGGCGCGCGAGTCCGTTCGGTCTGCCGCATCCCGTTCGATCCGCACCTGGAAGAGGGTGCCGAGATCGAACTGGACCGGCTCGACGCGGACACCCGGCTCGCGCTGCTGGAACTGGCCGCCACCGTCGCCGACGGTTTCGGCGGCCAGCAATACCGGCAGGTCCAGCCCTAGCGCTGCTCTTATTCTTTGTCCTCGTCTTTACCTTTGCGCTGCTGCTCACCGAGCTTGCGCAGGAAGTCGGGGTCGTCGTCCGGGGCCAGTGTCGGTCGCGACGAGGGCACCCCGACACGCTCGATCCCGAACGCGCGCCACAAGACAACAGCGACGGTGAGCGCTCCGATGGCCGCGAGCAGATAGATCATGCTCGGCCCCTTTCCGCGTGGAGGACGTTGCTCAGTCCCACGAGGCTAGCCTCTTTGCCTCGCGCGGGGGGACTCATGGATACCCCAATGTGACGAAGGGTCGTTTCGTACCCTTCGTCACTGGAGTCTCTTTTACGAGAAATGCCAGGTCAGACCCTGCGAGCAGGCTCGCTGGCGTCGGTGGTGAGTTCGGCGAGGAGCTCGTTCACTTCGGCCTCACGGAACCGGCGGTGCCCGCCGGGAGTGCGGATCGAGCCGATCCGGCCCGCGGTCGCCCAGCGGGTCACGGTCTTGGGGTCAACCCGGAACAGGGCCGCCACTTCGCCGGGGGTGAGCAACCTTCCGCCCATCGTCGCGGTCATTTTCCGCCTCCTTCACAGCTCCACTGCTAAACCGGAAGCCGTCGTGCCGGGTAGCCAACACGGCAATCGTTGCATCTCACCCGTCAGGTACTCGAACGGTTGTCCAACAGTAAAGAGCCCTTAAAGGTCAAAACCGACAACCGCGACATGCGCCTCCGGGCGCCGAGGTCTTGTCATGGATGTATGAAAACGCGCCCTGGTCATGCGAATCGGGCCGTGGCACCTAAGGTGTAGCGGTGGACCAGGTGGATCGGAAGATCATCGCGGCATTGCGTGAGAACGGCAGGGCTACCTACGCCGACCTCGGCCGGTCTGTCGGGCTGTCGGCCTCATCGGTGCACGAGCGGGTCGGCAAACTCGAGGCCGCCGGCGTGATCACCGGCTACCACGCCATGGTCGATCCGAGCACGGTCGGACTCGGGGTGACGGCGCTGGTCGGCATCCACCCCACCGACACGGCGAGCGACGAGGACGTCGCGGACGCGCTCGGGGCACTGGACGAGGTCGAAAGCTGCTACGCCGTCGCAGGTGACGAGGCATTCGTCGTCAAGGTGCGAGTGGCGACCGTCGACGACCTGGAGGCGGCGCTCAACCGGCTGCGGCGCATCCCCGGCGTCGGCCGGACGAACACCACCGTCGTGCTCTCGACCCGCTTCGAAGGGCGGCCCAACAACGCGGGCCTGGAGGACGGCCGCAACGGCAGCGCGTAGCCTGCGTTGATGTGAGCGACAATCCGGAAATCGCCGATCACCTCGCCCGTGACCTGACGTTGTACGTGCTGGCCAGGTTCGTCCTGGTCGGGGTCATCGGCGGCGGGTTGCTGCTGGTCAACGTCCCGCTGCTGGTCGCGATGCTGATCGGCCTGGTCGTGGGGCTGCCGCTGGGTCTGCTGCTGTTCCGCCCGCTGAACGCGCGCGTGACCGCCGGGCTCGCCCGCCGCAACGAAAAGCGCGCTCGCGCTCGTGCCGAACTGCGCTCCCAGCTGCGCGGCGACCGGGTGGACGGGACAGCGTGAGCCGGCTGCACAGCCGGAGTTGGGTCCGCGAAGCCGTCCGCATCATCGAGGCCGACGCGAACCGCAGCGCCGACACGCACCTGCACGTCTTCCCGCTGCCCGCGGAGTGGGGCATCGACCTGTACCTGAAGGACGAGTCCGTCCACCCGACCGGCTCGCTCAAGCACCGGCTCGCGCGTTCGCTCTTCCTGTACGGCCTGGTGAACGGCCAGATCGGGCAGAACACCGTGCTCGTCGAGGCCTCCAGCGGCTCGACGGCGGTGTCGGAGGCGTATTTCGCGCGGATGCTCGGACTGCGGTTCATCACCGTGGTGCCGCGGAGCATCTCGCCGGAGAAGATCGCGCTCATCGAGTTCTACGGCGGTGAATGCCACTACGTCGACCGCGCGCCGGACATGTACCCGGAGGCCGAGCGGCTCGCTTCGGAGTGCAACGGCCACTACCTCGACCAGTTCACCTACGCCGAGCGCGCGACGGACTGGCGCGGGAACAACAACATCGCCGAATCCGTGTACGCGCAGATGCAGTCCGAGCGGCACCCCGTGCCGGCCTGGATCGTGGTCGGCGCCGGGACCGGCGGCACGAGCGCGACCTTCGGCCGCTACGTGCGCTACAAGCGCCACACCACGAAGATCGCCGTCGTCGACCCGGAGAACTCGTCGTTCTTCGGCGCCTGGGAGACCGGCGCGCTCGACTACGCGACCGGCATGCCGTCGCGGATCGAGGGCATCGGGCGGCCGCGCGTCGAGCCGTCGTTCGTGCCCGGCGTGATCGACGAGATGCTGCAGGTGCCGGACGCCGGTTCGCTGGCGGCCATCCGGCTGCTGCGCGAGCGCACCGGGCACTGGGCGGGCGGCTCGACCGGGACGAACCTCTTCGGCGCGTTCACGCTGATCTCGCGGATGATCTCGGAAGGCCAGGCGGGCAGCGTCGTCACGCTGCTGTGCGACGGCGGCGAGCGGTACGCCAACACGTACTACAACGACGAGTGGCTGGCGCAGAAGGAGATCGACATCGCGCCTTACCAGGAGATGTACCAGGAGTTCCTGGTGAGCGGGAAGTTCCTGCCGGAGCTGTGACGGCCTACCTCAGGGTCTGCCGGATCACCAAAAGAGCGGGGGACCTTTGCTATCGCCGGGGGCGCATTTAGTGGGCCGCGCACCGGGCAAGCGGCACAGGTAGTGGTCCGAAGCGGGAAACCCAAGGGATGAACGGTCCGTTCATCCCTCTCGCCGCGCCCTCGGGGCCCGACGTGAGCTGGATGTGGTGACCGGCCCTTTCGTGCCGCACTGTGTGGATTTCGGGACGTCAGATGTCCCGAAATCCACACGGTCACGCCGCAAAGGGCCGGTCATGACCGGGAAGCGGCGCCAAAGTGCTCAGAGCGAGAGCGCGACGGCGGTCAGGATCGCCCACCCCAGCATGGCGAGACCGGTGTCCCGCAGCGCCGGGATCAGCGCTCGTCCCTGTTCGCCACCGCCGACGGCCTTGACCGACTTCAGCAGCAGCGGCGCGGTCAGCAGACCCAGCAGCGCCCACGGCGTCACGAACGCGAGGAGCACGCTGACGACGTACGGCACCGCGATCAGCACCAGGTAGAGCCGCCGCGTGCCCTTGTCGCCGAGCCGGGTGGCGAGCGTGCGCTTGCCGGACTCGATGTCGGTCGGGATGTCGCGGAGGTTGTTGGCGGTCAGCACGCCGGTCGAGAACGCGCCGACGGCGACCGCGCAGCCGAACGCGGTCCAGCTGATCTGTCCGGCTTGGACGTACACCGTGCCCAGCACGCCGGCCAGCCCGAAGAAGACGAAGACCGCGATCTCGCCGAAACCGTAGTAGCCGTAAGGCTTCTCGCCGCCGGTGTAGAACCAGGCGCCGAGGATGCAGACCGCGCCCATCGCCAGCAGCCACCACAGCCCGCTGATCGCGACGAGCACGAGCCCGAGGACCCCGGCGAGCCCGAGGGCGACGAGGGCGGCCGCCAGCACGGCCTTCGGCTTCGCGACACCGGAGCCGACCAGGCGCAGCGGCCCGACGCGGTTCTCGTCGGTGCCGCGGATGCCGTCGGAGTAGTCGTTGGCGTAGTTGACGCCGACGATCAGGGCGAGTGAGACCAGCAGCGCGAGGACCGAACGGAGCCAGGAGAAGCCGTCGAGCGCGACCGCCGCGCCGACCCCGGCGACCACCGGTGCCACCGCGTTGGGCAGCGTCCGCGGGCGCGCCCCTTCGATCCATTCACCAGCAGTCGCCATGCCGCCATTCTGGCCCTGGCGACTACCGGCCGGTATGCGGGGCTCGTCACCCGCTCGCGGTGCCGAGCCACCGCGAGCAGGGGACGAACCGTGCTACTTCAGATCTTTGATGGTGTCTTCGAGCGTCCAGGTGAGTGTGCCGCTGTTCGGAACGGCGGTTTCCGGTTCGTCCGCCAGCGCGGGTCCGGCCAAAGCGACCAGACCCATCGTGACGGCGGTGCAGGCCAATACTGTGCGTGTCCAGCGCGTCATGCCTTAGACGTAAACCCGTGGGTAATGATCATGTCAACAACGTCCCAGTGATCGGTGGAGAATTCACGACCTTCGTAGGAGATTCCGTACGGCCGTCCTGTCGACCTTTCCTGGACCTCGCAACGGCAGCTCTTCGGTGAATTCGACCCGCTTCGGGGCGGCCGCCGCACCGGCCTCGTCGCGGCACGCCGCCCGCAGGGCGTCGACGTCGCAACCAGCGCCGACGACGAGTGCGACGACCGCTTCGCCCCACTCGGGATCGGGTACTCCGACCACGCACGCGTCGCGGATTCCGGGCTGTGCGGTCAAGATCCTTTCGACCGCCGCGGCAGCCACCTTCACCCCGCCGGTGTTGATCATGTCGTCGATCCGTCCGAGGATCTCCAGACGTCCATCGGGTGAAAGCCTGCCGCGGTCGGAAGTGCGGAACCGGCCTCCCTCGAAGGACTCCGAGGTCAGGTCAGGTCGCAGTCGGTAGCCGTGCGCGAGCACGTCACCCGTGATACAGACCCGCTCGTCCTCGAGTTCGACGTGTACGCCATCCAGCGGTACGCCGTCGTAAACGCAGCCGCTCGCGGTCTCGCTCATGCCGTACGCGGGCACGATCTTCACGCCCGCTCCGGCGGCGCGCTCCCGTAGTTCCGTGGTCGTCGCCGCGGCGCCGACGATGATCGCGTCGAACGCGCGGGCCGCGGCCAGTCCCGGGCCGCCCGCGTCGAGCAGCCGTCCCAGTTGGGTCGGGACGAGCGCGGTGTAGCGCGGCCCGTCCAGGGCGAGGAGCGGCGAGGCGGCTTCGGCGAAGTCGTCCGGCCGGAAACCGGAGACGTGCAGCACCGACGGTGTCGTCCCGGCCAGCAGCGAACGGACCAGCACCTGCAATCCGCCGATGTACTGCGCCGGGGTCGCGAGCAGCCAGTGTCCCGGTCCGCCGAGCCGCTCGTGGGTGGCGCGGGCCGACGCGGCCAGCGCGGCGGCCGAGAGCAGGACGCCCTTGGGTTCGCCGGTGGACCCCGAGGTGGCGATGATCACCGCCGTCCCGGGCTCGGCCGGGAGTGCCGGCTCCATCGCGTCCCGCAGGGCCTCCGACGCGTAGGGGAGGACGGCCGGACCGCCACCGAGCGCCTCGGCCAGTGCCGAGGTCAGCTCGGTGATCGACTCCGGACTCCCGTCCACCCCGACCGCACGCATCTCGCGACTCTAACCCCGCACTTCGCCGGCGAAGTGACCCTCCGCTCAGCTGCCCTCGCCACTGTCCTTGTCCGAGTGACCGTGGCTACAGCTCTCGGTCTGCACAGGGTCGGCCTGCGGGCCCGCGGATGCGACCCCCGGCGCCGAGCAGCGTCGACACCCGGCAGCTGATGTCCCCAATGCCACATTGGGGACATCAGCCGACGGCACCCCGGAACCCTCCTCCCGCAATTCGTCCTCTGGTTGCGGTAGTTGGTGCCACGAACCACCGCAACCAGAGGACGAAACGCGGGGCGGTCAGTAGTAGTAGGGGAAGGCTGACCAGTCGGGGTCGCGCTTCTCCAGGAAGGCGTCGCGGCCTTCGACGGCCTCGTCCTGCATGTAAGCCAGCCGGGTGGTCTCACCCGCGAAGAGCTGCTGGCCGACCAGGCCGTCGTCGGTGAGGTTGAACGCGTACTTCAGCATCCGCTGCGCGGTCGGCGACTTGCCGTTGATCGTCCACGCCCAGTCCAGCGCCTCGGTCTCGAGGTCCGCGTGCGGAACGGCGGAGTTGACCGCGCCCATCGCCTGCATCTGCTCGGCCGTGTACTCGCGGCCGAGGAAGAAGATCTCGCGCGCGAACTTCTGCCCGACCTGCTTGGCGAGGTACGCCGAGCCGTAGCCGCCATCGAAGGAGCCGACGTCGGCGTCGGTCTGTTTGAAGCGTGCGTGTTCGGCCGAGGCGAGCGTGAGGTCGCACACCACGTGCAGCGAGTGCCCGCCACCGGCGGCCCACCCCGGGACCACCGCGATGACCACCTTCGGCATGAACCGGATCAGCCGTTGGACCTCGAGAATGTGCAGCCGTCCGGCCCTCGCCGGATCGATCGTGTCCGAGGTCTCCCCATCCGCGTACTGATACCCGGAGCGTCCGCGAATACGCTGGTCACCACCGGAACAAAACGCCCAGCCGCCGTCCTTCGGCGACGGGCCGTTGCCGGTGATCAGGACGCAGCCGACGTCCGAGCTCATCCGCGCGTGGTCGAGCGCGCGGTACAGCTCGTCGACGGTGTGCGGCCGGAAGGCGTTGCGGACCTCGGGACGGTCGAACGCGATGCGCACGACACGTTTGCCTGAGCGGCTCTCAGAAGAGCGGTGATAGGTGATGTCGGTGAAGTCGAAACCTTCGACTTCCGTCCACAAGGCGGGGTCGAACAGCTCGGAAACCTGGGCGTCATCCACGTTTGGGAGAATAGGACGTGTGGCCGTGAGTCGTAGTGTGAAATCCGAGGTCTGCCGGTGAATCCTTCCACCGCGCAGGCCAGGGTCATCGTCGACGAACTCGTTCGCAACACCGTCTCGCATGTCGTGCTCTGCCCCGGCTCGCGCAACGCCCCGCTGTCGATCGCGCTCTACGACGCGGCGGCCGCCGGGCGCCTCCAGCTGCACGTCCGGATCGACGAACGCGGCGCCGCCTTCCTCGCCCTCGGCATCGCCGCGCGCACCGGCCGTCCGGTGGCCGTGCTGTGCACTTCGGGCACCGCGGCCGCGAACTTCCACCCCGCCGTGCTGGAGGCCGACCGCGCCGGCGTTCCGCTGATCGTGCTGACCGCCGACCGCCCGCCCGAGCTGCGGGCCGCCGGTGCGAGCCAGGTCATCGACCAGCACCAGCTCTACGGCAACGCCATCCGCTACTTCGACGAGCTCGCCGTCGCCGAACGCCGCGCCGGGCAGAACTCGTACTGGCGCGGCCAGATCTGCCGCGCCTGGAACGCCGCGTACGGCGAATGGCGCTGCGGGCCGGTGCACCTGAACATCCCGTTCCGCGAGCCGCTCGTGCCGGACATCGACGACGACGGCGAGTGGTACGAGTCACTCGAAGGGCGTCCCGACGGCGCCCGGTGGACCGAACTTCCCGACTTCGGCGCGCTTCCCTCGTTCGTGGTGCCCTCGGCCCGTTCCGGCCTGGTCATCGCGTGCGACACCGGCGTGCAGGCCGCCAGCGAGTGGGCCGAGCTGCACGGATGGCCGGTCGTCTCCGAGACCGGCGGTATCGGGCTGGCCGGCGCGACGGCGATCTCGTCCGGTGCCTGGCTGCTCGGCGTCGAGGAGTTCATCTCGCGGCACAAGCCCGAGCAGGTGCTCTGCATCGGCCGTCCGACGGTGTTCCGGCAGGTCCAGCGGATCCTGTCCGATCCCGACGTCGAGGTGCTGCTGGTCCGGCCCGATTCGGACTGGCCCGCGCCCGCGCACAACGTCCGGCAGGTCGGCCAGTGGTTCGACGAGCCGACCAAACCCGCCGATCCGGAGTGGCTCGCCAGCTGGCAGCGCGCGGACAAGGCGGCGTCGTCGGCGGTGGCCGAGGCGCTGGCCGTCGAACCGTGGCCGAGCGGGCTGCGCCTGGCCCGCGAGCTGATCGACGCGGTCCCGGAGGGATCGCTGCTGGTCGTCGGCTCGTCCAACCCGACGCGCGACGTCGCGCTCGCCGGACGGCTGCGGCCGGACGTCCTCGTGCACCGCAACCGCGGCGTCGCCGGGATCGACGGCATGGTCTCGACCGCGATCGGCGCCGCGACCGTCCACAGGGGACATTCGTACGCCCTGCTCGGCGACCTCACGTTCCTGCACGACGCGAGCGGCCTGCTGACCGGGCCCGCCGAGCAGCGTCCCGACCTGACGATCGTGGTGCTCAACGACGACGGCGGGGGCATCTTCTCCCTGCTGGAGCAGGGCGCGCCCGAGCACAACGCCAGCTTCGAGCGCGTCTTCGGCACGCCGCACGGCGCTGATCTCGGTGCGCTGTGCGCGGGCTATCGCGTTCCGCACGTCGTCGCCGAGACGCTCACCGAGTTCCGGGCAGCGCTGAAGCCCGCGCCGGGTCTGCGGGTGGTGGAGGTCCGGGTGGACCGAACGCGCCACCGCGAGCTGCACGCGCGCCTCCGTACGGCGGTGTCGTCGGCTGTGCGGGCTGTCTAGCGGTATTCCAGAGGATAGGAACCCCTCCTTCGGACGTGTCTCCGCGCTGATCGGCTGGCTACGTTCAAGCGCGCTGACAAATCCTGGGAGGATTCGCAATGCGCTTGAAGACTCGCGCCGGCTTCGCCGGATTGACCGCGGGCGTCGTCTCGGTGCTGCTCGTGGGCTCCGCGGCCGCCGCACCCGCGCCTGGTTCGATCGGCGTCGGCGACCCGTACTACCCGCACGCCGGGAACGGCGGCTACGACGTCGGTCACTACGACCTCCGGCTGACCTACCAGCCGTCCACCGACCTGCTGTCCGGTGCCACGACGATCCTGCTCACCGCGACGCAGGACCTGTCGCGGTTCAACCTCGACTTCGGCCTCAAGGTGTCGAGCGTCCGGGTCAACAACCGGCCCGCGCAGTTCGCGACGTCCACCGACGGCACCGGTGAGCTGACCGTCACGCCGTCGGCGCCGCTGAAGAAGGGCCAGACGGCGACCGTCGTCGTGGCCTACGCGGACACACCGTCGAAGGTGAAGATCGACGGCTTCACCGCTTGGAAGAAGACCCCGGACGGCGCGCTGGCCGTCGACGAGCCGCAGAGCGCGGCCTGGTGGTTCCCGTCCAATGACCATCCGACCGACCTGGCCACCTACGACGTCTCCGTCGAGGTCCCGAACGACGTCGCGGCGCTGTCCAACGGCTCGCTCGTGCGCAAGACGGTGCAGCGGCCGGGCTGGACGCGCTGGAACTGGCGCAGCACCAAACCGCAGGCGACGTATCTCACGTCGCTGGAGGTCGGCAAGTTCGAGGTGAACGAGCAGACCACGCCGGACGGTAAGCCGTTCATCACCGCTTACGGCGCCGACCTCGGCGAATCGCTCGGCGCGGCCAAGGCCAGCGTCGAGCGGACGCCGGAGATCACCGAGGTGCTCGCCTCGAAGTTCGGCCCGTACCCGTTCGAGGCGCAGGGCGGCGTCGTCACCACCGGCATCACCTTCGCGCTGGAGAACCAGACGCGGCCGGTGTACGGCGCCAGGGCGTTCCGGTCCGGCTCGAACACCTCGATCGTCGCGCACGAGCAGGCGCACCAGTGGTTCGGCGACAGCGTCACGCTCGGCAAGTGGAGCGACATCTGGCTGAACGAGGGCTTCGCCTCCTACGGCGAGTTCCTGTGGTCTGAGGAGACCGGCGAGGGCACGGCCGACGAACTCGCCCAGTACATCTACGACTCGGCGCCGGCCGAGGACCCGTTCTGGCAGGTCCTGCCCGCCGACCCGGGCGTGGACAACCAGTTCCACGCGGCCGTCTACGACCGTGGCGCGCTCGCGGTGCACGCGTTGCGCAAGGCTGTGGGTGACGACACGTTCTTCCGGATCCTGCAGACCTGGCAGCAGGTGAAGAAGAGCAAGTCCGCGGTGATCGGAGAGTTCATCGCGCTCGCGGAGAAGATCTCGGGCAAGCCGCTGTACGACCTGTTCCAGACCTGGCTGTACACCAAGGGCAAGCCGTCGGTCAGTCCTAACGGGACCCCGGCAGCCGCTCTTCGGGCCGCTTCCGCCCCGGTGGCGCCGAAGTCCTACCCGCAGATCAAGGCGACGCACGAATTCCTCGCCGAGCGACACGCCCACTGACGGGTAGCGCTACGCTCGCGGCGTGACGGCCAAAGCGGAGCGAGTGAGGCGCATCGGGTGGTTTGCCGCCCTCGTTGTCGCCTCACTCGTCACCGTGCTCGGCGTCTCGCTGCTGTTCGCCGCCTTCCGCAACGACAGCTCGATCGAAGCGGAACTCGGGCAGGCGACCGCGCAGGTCGAATCGGTGACGTTCGACCGCACGATCATCAACTACGCCACCCCCGACGGCATCGTCCACAGCCCGGCCAACGGTGTCCTCTACCCGGCGGGCCTTGCCGCCGGGCAGCTGGTGAACATCGAGTACGACGTCGGCGACCCCGAACTCGCGCGGGTGGCGGGCCGCTCGGCGGCGAACACCCTGCTGCCACTGGGCAGCATGATCTTCTTCACCTGGCTGGTCGCGGGCCCGCTGCTGTGGTGGATCCGGCGGCTGAACGCCCGGTCACGGGCCGAGTCCTCCGTCTAATCACGCGAGATCTCCGTCTAATCACGCGAGATCTCCGTCCAATCACGCGTGATCGCCGTTCAATCACGCGAGTTCGCCGTTTCCGCACGGATGGTTCGTGTGACCGAGCGGGCGACTCGCGTGATCAGGCGGCGAACTCGCGTGATTGAACGGAGAACTCAGCCGACCGAGTCCTGCCACCAGCCCAGGACCTCGTCGGCCACTCCCGGAGCCGCGACCAGCAGGGCGTCGACGGGCAGGGCCGAGTCCTCGCCGTGCCGGTCCAGCACCACGGCCCCCGACTCGATGGCCAGCGCGACCGAGCCGGCCACGTCCCACTCGCGGTAGCTGTGCAGCACCGCCGCGGCCGCGTGCCCCAGCGCGACCTGCGCGATCGCCAGCGCCGCCGAACCCAAGACCCGGACCCCGGCGTGCGCGGCGGCGGCCCGTTCGATGAACTGGCCCATCCCCGGCCAGACACCCTTGCGCGTGAGTTCCGTGCAGACGATCGCCCCGGCGGTACCGCGGCGGTCGGTCAGCCTGATCGGCTTGCCGTTCGCCCTGGCGCCGCGGCCGCGCGCGGCGGCGTAGATCTGGGCGCGGTACGGGTCCGCGACGACGCCGACCACCGGTCCCGAAGCGTCGATCAGGGCGAGGCTGTACGCGCACCAGGGAACACCGGCGACGTAGTTCGCGGTGCCGTCCACCGGGTCGACCACCCAGCGGTATTCGGCGACGTCGGCACCGTGGTCGGCACCGAATTCACCGCCGACGACGGGGATGCCGGGGAATTCCGCGGTCAGCACGCGGCGGGTGTGGCGTTCGAGGATCCGGTCCGTGTCGGTGACCCAGTCGAAGGGTGAGTCGTTCAGATCCGGCTGGGCGCCCCGGCCGGCGGTCGCGGTGATCACGTCGGTCGCGTCGTTGGCCAGCCGCCCGGCCACTTCGAGGGCCCTCGACAGCAACCCGGGCTCGACGGGTTGCGGCGGCCTTGACGACAGAAGGGTCATGCCTGCCTAGTGTGGCCGAAACTGGTTTCCGGAACACGACCTTGAGATGACATGTCGTCTGTTCCGTTTTTGTTGGCGTGGGCGTCACAACCGGATGCGAAGGTGAGCATCGTGCGAGTCGCGATAGTCACCGAAAGTTTCCTGCCCCAGGTGAACGGCGTGACCAACTCCGTGCTCCGCGTCGTGGAACACCTCCGCGACCGCGCGCACGACGTGCTGATCATCGCCCCGGGGCCGGGCCCCGAGGAGTACCTCGGCGCCCCGGTCGTGCGCATTCCCGCCCTCGACTTCCCCGGTGTGAACTCCCTCCCGGTCGGGGTGCCGACCAGGACGGTGCTCACCGCGCTGGCCGATTTCGGGCCGGACGTGGTGCATCTGGCGTCGCCGTTCGTGGTCGGCGCCCGCGGTCTCGCCGCGGCCAGACGGCTGCGGGTGCCGTGCATCGCGGTGTACCAGACCGACATCGCCGGTTTCGCCGCCGCGTACGGCTTCGGCCTCGCGGCCCGCGCGGCCTGGCGCTGGGTGCGGCGGCTGCACTCGCGGGCCGACCGCACGCTCGCGCCGTCGTCGGATTCGGTGGAACAGCTGAAACTGCACGGGATCCCGCGGGTGCACCGCTGGGCGCGCGGGGTCGACATCGAGCGGTTCTCGCCGGTCCACGCGGATCCCGCGTTGCGTGCCGAGCTGGCGCCGAACGGCGAGCTGCTGGTCGGTTTCGTCGGCAGGCTCGCGCCCGAAAAGGAGGTCGAGCGGCTGACAGCGCTCGCCGGGGTCGACGGGATCCGCGTGGTCGTCGTCGGTGACGGGCCGCAACTGCCGATGCTGCGCGAGCGGATCCCGGGTGCCGCGTTCCTGGGCGCCCGATACGGCGAAGAGCTTTCCGCCGCGTACGCGAGCCTCGACGTCTTCGTCCACACAGGACCGCACGAGACGTTCTGTCAGGCCATCCAGGAGGCGATGGCGTCCGGACTGCCGGTGCTCGCGCCGAACGCGGGCGGCCCGAAGGACCTGGTTCTGCCCGGTCGCACCGGCTACCTGCTGCCCGCCGACCGGGCCGGATTCGCGACGGCGCTGGTGGACAAGGTGAACGACCTGCGCGACGACGCGCTGCGCGCCAGGCTGGGGGAGAAGGCGCGCAAGGTGGTGCTGGGCCGCACGTGGCCCGCGGTCTGCCGGGAACTGGTCGGCCACTACGAGGCCGTTCAGGGCAAAGTCGCTCGCGCGGCCTGACGCGAAATGCAGCGGCCGGGAAAGGACCGGGCACAAGGCGGGCTCGAATGCATATAGTGCAGCTGGCCAACTTCTACGGGCCACGTTCGGGCGGGTTACGGACGGCGCTGCACCATCTCGGCGCGGGCTATGTGACGAGCGGCCATCAGGTGACCCTCGTGGTACCAGGGCGACGCTACGCGGACGAGACGCTGCCTTCGGGAGTCCGTCGGTTTTCCCTTCCAACACCCCAGATTCCCGGTACGGGCGGCTATCGCGCGGTCGACCCGCACCGGGTGCGCGCGGTGCTGAAACGGCTGGAACCGGACAGGCTGGAAGTGTCCGACAGGCTCACGCTGCGCGGCATGGGC
This sequence comes from Amycolatopsis sp. cmx-11-12, assembly GCF_046269425.1. Taxonomy (NCBI): domain Bacteria; kingdom Bacillati; phylum Actinomycetota; class Actinomycetes; order Pseudonocardiales; family Pseudonocardiaceae; genus Amycolatopsis; species Amycolatopsis sp. cmx-11-12. The sequence continues at coordinate 343,513 of NZ_JADNQM010000002.1, read as the reverse complement.
GTGTGGGCGCGGCGCAACGGCGTGCCCAGCATGGTGATCTCGCACGAGCGGCTCGACAGGCTGCTGGAGCAGTTCCTGATGCCGGAGCCCGTCGCTCGGTGCGTCGCGGACGTCGCGAACCGGCGGATGGCGCAGCGCTACGACACCGTCGTCTGCACGACGGCGTTCGCCCGCGCGGAATTCGACCGGATCGCCGCGCCGAACGTGCGGCGCGTCCCGCTCGGCGTCGACCTCACGACGTTCGCCCCGGCCCGGCGCGACGACGGCTGGCGGCACACGTTGTCCGGCGACGCGGACGCGCTGATCGTCCACTGTGGACGTCTCTCGCCGGAGAAGCACGTCGAGCGCAGTGTGGACACCGTCGCCGAGCTGACCGAGGCAGGGCACCGCGTGCGGCTCGTGATCGCGGGCGACGGGCCCCGGCGGCGGGCGCTGGAACGGCGGGCGCGCGGGCTGCCGGTGACCTTCCTCGGCTTCCTCTCCGGACGCGGCGACGTCGCGCGCCTGCTGGCCAGCGCCGATGTCTCCCTCGCGCCCGGTCCACACGAGACGTTCGGGCTGGCCGCGCTGGAGGCACTCGCTTCGGGGACGCCGGTGGTGGTCTCGGCGTCGTCGGCGCTGCGGGAGATCGTGCGGCCCGGATGCGGCGAGGCCGTCGACGATCACGCCCCGGCGTTCGCGGGCGCTGTCACCGAGCTTTTGAAGAGACCAGAGATCACCCGGCGCGCGGCGGCACGGGCCCGCGCGGAGGAATTCGCGTGGCCACGGTCGGTTCAGGGGATGCTCTCCGCCCTCGCCTGATCTTTTGTATCCAATTTGTACAACCGGCCTTCATCGTCCCCTCAGCCATCGAGCGAGAGGACGGCACGTGAGGTTCGAAGTACTGGGCACGTTCAGCATCTCTTCCGGTTCGCGGTCGGTCCCCTTGCGGGGCCGGATGAGAAGAACGCTCCTCGGGGTGCTGCTGGTCCGGGCGAACACCTTCGTGCCGGTGGACGTGCTCACCGAGGCGCTGTGGGAGAGCCGGTGGGAGCCGCGGGCGGTGCCGAAGCTGCACTGGCACGTCCACAAGCTGCGGCAGGCCCTGCCCGAGGGCGACCGGCTCGGGTTCGACCACGGCGGCTACCGGCTCGCGGTCCATCCCGGCGAACTCGACGTCGAGACCTTCGAGACGCTGGGAAGCCAGGCGCTGAAATCCGCCGACCCCGCGCAGCGCGCCTCGCTGATCCGGCAGGCCCTCGGCCATTGGCAGGGCGCGCCTTACGACGGCTTGGACGTCCCGCTGCTTTCGGACGAGACGATGCGCCTCTCGGAGCACCGCCTGGTCCTGCTCGAAGAGCTCTACCAGGCCGAACTGAACCTCGGACGGCACGCGAGCGCGGCCGTCGAGCTGGCGGATCTGGTGCGGCGGCATCCGTTGCGGCAGCGTGCCCAGTACCTCCTGATGGACGCTCTCTGGCGAGCCGGGCGCACCTCCGACGCCCTGTCCGCGTACCGGCGTGCGCGTCGGGTCTCGGTCGATCAGCTCGGCCTCGAACCGGGGCCGGAACTGCGGTTGCTGGAGCGGCGGATCCTCGCCGGTGGGGTCGCGGGGGCCGGTGCGCATCGTGCCCCGGCGTTGCTCGACCGGACCAGGTGAACCTACGGGGCGTCGCTTTGCTCCCGCTTGGCCGACGTGTCTCAGAACCTCGGGGTTAGGGTTCGAGGCATGTCCCGAGCGAGTCTTGACAAGGATCCGCACGAAGTCGCCGCAATGTTCGACGACGTCGCGGACGGCTACGACCGCGCGAATTCGTTCATGACCTTCGGCTTCGACCGCCGCTGGCGCACCACCACCGCGCGGGTGCTGGACGCCAAACGCGGCGAGAAGGTGCTGGACCTCGCGGCGGGCACCGGCGTGTCCACCGTCGAGTACGCGCGCAACGGGGCCTGGTGCCTGGCCGCGGACTTCTCGGTCGGCATGCTCAAGGCGGGTAAGCACCGCGGCGTCCCGATGGTCGCCGCCGACGCGTTGAAGCTGCCGTTCGCCGACGACAGCTTCGACGCGGTGACCATCTCGCTCGCGCTGCGGAACTTCGTCGACACCAAGGCCGCGCTCACCGAGATCGCGCGCGTGGTCAAACCGGGCGGCCGTCTCGTGATCTGCGAGGTGTCGACGCCCACATTCCCGCCGATCCGGTTCCTGCACCGGAAGTTCATCGCGAAGCTGCTCACCTGGGTCGGCAGCCGGACCTCGTCGAACCCCGAGGCCTACTCCTACCTGGCCGAATCCATGCTGGCGTGGCCGGACCAGCGGACGCTGGGCGAGATCATCGCGAGCGCCGGCTGGACCGAGGTGGAGTGGCTGAACCTCACGTTCGGCGTCGTCGCCATCCACCGCGCGAAGAAGCCCGCATAAACTCGCGGACATGACCCGTCGCAACGCAGATCACGACGCCGAAGTCATCGTCGTCGGTGCCGGACCGGCCGGCTCCACCGCCGCCACGTACCTCGCCCGTGCGGGCGTCGACGTGCTGCTGCTGGAGAAGACCGAGTTCCCGCGCGAGAAGGTGTGCGGCGACGGCCTGACCCCGCGTGGCGTCAAGCAGCTGATCGATCTCGGCATCGACACGAGCGAGGACGCGGGCTGGGTGCACAGCCGCGGCCTGCGGATCCTCACCGGCGAGCTGACGCTCGAACTCGACTGGCCGGATCTGACCAGCTACCCGCCGTACGGCGTTTCGCGTACTCGTCAGGACTTCGACGACCTGCTCGCGAAGACCGCGGTCAAAGCGGGCGCGCGGCTCTACGAACGCACGACCGTCACCGGCGCGATCACCAGCCCGACCGGCCGCGTGATCGGCGTCGAGGCGAAGGTCGGCCCGGAGAAGACGCCGGTGAGCTACCGCGCTCCGCTGGTCCTGGCCTGCGACGGCGTCTCCGCGCGGCTCGCGCTGAGCGTCGGCATCCAGAAGAACGAAAAGCGCCCGATGGGCGTCGCCGTCCGGCAGTACTACAAGAGCCCGCGCCACGACGACCCGTTCATCGAGGGCCACCTGGAGCTGTGGGACCGCTCGGACCCGCGCGACCCGAAACTGCTGCCCGGCTACGGCTGGGCGTTCCCGCTCGGCGACGGCACGGTGAACGTCGGCCTCGGCATGCTGTCGACGTCGGCCGCGTTCCGCAGCACCGACTACCGCGCGCTGCTGCGCCAGTGGCTCGACGGGACGCCCGAGGAATGGGGCTACCGCGAGGAGAACGCCATCGGCAAGGTCGGCGGCGCCGGTCTCCCGATGGGCTTCAACCGCACGCCGCACTACCGCGACGGCCTGCTGCTGCTCGGCGACGCGGGCGGCATGGTCAGCCCGTTCAACGGTGAGGGCATCTCGGCCGCGATGGAGTCCGCGCAGCTGGCGTCGGAGTTCGTCGTGCAGGCCTTGGCGCGGCGCGAAGGACCGTCGCGCGAGCGGGCGCTGGAGGGATATCCGCGCGCGGTCGGTGAACTGATGGGCGGCTACTACCGGCTCGGCAACGTGTTCGCGAAGCTGATCGGGAAGCCGAAGGTCATGCACGCCGCGACGAAGTACGGGCTGCGGATCAACTCGATCCTTCCGCTGGTCTACAAGGGACTCTCGGGCTGCTACGACGCCAAGGGCGGGGACGGCGTGGACCGCCTCATCGCCGCGCTGGCCCGCGCCACTCCCACCCCACGCTGACGCTCGGAACTCGCGTGAAGGCCCCCTTCCCTCGGCTCAGCCGCGTGAAGGGGGCCTTCACGCGCTTGGGAACCGGCCGCAAGTAGTCCTCTGGTTGCGGGGGTTCGCGACACGTCTGGACCAATCCCGAGCACTCCGGGCAGTGGTATCGGTCACAGGACAGAACCGGTCAAAACCCGCATCGGAGTCGATCTTGGGGGCGACGCCGCAGGTCACCGGTACCGCACGTCGGAAGTAACCGTGCTGGCCGTGCGGTCAAGTTAGGGCAGCCTTATAGCACGGGGCCTAGGGACAAGAATGTGAGTCACGTCCTACACTCCCCCCATGCTTTGTGAATCGCTTCACATCCTCGACGGGAGGCTTGTGAACTATTTCACAAGCAAGGGGGCCGTCATGCACGGCCCGTAAGGGTTGCCTAACCCTCGGCGGTGTGACCCAGGTGACTTAGGGTGCCGACCGAGGGAAGCGGTGAACCCCGACTCGAAAACCGCAGCGGCGCGGAAAGGATGGCGAAAACCCCGTGCTGATGTTGCCCGTGCTGACCCAGGCCGGTACCCCTTCGGTGCCCAACCTGGACATGTACCTCCCCCTGGTCCTCCTGTTCGTCCTCGCTCTCGGCTTCGCGGTGCTCTCGGTGCTGCTCGGCCCGCTGGTCGGCCCGAGCCGTCCCAACAGGGCGAAGACCGCGGCCTACGAATGCGGTATCGAACCGTCGCCGCAGCCGGTCGTCGGTGGCGGCCGGATGCCGGTCGCGTACTACATCACCGCGATGCTGTTCATCCTGTTCGACATCGAGATGGTCTTCCTCTACCCGTTCGCGGTCTCCGCGGACGCGCTGGGCATGTTCGGCCTGGTGGAGATCGTGCTGTTCATCGCGACGGTCGGTTTCGCGTACGCCTACGTGTGGCGTCGCGGCGGCCTGGATTGGAACTAGAGAAGCATGGGCCTCGAAGAAAAACTCCCCAACGGCATCCTTCTCGCGAGTCTTGAAGGCCTGGTCAACTGGGCGCGCAAGAACTCGATGTGGCCTGCCACCTTCGGTCTCGCCTGCTGCGCGATCGAGATGATGACCGTCGGCGGTTCCCGGTACGACATCGCCCGCTTCGGCATGGAGCGCTTCAGCGCGACGCCGCGCCAGGCGGATCTGATGATCGTCGCCGGCCGCGTCACGCAGAAGATGGCGCCGGTGCTCCGCCAGATCTACGACCAGATGGCCGAGCCCAAGTGGGTGCTGGCGATGGGCGTCTGCGCCTCGTCCGGCGGGATGTTCAACAACTACGCCGTGGTGCAGGGCGTCGACCACATCGTCCCGGTCGACATGTACCTCCCCGGCTGCCCGCCGCGCCCCGAGATGCTGCTCGACGCGATCCTGAAACTGCACGCCAAGATCCAGGACGAGCCGATCAACGCCCGCCGCGCCGCGATCCGCGCCGCCAGTGGTGAGCGCACCGAGCTGATCGCCTCCTCGATCAAGTACGCGAAGAAGTGAGCGACGTGCCCGACGACAACGCAGAAACCCCGGAGACCGGCGGCGAGCAGTCCAGCGCCGACCGGCCCGAAGGCGGCTTGGAGCCGCAGGGCGTCCGCCCGGCCGAACCGGTCGTCACCGGTAAAGAGCGCCAGGGCATGTTCGGTGTGCACGGCACCGGTGACACCTCCGGCTACGGCGGCGTCCGTCTCCCCGCGTACAACCCGCCCCCGGCGGAGCGTCCGTACGGCGGCTGGTTCGACGAGTTCGCCGACGAGTTCTACGCGGCCTTGGCGGATAACAAGGTTCCGGCGAGCGCGGTCCTGCAGACCACGGTCGACCGTGGTGAGATCACCTTCTACGTCGCCCGCGAGCACCTCGTCGAGATCGCGCGGACCCTGCGCGACGACACCGGTCTCCGGTTCGAGCTGCTCAGCTCGGTGTCCGGGGTGGACTACGGCGTCGACGTCCCGCAGCGGCTGCACTCGGTCTACCACTTCACATCGATGACCTACCGGCGCCGCATCCGGTTGGAAGTCACTCTCGACATCGAGGACCCGCACGTCCCGTCGCTGGTCGGGCTCTACCCGACCGCCGACTGGCAGGAGCGGGAGACCTGGGACATGTTCGGCATCGTCTACGACGGTCACCCGGCCCTGACCCGCATCCTCATGCCGGACGACTGGGACGGCCACCCCCAGCGCAAGGACTACCCGCTCGGCGGGATCCCGGTCGAATACAAGGGCGCGGAGATCCCGCCGCCGGACCAGCGGAGGTCGTACTCGTGAGCATTCACGACGAAGCAACCGAAGTTCCCGAAGCCGATTCCCGCGACACCACCGAAGGCCGTGTCTACAGCGTTTCCGGTGGTGACTGGGAAGACGTCATCGAGGACTCCCGCCACGACGAGCGCATGGTCATCAACATGGGCCCGCAGCACCCGTCGACGCACGGCGTGCTCCGGCTCGTGCTGGAGATGGAGGGCGAGACCGTCACCCAGCTCCGCTCGGTCATCGGCTACCTGCACACCGGGATCGAGAAGAACTGCGAGTACCGCACGTGGACCCAGGGCGTCACCTTCGTGACGCGCATGGACTACCTCGCGCCGCTCTCCACCGAACTCGCGTACTGCCTCGGCGTCGAGAAGCTGCTCGGCATCCAGGCCCCGCGCCGCGCCGAACTGCTGCGCGTGATGCTGCTGGAGATCAACCGCATCGGCTCGCACCTGGTCTACATCGCCACCGGCGGGATGGAACTGGGCGCCACCACCGCGATGACGCTCGGCTTCCGTGAGCGCGAAGAGGTCCTGCACCTGCTGGAGCACCTCACCGGTCTCCGGATGAACCACGCGTTCATCCGCCCCGGCGGCCTCGCGCAGGACATGCCGGACGACTACCAAGAGGTCGTCAGCGCGTTCGTCAAGACGATGGACGAGCGGCTTCCCTTGTACGACAAGCTCTTCACCGGTCAGCCGATCTGGCGCAACCGGCTCAAGGGCGTCGGCTACCTGCCGGTGGACGCCTGCCTCGCGCTCGGCGTCACCGGCCCGGTGCTGCGCAGCGCCGGTCTCCCGTGGGACCTGCGCAAGACCGAGCCGTACTCCCGCTACGACGAGTTCGAGTTCGACATCCCGACCTCGACCGACGCGGACTGCTGGGCGCGGTACCTGATCCGCGTCGAGGAGATGCACCAGAGCCTGCGGATCATCAAGCAGTGCCTGAAGAAGCTCGAGCCGGGCCCGGTCATGGTCGAGGACAAGAAGGTCGCCTGGCCCGCGCAGCTTTCGCTCGGCAGCGACGGCTTGGGCAACTCGCTGGAGCACGTCCGCAAGATCATGGGCCAGTCGATGGAATCGCTGATCCACCACTTCAAGCTGGTCACCGAGGGCTTCAAGGTCCCGGCGGGCCAGTCCTACACGACGGTGGAATCGCCCCGCGGTGAACTCGGCGTGCACCTCGTGTCCGACGGCGGCACCAGGCCGCTGCGAGTCCACGTGCGCGAACCGAGTTTCGTGAACCTGCAGTCGATGCCCGCGATGGCCGAAGGCGGCCTGGTGGCGGACGTCATCGCCGCCATCGCCTCGATCGACCCCGTCATGGGGGGAGTGGACCGTTGAGCACCCAGCCCGGAACGACACCGACACCCGAGCCCGGCACCAGTTTCGCCGAGCAGACCCACATCGCCGCCGGTGGTGACGTCGACGTGATCGCGATCGCGCCGGATCCCGCCGAGGCGGAAGGGGTCCTGGAGAACGCGAAGCTCGAAGACATCTTCGACGCCGACACCTACGCCAGGGCGCAGAACCTGATCTCGCGTTACCCGCAGTCTCGCTCCGCGCTGCTGCCGCTGCTGCACCTCGTGCAGTCGGTGCAGGGTTACGTGAGCCAGGAGGGCATCGCTTTCTGCGCCGCGCAGCTGGACCTGTCCGACGCCGAGGTCAGCGCGGTCGCGACGTTCTACACCATGTACAAGCGCCGCCCGTGCGGCGAGCACCTGGTGAGCGTCTGCACCAACACGCTGTGCGCGGCCATGGGCGGCGACGCGATCTACAAGAAGCTCCAGACGCACCTCGGTTCCGAGGAGAAGCCGCTGGGGCACAACGAGACCGCGGGCACGCCGAACGAGCAGGGCTCGATCACCCTCGAACACGCCGAATGCCTCGCGGCCTGTGACCTCGCCCCGGTCATCCAGGTCAACTACGAGTACTTCGACAACCAGACCGAGGACAAGGCCGTCGCGCTGGTCGACGCGTTGCAGGCGGGCAAGAAGCCCGCCCCGACGCGCGGCGCGCCGCTGACCAGCTTCAAGGGCGCCGAACTGCAGCTCGCCGGGTTCTTCCCGGAGGACGCGCAGCAGTACCGCACGGACGTCGACGGTCCTTCGCAGGCCGTCGAAACCCTGCGGGGAGCGCAGGTCGCGCAGGAGCGCGGCTGGACCGCGCCCGCCATGAAGGACGTAGCGCTCCCTGAAGTGGAGAAGAAGTAATGGCCGATCCCATCACTCCGGTCCTCACGAAGCGCTGGCTTTCGCCCAACTCCTGGACGATCCAGTCCTACGAAGCCCTCGAGGGCTACACCGCGATCCGCAAGGCGCTCAAGGGCACTCCCGAGCAGATCGTCCAGCTGGTCAAGGACTCCGGCCTCCGCGGCCGTGGCGGCGCGGGCTTCCCGGCAGGCATCAAGTGGTCCTTCATGCCGCCGAACAAGGGGGGTGGGTCCGGAGGACAGGGGGGCGGGTTCAAAACCGACAAGCCGCACTACCTCGTCATCAACGCCGACGAGGGTGAGCCGGGCACCTGCAAGGACATCCCGCTGATGATGGCGGACCCGCATTCGCTCATCGAGGGCTGCATCATCGCCTCGTACGCGATGCGTTCGCACCACTGCTTCATCTACGTCCGCGGCGAGGCGCTGCACTGCATCCGCCGTCTCAACGCGGCCGTGCGCGAGGCCTACGAAGCGGGCTACCTCGGCCCGAACATCCTCGACTCCGGATTCGGCCTCGACATCACCGTGCACGCGGGCGCTGGGGCGTACATCTGCGGCGAGGAGACTGCGCTGCTGGACTCGCTGGAAGGCCGTCGTGGCCAGCCGCGGCTCAAGCCGCCGTTCCCGGCCGCCGCGGGTCTCTACGCCGCGCCGACCACGGTGAACAACGTCGAGACCATCGCCAGCGCGCCGTACATCATCAACGGCGGGTCCGACTGGTTCCGCCAGATGGGCCGCGAGAAGTCGCCCGGCCCGAAGATCTACTCGATCTCCGGCCACGTCGAGAAACCCGGCCAGTACGAATGTCCGCTCGGCACCACGCTGCGCGAGCTGCTGGACATGGCGGGCGGCATGAAGGACGGCGTCCCGCTGAAGTTCTGGACGCCGGGTGGTTCGTCCACGCCGATGTTCACCAAGGAACACCTCGATGTTCCGCTGGACTTCGAGGGCGCGGCGGAAGCCGGGTCGATGCTGGGCACGACGGCCGTGCAGGTCTTCAACGAGACCGTTTCCGTGCCGTGGGCCGTGATGAAGTGGACGCAGTTCTACGAGCACGAGTCCTGCGGCAAGTGCACGCCGTGCCGCGAGGGCACGTACTGGCTGGCGCAGATCCTGGAGCGCATGGTCGAGGGCAAGGGCACCGAAGAGGACATCGACACCCTCCTCGACGTCTGCGACAACATCCTCGGCCGGTCGTTCTGCGCCCTCGGTGACGGCGCGGTCTCGCCGATCCAGAGCGGGATCAAGTACTTCCGGGATGAATTCCTGGCACTCTGTGAATTAAACAATGGTCGAGCAAACAAGCGCGAACTTTTGGTGGGGGCGCAGGCATGACGATCGCACCCGACAAGCCCGAAACGTCCACAGAGGACATTCCGGTACCCGAAGGCCACGTCAAGCTGGTCATCGACGGTGAAACGGTCATCGCGCCCAAGGGCGAGCTGCTGATCCGCACCGCCGAACGGCTCGGCACGGTCATCCCGCGCTTCTGCGACCACCCGCTGCTCGACCCGGCTGGTGCCTGCCGCCAGTGCCTGGTCGAGGTCGAAATGGGTGGTCGTCCGATGCCGAAGCCGCAGGCCTCGTGCACCATGACGGTCGCCGACGGCATGGTCGTGAAGACCCAGCTGACCTCGGCCGTCGCGGACAAGGCCCAGCAGGGTGTGATGGAGCTGCTGCTCATCAACCACCCGCTGGACTGCCCGATCTGCGACAAGGGCGGCGAATGCCCGTTGCAGAACCAGGCGCTGGAGCACGGCCGCGCGGAATCCCGTTTCGTCGACACGAAGCGGACGTTCCCGAAGCCGCTGCCGATCTCCTCGCAGGTACTGCTGGACCGCGAGCGTTGCGTGCTCTGCCAGCGCTGCACCCGGTTCTCCCGCGAGATCGCCGGCGATCCGTTCATCGAGCTGCTCGAACGCGGCGCCCACCAGCAGATCGGCACCGCCGAGACCGCCGACGTGCTGGACCTGGCTTCCCGGACCACTTCCGGCCAGCCGTTCCAGTCGTATTTCTCCGGCAACGTCATCCAGATCTGCCCGGTCGGCGCGCTGACGTCGGCCGCGTACCGGTTCCGTTCGCGGCCGTTCGACCTGGTGTCCTCGCCGAGCGTGTGCGAGCACTGCTCGTCGGGCTGCGCCGAGCGGACCGACTTCCGCCGCGGCAAGGTCATGCGGAAGCTCGCGGGCGACGACCCCGAGGTCAACGAGGAGTGGCTCTGCGACAAGGGCCGGTTCGCCTTCCGCTACGCCACCGCCAACGACCGCATTCGCCGTCCGCTGGTCCGCAACGCCGACGGTGTCCTGGAAGAGGCTTCCTGGACCGACGCGCTGCGCGCGGCCGCGGCAGGACTGGCCGAGGCGCGTGACGGCAAGGGCGCCGCGGTGCTGACCGGCGGCCGCCTGACCGTCGAGGACGCCTACGCGTACTCGAAGTTCGCGCGGATCGCCTTGGGCACCAACGACATCGACTTCCGCGCCCGCCCGCATTCGGCCGAGGAACTCAGCTTCCTCGCGTCGCACGTGGTCGGGACGACGCCGGAAAGCGGCGTCACCTTCGGCGAGATCGAGCGGGCACGCACGGTGCTGTGCGTCGCGTTCGAGCCGGAGGACGAAGCGCCGATCGTGTTCCTGCGGCTCCGCAAGGCGGCCCGCAAGAACCGCACTCGCGTCGTCCACTTAGGACAGTGGACCACCTCGTCGGTTCGCAAGACCTTCGGTGAGCTGCTGGCCTGCGCACCGGGCTCCGAAGCCGCGGCGATCGACGGCATCGCGCAGCACGCGCAGGACGTCGACGCCGCACTGACGGCTGAAGGTTCAGTGATCCTCGTCGGCGAACGTGCCGCCGAGGTCCCCGGTCTCTTCTCGGCCCTGCACCGGCTGGTGGAGCGCACTGGCGCCCGGCTCGCGTGGATCCCGCGTCGCGCGGGTGAGCGCGGTGCCCTGGCGGCGGGTGCGGCGCCGACACTGCTGCCTGGTGGTCGCTCGGTCGCCGATGCCGCAGCTCGCGCCGAGGTCGAAAAGGCTTGGGGCGTCACACTTCCCGCCACTGAGGGCCGCGACACCACCGCGATCCTCAAGGCGGCTTCCGGGAACGACCTCGACGGCCTGCTCGTCGGCGGCGTCGACCCGGACGACCTGCCGGACCCGGATCTGGCCCGCCGCGCGCTCGAGAACGCGAAGTTCGTGGTGAGCCTGGAACTGCGGCACAGCGCGGTCACCGAGCACGCGAACGTCGTCCTCCCGATCGCCCCGGCGGTCGAGAAGGCGGGCAGCTACCTGAACTGGGAAGGCCGTCGCCGCGAGTTCACCGTCACCCTCGAAGGCACCGGCGCCCTGCCGGACTGCCGGGTGCTCGACACCCTCGCCGTCGAGATGGACGCGGACATCTTCACCCAGACCCCGGCCGCCACTGCCGCCGATCTGGCGAAGCTGCCGAGCGTTATAAACGGTCCGTTCATTACAGATTCTGTTATGAACGGTCCGTTCATAACACGCCCCGAGCCCACCAACGGCCAGGTCCTCCTCGCCACCTGGCGCCAGCTGATCGACAACGGTGCGCTGCAGGACGACGAGCCGCACCTCAAGGGCACGCAGCGCGAGGTCGTCGCCAAGCTCTCGGCCAAGACCGCCGAAGGACTGGGCGGCACCGTGAAGGTCTCCACCGAACGCGGCTCCATCACGTTGCCGATCGAGGTCGCCGACCTGCCGGACGGCGTCGTGTGGCTCCCGGGCAACTCCGACGGCTCAGCCGTCCGCGCTTCCCTGAGCGCGGGACACGGCTCGGTCGTCACCCTCACCGGGACGGAGGCGTGAGTTCGATGTTGCTCAGCTGCGGCGACCAAGCACGACGCCGCGCCCTGGCCGAAGGCCCCGCTATCGCGGCGGCAGGGCGCCACGACTCAGCAGCTGTGCTGGGATCGCCGAATCGCGCCCTGGCGACGCGATCGCGGTCGCGCGGCTTCGAAGAATGCCGAGGTGAGAAGTGACTCCGTTGCTCAGCCAGATGCCGGACGCCGCCGAGCGGGCGGCGCTGCTGGCGGACGACCCGTTGTGGCTGATCCTGATCAAGACGGTCGTCATCCTGCTGATCGGCCCGATCCTGACGATCTTCCTGATCGTCTGGGAGCGCAAGGCCGTCGGCCGGATGCAGAACCGTCCCGGCCCCAACCGGGTCGGGCCAGGCGGTTACCTGCAGTCACTGGCGGACGCGATCAAGCTGCCGTTCAAGGAACAGATCATCCCGGACACTGCCGACCGCAAGGTGTACTTCCTCGCGCCGGTGATCTCCGCGGTGCCGGCGCTGATCGCGCTGGCGGCGATTCCGTTCGGCCCGGTGGTCTCGATCTTCGGTGAGCGGACCACGCTCCAGCTGGTCGACCTTCCGGTCGGCGTGCTGGTGATCCTCGCTTGCTCCTCGATCGGTGTGTACGGCCTCGTGCTGGCCGGCTGGTCGTCCGGCTCGCCGTACCCGCTGCTCGGTGGACTGCGAAGCGCGGCTCAGGTGATCTCCTACGAGATCGCGATGGGTCTGTCCATTGTGGGCGTCATCCTCTACGCGGGCTCGATGTCGACGTCGCAGATCGTCGAATCGCAGCAGACCGGCTGGTACTTCTACCTGCTGCTGCCGAGTTTCGTGATCTACCTGATCTCCATGGTCGGTGAGACCAACCGCGCCCCGTTCGACCTCCCCGAGGCCGAATCCGAGCTGGTCGGCGGTTTCCACACCGAGTACAGCTCGATGAAGTTCGCGATGTTCTTCCTCGCCGAGTACGTCAACATGGTGATCGTTTCGGCGTTCGCGACGACGTTGTTCCTCGGTGGCTGGAAGTTCCCGTTCGTCGGCGCCGAGCACGCGCTCAACCAGGGCTGGCTCCCGCTGCTGTGGTTCACCGCGAAGCTGTTCATCCTGCTGTTCGGCTTCATCTGGCTGCGCGGCACGCTGCCGCGGCTGCGGTACGACCAGTTCATGCGGCTGGGCTGGAAGGTCCTGGTGCCGGTCAACCTGGTCTGGATCGTGGTGATCGTCTCGGTCCGCGCTATCAAGAACTCGGGCGGGCTCTCCACCCCGCAGATCCTCATCGGCGGCGGCGCGCTCATTCTCGTCGTCGTCATCCTGAGCCTGCTGTTGCCGGACAAGAAGGTCCCGGACGACGACTACGTCCCGGTGACCGGTGGCGGGTTCCCGGTGCCGCCGCTCGATCTTCAGGTTCCGGATCAGACTCCGCGTCAGAAGGCCGTCGCGAAGGCCGAAGCCCGGGCTGCCAAGCGCAAGCCCGCGGCGGTTTCCAGTGGAAGGGAGGCCGGCGATGGGGATGTTTGATCCCATCAAGGGTTTCGGTGTCACCTTCGGGATGATGTTCAAGAAGGTCGCCACCGAGGAGTACCCGGAGGCGGGCGCCCCCGCGGCTCCGCGCTACCACGGCAGGCATCAGCTCAACCGGCATCCGGACGGGCTGGAGAAGTGCGTCGGCTGCGAGCTGTGCGCGTGGGCCTGCCCGGCGGACGCGATCTTCGTCGAAGGCGGCGACAACACCGAAGAGGCACGGTTCTCGCCAGGTGAGCGCTACGGCGCCGACTACCAGATCAACTACCTGCGCTGCATCGGCTGCGGGTTGTGCGTCGAGGCCTGCCCGACCCGGTCACTGACGATGATCAACTTCTACGAGCTGGCCGACGACGACCGGCAGCGGCTGATCTACACCAAGGAAGACCTCCTCGCGCCGCTGCTGCCCGGTATGGAGCAGCCGCCGCACCCGATGCGGCTCGGTGAGAACGAGCAGGACTACTACGTCAACGGCCCCGAACTCGCGCGCCCCAAGCCCGCCGAGAACACGGAGGCCGTCCAGTGATCACGGCTTTTCTCGCGCAGACCGACGTTTCGGCCGGGATCACCACCGGCGAGACCATCGCGTTCTGGGTGCTCGGTCCGCTCGCGCTGCTCGGTGGGCTCGGGATGATCTTCTCCCGCAACGCCGTGCACTCGGCGCTGTGGCTGGTCCTCACGATGCTGTGCCTCGGCGCGCTGTACATGATCCAGCAGGCGCCGTTCCTCGGCTTCACGCAGATCATCGTCTACACCGGCGCGATCATGATGCTGTTCCTGTTCGTGCTGATGATGGTCGGCAGGGAGAGTTCCGACTCGGTCGTCGAAGTCCTGCGCGGGCAGCGGGTCATGGCGACCCTGCTCGGCATCGGCGTTGGCGGGCTGCTCGCGGCGGGTCTCGCCCGCTCGCTGGCCAACGTCACCCCGGCGCTGCCGCTCGACCCGGCGAACCTCGACGGCGGCGGCCCCGGCGGCCTGGGACGGCTCATCTTCACGAAGTACCTGTTCCCGTTCGAGCTCACCTCGGCGCTGCTGATCACCGCCGCGCTCGGCGCGATGGTGCTCGCCTTCACCGACCGCCACGCCAAGGGCGGCAAGAAGTCGCAGAAGGAACTCGTCGTCGACCGGTTCACCGGCAAGCACGACCGGCCTTCGCCGCTGCCCGGCCCGGGTGTCTTCGCGACCGCCAACTCGATCGCCACCCCGGCGCTGCTGCCGGACGGCTCGATCGCGCCGGAGTCGCTCTCGGACATCATCGAGTCCACTTCGGCCTCGCGGCTGGAAGACGAGCGCAAGCAGGTCGCTGGCAAAGAAGATGGCCCGGACGCCCACGCGCTCGTAGGTAAGAAAGAAGGGGACGAGGAATGACCCCGACGTACTACCTGCTCCTGTCCGCGCTGCTGTTCACCATCGGCGCGGTCGGGGTGCTGGTGCGCCGCAACGCGATCGTCGTGTTCATGTGCATCGAGCTGATGCTGAACGCGGCGAACCTGTCCCTGGTCACGTTCGCCCGGATCAACGGGACGCTCGACGGCCAGGTGATGGCGTTCTTCGTGATGGTCGTCGCCGCCGCGGAGGTCGTGGTGGGGCTGGCGATCATCATGGCGATCTTCCGCACCCGGCGCTCGGCCTCGGTCGACGACACCAACCTGCTGAAGTACTAGTGCCACCTCATCCCCGCCGCCCACCCTTGACGGACGCGCTCCGCGCGACTGATTGGAACCGAGAGTGACCGCATCATCGTGGCTGCTGGTGGCTTTTCCCGCCCTCGGCGCCCTTGTTCTTCTGCTGGCCGGTAAACGCGCCCGCCCTTGGGGACACCTCCTCGGCAGTGCGACCGTCTCACTGTCCTTTGTGTACGGCCTGATCCTCTTCTTCACGGCCGACACGAAGAACATCGCGGACGTCAAGCTGTTCTCGTGGATCCCGGTTTCGGCGCTGCAGGTCGACTTCGGGCTCCGGATCGACGCGCTGTCGCTGACGTTCGTGCTGCTGATCACCGGCGTCGGCATGCTGATCCACTTCTACTCGATCGGCTACATGGCCGAGGACCGCGACAGGTCGAGGTTTTTCGCGTACCTCAACCTGTTCGTCGCCTCGATGTTGATCCTGGTGCTGGGCAACAGCTTCTTGACGCTGTACCTCGGCTGGGAAGGTGTCGGTCTTGCCTCGTACCTGCTCATCGGCTGGTACCAGGACCGTCCGTCCGCGGCCTCCGCGGCGAAGAAGGCGTTCCTGATGAACCGCGTCGGTGACGTCGGGCTCGCGCTGGCGATCTTCCTGATGTTCAAGTACGTCGGGAGCACCGGCTACGCCGAGGTCTTCGGCGCGATCGACAAGATCCCGACCGGTGCGATCACCGCCATCGCGATCCTCCTGCTGCTGGGTGCCTGCGGTAAATCCGGCCAGTTCCCGTTGCAGGCCTGGCTTCCGGACGCGATGGAGGGCCCGACCCCGGTCTCGGCCCTCATCCACGCGGCGACCATGGTCACCGCCGGCGTCTACCTGGTCGCCCGCGCGCACGAGATCTTCAACGCCACCCAGGACGGCAGGCTGATCGTCACCCTCGTCGGCACGGTCACGCTGCTGATCGGGTGCATCATCGGTTGCGCGTACGACGACATCAAGAAGGTCCTGGCGTACTCCACGGTCAGCCAGATCGGCTACATGATGCTCGCCGTCGGCCTCGGGCCGATCGCGTACGCACTCGGCATCATGCACCTGGTGGCGCACGGTTTCTTCAAGGCGGGGCTGTTCCTCGGTGCCGGTTCGGTCATGCACGCCATGAACGACGAGGTCGACATGCGGAAGTACGGCGGGCTGCGCAAGCACATGCCGGTCACCTTCTGGACCTTCGCGCTCGGGTACCTCGCCCTGATCGGCATCCCGCCGCTGTCCGGCTTCTTCACCAAGGACGCGATCATCGAAGCGGCGCTGAGCCAGGGCGGCTGGCGCGGCTGGGTGATGGGCGGCGCGGCCCTGCTCGGCGCCGGGCTCACCGCGTTCTACATGACGCGCCTGATGGTGATGACCTTCTTCGGCAAGGAACGCTGGAAGGAGATCAAGTCCAGCGACGGCCGCGACTTCCACCCGCACGAGTCCCCCGCGGTGATGAAGTGGCCGATGATCATCCTGGCCGTGGGTTCGATCGGTGCGGGCGCGTTCTTCGCACTCGGCGACCGATTCGCCGAATGGCTCTCGCCGGTGGTCGGTCCGCTCGAAGAGGGTGGCCACAGTGTCATCCCGCACCTGCTGGTCCCGTTCCTCACCGTGGCGCTGTCCGTAGTCGGCGTCGTCGCCGCGTGGCTCTTCGTCGGCCGTAAGGACGTTCCGGTGGAACGGCCCGAGCGGGTCTCTGTCGTGGTCAAGGCCGCGCGCAACGACCTCTACGGCAACACCTTGAACGAGACGCTGGTCGCCCGTCCGGGCACCTGGCTCGCCCGCGCGCTGGTCTACGTGGACAACCGCGGGGTCGACGGCGCGGTCAACGGCCTCGCCGCCGCACTCGGTGGCGGATCCGGGCGCCTGCGCCGCCTTCAGACCGGCTTCGTCCGCTCGTACGCACTGTCCATGCTGGGCGGCACATTCCTGCTTCTGGCGGCACTCCTGCTGGTGAGGTTCTCCTGATGACTTGGCTCCTGGCAACCATCCTGGTGCCGCTGGTAGGTGCAGCGGTCGTCGCGGGGATGAAGAAGAACGACAGGCTGGCGACGCTCACCGCGCTCGTGGTGTCCCTCCTGACCTTCCTGCTGGTGATCCCGCTGTGGGCGAGTTATTCGCCGTCGGGGGACCGGATCCAGCAGAAGTCCTCGATGGACTGGATCCCGAACTTCGGCATCCACATCTCGTTCGGCATCGACGGCATCGCGCTGGTGATGATCGCGGTCATCGGCCTGCTGGTGCCGATCGTGGTCGGCGCGCTGGGCCTGACCGACAAGCTCCCGGCCGGGCGCTCGGCTGGCGGGTTCCTTTCGCTGATCCTGGTGCAGGAGGCGCTGACCATCGCGGTGTTCGCCGCGACCGACGTCTTCCTGTTCTACGTGCTGTTCGAGATCATGCTGATCCCGATGTACTTCCTGATCGGCGGCTACGGCGGCGCGAACCGGCAGTACGCGGCGGTCAAGTTCTTCCTGTACTCGTTCCTCGGCGGCCTGATCATGCTGGCCTCGGCCATCGGGGCGTACTCGCTGGCGTCGGACAAGCTGGGCAAGGGCACCTTCGACTGGGAAACGCTCGTCACGGTCGTCCGCGACGCCCCGCTGGGTACGCAGATCTGGCTGTTCATCGGGTTCTTCCTCGCCTTCGCGATCAAGGCCCCTTTGGTGCCGTTCCACACCTGGCTGCCGGACGCCGCGGGCCAAGCGCCCATCGGCGTCGCCGTGCTGCTGGTCGGTGTGCTGGACAAGGTCGGCACGTTCGGGTTCCTGCGCTACTGCCTCCCGATGTTCCCCGACGCCAGCAAGGAACTCGCGCCGTGGGTACTGGTGCTCGCCGTCGCGGGTGTCCTTTATGGATCGATCCTCGCCGCCGGGCAGCACGACATGAAGCGGTTCATCGCCTACGTGTCGATCGCCCACTTCGGTTTCATCGCGCTGGGCATCTTCACCTTCAACGAGCAGGCGATGGTCGGCTCGGTGTCGTACATGCTCAACCACAGCCTCGCCACCGGGATGCTGATCGTGGTGGTCGGCCTGATCGTGATGCGCGGCGGGTCCACCAAGATCTCCGACTACGGCGGCATGGCGAAGGTGACCCCGCTGCTCGGCGGGATGCTGCTCATCGCCGGTCTGTCCACTTTGTCCCTGCCCGGCACGAACTCCTTCATCAGCGAGTTCCTGGTGCTGATGGGGTCCTTTGTGGACTACCCGGTGTACACGATCATCGCGACGGTCGGCATGGTGCTGGCCGCGGCGTACGTGCTCTGGCTCTACCAGCGCGTCATGCAGGGCCCCGTCCGCGGTGACGCCCTGATCGGCGCCGGCGGAGGCCCCGGCACGGCGATCGCGCCCGAACTCGGGGCGACCAAAGCCATCAAGGACCTCGGCGGCAGGGAGATCGCGATCCTGGCGCCGATGGTCGTGCTGATCATCGCGCTCGGGTTCTATCCCAAGCCGGTGCTCGACACGATCACCCCGTCGGTGCAGGCGACCATGTCGTCCGTGCAGGGAGGCAAGTAAACCGTGCACTTCTTGACTCAGGCGCCACCGGTGACGGTGCCGTCGATCGACTACTTCGCCGTCACGCCGATCCTGATCATCCTCGGGGCCGCGTGCGTCAGCGTGCTGTTCGAAGCCTTCCTGCCCAAGCACATGCGGTGGCCTTCGCAGGTCTTCCTGTCGGTGCTGGGGATCGCGGCGGCCGGTGTGTTCCTCGTCTGGTACGCCAGTTCGTCCGCGCCGAAGAGCGGCATCACGACCTTCAGTGGCGCGATCGCCGTCGACCGGCCGTCGCTGTTCCTGTGGGGCACGCTGCTCGCGCTCGCACTGGGCGCGGTGCTGCTGATCGCGGACCGCTCGGTGGAACCGGGTGGCGCGTTCGTCGCGCAGGCAGGCATCCGGCCCGGCACCTTGCAGGACCGGGCGCAGGTCGGCACCACCGGCATGCAGACCGAGGTCTTCCCGCTGACGCTGTTCGCGCTCGGCGGCATGATGTCGTTCGTCGCGGCCAACGACCTGTTGACCATGTTCATCGCCCTTGAGGTGCTGAGCCTGCCGCTGTACCTGATGTGCGGTCTCGCGCGGCGGCGTCGCCTGCTCTCGCAGGAATCCGCGGTCAAGTACTTCCTGCTCGGCGCGTTCTCGTCAGCGTTCTTCCTCTACGGTCTCGCGCTGCTCTACGGCTACGCGAACTCCGTGAAGCTGTCGGACATCGCCAACGCCGCCGCCGGTTCGGACCGGTCGGACACGCTGCTGTTCGCCGGTCTCGGGTTGCTCGCGGTCGGCCTGCTGTTCAAGGGTTCGGTCGGCCCGTTCCACACCTGGACCCCGGACGCCTACCAGGGCGCGCCGACCCCGGTCACCGCGTTCATGGGCGCCTGCACCAAGGTCGCCGCGTTCGGCGGGATCCTGCGGGTGTTCTCGGTGGCGTTCGAATCGACCAGCTGGGAATGGCGTGGCGTGCTCTGGGGCGTCGCGATCATCTCGATGCTGATCGGCGCGGTGCTGGGGCTCACGCAGACCGACGTGAAGCGCATGATCGCCTACTCGTCCATCGCGCACGCCGGGTTCCTGCTCGTGGGTGCGATCGCGATGACCGAGGAAGGCCTGTCGAGCACGCTGTTCTACCTGCTGGCCTACGGCTTCACCACGCTCGCCGCGTTCGGTGTCGTCTCGCTGGTGCGGGACTCGAACGGCGAAGCGACGCATCTGTCCGCGTGGGCGGGGCTGGCGAAACGGTCTCCGGTGCTGGCCGCGGTGTTCACCTTCCTGCTGCTCGCACTGGCCGGTATCCCGCTCACCAGTGGGTTCGTCGGCAAGTTCGTGGTGTTCTCGGCGGCCCTGTCCGACGGGATGGCACCGCTGGTGGTCATCGCCCTGATCTTCAGCGCCGTCGCCGCGTTCTTCTACCTGCGGGTGATCGTGCTGATGTACTTCTCCGAGCCGTCACCCGACGGTCCGACCGTCACCGTGCCCGGCGCGTTCACCACGACGGCGATCACGCTCGGCGTCCTCGTCACGCTGGTGCTCGGACTGATCCCGGCGTTCGCCCTCGACTGGGCGGCCTCCGGCGGCTTCGCCCTCAAGTAGTTCTTCTGACACGAGAAGGCCCCCTCACCGCCGTGAGGGGGCCTTTTCGTGGCGTTCGCCCGTCTCGGGGGCTGACTTGCCGATGCGCACCGGGGATCTTGCTCGCGATGCCGAGACCGAAACCCACCCCGCGGACGCGGGCCCTAGCCGAAGGACTCCGAGTCGCGCGGAGAGCGGGCAGACTGGCGATGACCGAAGTGGCCGACAAACTGGACTGGTCGCAGTCGACGATCAGCCGGATCGAAACCGACGTGCGATCGGCGTCGGCCGAAGAAGCGTCGGCACTGCTCGCGGTCTATGGGGTCACTGGAGAATCGCGGGACGTGCTGCTCTCGCTGTCGCGCGACGCCGACCAGCCGCACTGGCTGGAGACTCGCGACGCCGGGGTGTCCTGTCAGCTGAAAACCCTTGCCCAGTACGAACTCGGCGCCACCCGAATCGTCGAGTCCTGCACCGCGGTGCTGCCCGTCCTGGTGCAGACACCTTCGTATGCCAGAGCCGCGCTGGTCGCGACGGGCGTTGCTGCAGGCGAAATCGAAGCGCGGTTGGAACTGGCGCGGGAACGGCAGAAGGTGCTGGGGCACAAGAAGTTCGTCGCCTATCTCGATGAAGGGGCGCTGCGCCGCCAGATCGGCGGACGTCGGGTGATGGCGAATCAGCTTCGGTATCTCGTCTCGATGGCCGGACGCCCCACCATCGAACTGCGGGTGATCCCCTTCTCGGCCGGTGGCCGTCCCGGCGCCCATGTCCTGCTGGAATTCGGCGACGCCCGGCCGGTGGTGTACCTGGAGCAGCGGCGATCAGGGTTGTTCCTGCATCGGCCCGATGACGTCGATCCCTATTTTCAGTCCACGGTGGACGCGGTGGCACTGGATCCCGTGCGGTCGATGCGCCTGATCGAGTCCTGCCTAATGGTCGAGGCTCGCCCTTAGTGCGGCGACTTTTTGGGCCAGTAGCGTAGGTTCGCCGGGCAGGACGGTGATGTACCGGTTCCGGGGCGAACCGGCCACGTGCATGGCCACCCGTCCGGCCTCGAGGTCCAGGTACGTCAGGCCGTCGGTGGCTTCGACACGCTTTCCGCCGACGGGACGCTTGGCCGCGGCGAAGAACCCGACGCCGAAATACGGCTGCTCGAAGACCTCGTCCAAGCGCCGCGCCTCCCGGCTGCGTGACTCGGGTTCGTCGTAGAGGTCGCTCCCGGCGCCGAGCTTGAAGTCGTCCTGTGGCAAGGAAAAGGGGGAGAACCGCGCCGGCGGGTACTCAGGAAGGTTCAGCACGAGCGCCGCCGCGCGGTCGGCGGTCCGCACGGTTTTCAGCCACACCCGGTCGCCCTCACAGATCGCGGTCACCGCCGCCCGCCCGCGCACGGCGACGAGCGCGCTGTACTGCTCCGTTTCCGTCCGCACGGTCGCGTAGTACTCGGTGTTCGGCCGGTCCAGTATGTGCAGGACGTCCTCGAAGTCGCTGGTCAACCGCTTGCCCTCGGTGAACCCGAGCCCGCCGAGCTCCTCGAACGCCGCCCTGGCCTCGCCGTTCCGCGACGACGGCGGGATGTAGCGCAGGCCGCCTGCGAAGATCAGATGCGGATCTCCACAGCCCGCGTGACGGAACGCGGTCAGCAAGGTGTCGAGCGTGATCTCGACCGGGCGCGCGAGCACCACGTGTCACCCTCCCCTGGGACTGTGGTGCTAGTTCTTCTTTTCGCCGATCACCGGCGGCATCGGCTTTTCGGTGTCACCACCGAAGGTCTCGTCGGGGTCCGGGTTCTGGAGGTACGCCGGAGCCTTCTTCTCCTTGTCGTCCTCGCCCTTCCCCCGGGCCGCACCGGGAGCCATCGGCATCCCGTTCGCCCCGCCCCGGCCAGCAGCTCCGGCCGCTCCCGCGGTGCCCCGGCCGCCGACGCCCTCACCCGGCATCCCGGCGCCGCTACGACCGCCCATGCCGGGCTGCCCTGGACCGCCTGGCACGCCCGGGACAGCGCCTCGGTAGCCGCCGCCCGGACCTCCCGGTGACTTGCCGCCGGTTCCGGTTCCCGGGCCGCTGGTTCCGGAGCCGCCCGTTCCCGGACCGAACGGGCCGTACCCGGGCGGGAAGGTGCCTGGCGAGTTGTACGTGGTGGGCGGCCTGCCGTTCGGCCCGAAGTCGAGGTTCGCCGCCGGTGGCACGATCGGAGTGGACTGGGGCGGCGTGTACGAGTTCGCGCGAGTTCCGTCGTCGGGCTGCTGCGTGCCCGGGTGCGACTGGCCCGGCGGAGGCTGAATCGGCTGAGGGCCTTGCCCGGGCTGCGGGCCGCTGTGCACGGGACTGCCCTGATCCGGACCACTCTGGCCAGGCCCTGGCCCGCCTGATGTGCCGGGTCCACTCGTCCCGCGATACGGCTCGCCGATGCCGGGCCCGCGTCCGTCGTCGCCGAACCCCTTCGCCGACGGCCTCCCGGAGCTGCCGTCGTCCAGCGTCACGGAACCGCCGGGGTCGGTGAGCTGCGCGTACTGGGCGGGCAGCTCGTCACCGTTGGAGGTGCTGGCCGAGTGGTAGGTCGCGAAGGTGTCGATGTTGTGCTGGCTGTCGGCCTGGTAGCCCTTGACCTTGTCGAAGTAGCCGACGGGCTTGCCCTCCATCAGGTCGATCGCGTCCTGAGCGGTGGGCTGGGGCTGCTCCGGCGGCACCGGCTTGACCGAGTTCTTCGCCGACCCGAACGCGCCCATCTGCGCGGTGATGGCGCTCTGGGCGCGGGCCAAGTGCATGGCGTCGTCCATGGAAGCCTCGACGAGCGGCTTCGTCGCGTCCACGGCCGCGCTGCTCGCTCCGCCTTGCCAACCTGCGGCTGTCTTCTGGCTGAGCGTCGTGATCCGCTGCATGCGGTCTTGATGCCGTTTGGCCAGGTTGTAGGCGCCTTGCTGGGCGTCGGAGAGCGAGTCGGTGCCGTTGCCGCCGGTGACCTGTTCGTAGATCTGGGCGGCGGTGAGCGGTTCTTCGGCGACCATCAGTTGCCCCCTCGGACGGTGGTCAAGACCCGGATCGCTGCCTCACGGGCGGCGTCGCAGGGGTCCTTCTTGCCGATATTGGCCTCGGCTTGCTCTGCGACAATTCCGATGGTTTCGGTGTCACTGGCCCCGAGCGCTACTGAGCACTTCCCCGAGGGACGTTCGTCTTTTGTGCCATAGGCGGTCAGGGGATACCCGTCCACCGGTACGAGCGGTTCGACCAGTTTGTACGCCCCACCCTTGGCCTTGTAGACGCTTGCTGTACCTCCGTCGGGAGACCTGCCGAAGATCACGTCTACCAAGGGGCGGGAGGTGGACGGAATAGACCACATGCAGGAGGGACCGGCTGCGCCGTCTGTGCTCTCCTTGGGGGCCGCACCTGGCCCGAGGAGTTCTCCAACCTGTGTTTCGGTGAGGGCATTGCAGGGCGTCTGCTTGATCTGGGTCAAGTTAAGGGGACTGGCGACCTTGGGGACATGGGGACCAGGCACTTGGCCAGTCGAAGCTGAAGAGCTCGGACTCGCTCCGCCGCTCGTGGGCGTCGGAGTGCCATTGGTGGTCGGGGGCGAGCATGCGGAGAGTGCAAGCGTGGCGGCGCCGACGAGAAGGATGGAGCGTCGCATCAGAAGATGCCCTTCGGCTGTTGATTGACGACTGAGGTGGCATGTTCTTCCGCGGTGGCGTACTTGCCGAGCGCGGTCACGTACTTGTCCGCCATGCTCTCGCAATAGGCGATGCGCCGGTTCAGGGCGTCCGAGAGGGCTGTGCCTGACTCCTGGGTGACGTTCGCGTTGTTCAAGCTCGCGTATTCCTTGCCTGGGGGCTTCGCCTTGGCCAGATACTCCGCCTGGTTCAGGTCGACCTTGTACTCCTTGGCCAGGTCACGCCACTCCTTCACCAGTTCGTGAAGGGTCGCCTCGTCAAACTTGAACCCCGCCCCTTCGGCAACAGGCTTCCCGTAGGCCCCACCGGACGGCCTGATGCCGATGGTGTCATCCCAGCGCACCCCAGGGTCATAAGTCGGCGATCCCTCAGGCACGGCCATGCACCCCTGCCGCCTCGAATCGTTCCCCGCTGAATGGGCGAACCCGCCCCGAAGTCACCGTCGTCATGTGCCCCTCCCGTGGCTACAAGGTGCGTTATCCCCGATGCACCGTGCGTAATCCGACGCCGGGAAGATTACCAGGGTTCCGGAGGCGGGGAACCCATCCGCATAAAGTTCCGTTCCCTCCTGAATAGAGTTCCGGACGACGGTGACTATCCGTGAAAATCGATCGTATGAATGACCCCGAATGACGGGGTCCGCGCTGGTGAGTGGCGGCTGACCTGCGCATACTCTGCGTAATGAAGTTTCGAAGAGTGATTCTCGGCGCAGTACTTGTCGGGTTGCTGGCGGCGTGTACGGATTCCGTGGTCACGACCCCGCCGCGACCACAGTTTCCGAAATGGCAGCCGATACAACCGCGACCCGCTGATCGCGATGAACGGGCGGTGGATGCCGCACTGGCCACGGTCGACTTCTGTTCCCTGATCGATCTGGCCGTCTACGCGCTACGTCAGCCGCTCGACGCCGCGCCGGCGACTCTGCGGCCGGAGGTAAAAGACGGCAGGAAGTATTGCTCGCTCGTCCGTAATGACTACGAGGTGCTCTACGTCCACGACATGGATCCGCGTCACGCGTCACTCCGGAACGACGGAGCCGTGGTCGACCTGGGCGGCGTGAAGGCCTACCAGCTCGAAACCCGTCGTGAGGGCAGAGTTGATGGCTGCGCGATCACGGTTCCGCTCAGTTTCCAGCGCGCGGTCAAGTTCGAGATCGGCCTCGGAAGCCGGAGCAAAGACTGCGAACTCCTCCGCGACTTCGCCACCGCCGGTGCGGCGAAGCTTCCTCGCGACCTGGTCTATCCGCTGGACGGCCAGGACAACGCCCGGGTCGGGGCCTGCGCGAACTGGGTCTCCAACAGCAAAGGCGAGAACTGCGATCCAGCCGTAGGCGCCCAAGTGCCAATGGGCGCCGAGCTGATCCTCGCCGCCGGGGCAGCGGATCCGAACGTCGAATGCGCGGTGTTCCGCGACGCGGTCAAGAAGACCTTCGGGCCGGACTTCGAGCCGATCGCCACGCCGAGCTCCTGCTACTTCGTCGAGCCACTGCATCGGCTTCAGATCGAGGCTGGGGCCACCGCGAACGGCGGAGCGCCGGGGGAGTG
Source organism: Amycolatopsis sp. cmx-11-12 (assembly GCF_046269425.1). Taxonomy (NCBI): domain Bacteria; kingdom Bacillati; phylum Actinomycetota; class Actinomycetes; order Pseudonocardiales; family Pseudonocardiaceae; genus Amycolatopsis; species Amycolatopsis sp. cmx-11-12. The sequence goes on along the minus strand of NZ_JADNQM010000002.1, from coordinate 318,101 downwards.
GCTCGCGGATCCGAGCAGGACCTTCAAAGACCACCAGCAGACCTCGTTCAGCGGAAACCCGGGAGTCGCGTTCCGCTCGAAGGACGACCGTAAGTTCTCCCTGTACGTCTCACCGCTGGGGAATCTCGACGCGCGCGGACATGTCCGGCTGACGATCTCGCCCGAACAGGAGCGGGGCATCGACGACTGGGATCGTTCGAAGGTGGTCTCGGCTGTGGACGTCGCGCGGGTACGGGCTGTGATGGAACTGGCGATGGCGACCCACTTTCGGACGGCCAGGTGACGTCCGCGCCGTCGTAAGCTTCCTCCATGTACATCGAGCGGGTCCGGCTGGAGAACATCCGCGGCTTCAGCGGCGCCCGCACCGTGGACCTCCGGTTGCCCGGCCCCGGCTGGGTAGTGCTCGCCGGGCGCAACGGTTCGGGCAAGACGTCGCTGCTGCGCGCCATCGCGGTCGCGGCGGCGCCGGACGTGGCCTGGGGGCTGCTGTCGGACGCCGGGAGCTGGATCTCGATGGACCAGACGTCCGGGTCCATCGAGCTGTCGGTGATGCGCGAGGAGGGCCCGGCGCCGGTCGAGGTCCGCTGGCTCGACTCAGGTCTACTGCCGATCTCCGGGCTCCCGCCGGGCCAGCCGTTCTGCGCGGCCTACGGGCCCTTCCGGCGGCTCGCGGGCGGTAGCGGCGAGGCCGAGTCGTGGATGCGTGGCGCGGGGTCGCTGGCGCGGATGGCCAGCCTGTTCCACGAGGACGCCTCGCTCGCCGAGGGCGTCACCTGGCTGATCAACCAGCATCTCCGTGCCCTGGAAGGAAAAGCGGGCGCCCGCGAGCTGAAGGACGCGGCGCTGGAGATCCTCGGCGACGGTCTCCTGCCCGGCGGCTACCGGATCAGGGACGTCGATTCGGACGGGCTCTGGGTCGAATACCGGGGCGACCGGTTCCCGCTGCGCGAGATGAGTGACGGCTACCGCACGGTGACCGCGCTCGTGGTCGACCTGCTCAAACAGCTCGACGGCGCGGGCCTCGACCACGAGAGTCCCGGTGTCGTGATCATCGACGAGGTGGACGCGCATCTCCACGTGTCGTGGCAGAAACGCATGGGCCCTTGGTTCAAGGCGCATTTCCCGCGGATCCAGTTCATCGTCACCACGCACAGCCCCTACGTCTGCCAGGCCGCCGATCCCGGCGGGCTCATCCGGCTTTCCGGGCCGGACGAGGAAGTCCCGCCGCGGGTGGTCTCCGAGGAGCTGTACGAACGGGTCGTGTTCGGCACGGGGGACGACGCCGTGCTCTCCGACCTCTTCGGCCTGGACACGCCTTATTCGCCGCAAGCGGTCGAACTGCGGGAGCACCTCGCCGAGCTCGAGTTCCAGGTGGCCTCCGGGCGGGCCGACGCGAACGGTGTCCGGGAATGGGAACGTCTCCGGGACATGCTGAGCAGCTCGCCGCCGAGCCGGGTCGACGAGGTGGCCAGGCGGTTCGAGGCCGACGATCGGTGATCGGGATCCGCCGGATCGCGCTGCCGGGGCGGGTGGTGGCCGACCTCGAAGACCTGACAGCGCGGATCCCGCCGGGTGACAGCAAAGAAGCGCGACGGCTCTGGCGGGTTTCCCGCGCTGTACGGCGCTCTTTGCGGGCGGGCCTGGACGTGATGGCCGCCGGCCGCGGGTACTGCATGTACTGCGGCGACGGCCTCGGGTCCACTGTGGACCATTTCGAGCCGATCGCGCGGAATCCGGGGCGCGCGTTCGACTGGCTCAACCACGTGCTCGCGTGCGAATACTGCAACAGCCACCACAAACGCGACTTGTTCCCCGTCGACGACGACGGCGGCAGCCTGCTGATCGACCCGACGGCCGAAGACCCGCTGGAGCACCTGTTCCTGGTGCTGTCGATCGGGACTTACCGTGCGCTGACCGAAAAGGGCGAGCAGACGATCAAGGTGTGCGGCCTGAATCGCGCGCAATTGGCACGTGGACGGGAAACGGCGGTGAACCAGGTGAGCGCGCTCGTCACGGGCTGGTGGACCGCGCGCGAACTGGGCGACGACCTGAAGCGGCGCGCGATGGTCTGGACCCTGCTCGACCAGCCGCACGCCGATGTCCTGCACGCGATGCTCCGGCAGGCGGGGATGCCAGGGGCCCGCGCCGTGTTCCGCAAGGACGACGAACTCATCGACCTGCTTCGCGCCCCGGAACTCGCCGAAGACCTTCAGCTCTCCGGGGGCGTGGTGTAAGCGGCGAGGGTCGCGTCGGCGCGTGTGCGGGCGATGGCCGCGTCGGTCCCGTTGGCGACGTCGGCCTCGTACCAGGCCTCGTTGCTGAGCGTCATGAACCGGACGCCGTCTTCGCTCACCATCCAGGCCATGGCGGCCTCGGGGTCGTTGGCCTCACCGGATTCGAGGTGCAGCGCGAGGCCGTGCAGCATCATGTCCCAGCCGATGCCGACCGCGCCCGGGCCGAACTGCTTCCAGTGCTCGTTCGGGACGGCGGTGTGGTCGAGCTCGAACCGCGTCCGCCCGTCGGCTTCGGCGCTCAGCCGGACTTCGACCCAGCTGACGTCGCCGCCGTACTCCCAGGTCGCGGCGAAGCCCTTCGGGGGATCGCAGCGTTCGACCGTCCCGCCCGCGTTGCCTTCGAACTGGTACTTGCCGCCGACGCGTAGTTCGCCACTGATCGGGAGGAACCAACGGGGGATGCGCTCGGCGTTGGTGCAGGCGTCCCAAAGGTCGTCGAGGTCGGTGTCGTAGACCTGGCTGACGGTGGCCGTCACCGCCTCACCCGCTTCGATCACGCGCTTGCCCAGCTTGCGCTGAACGGAGTTGATGTGGCTGGTCACGTCGACCATGGGATCCTCCTCGGCTCGGATGCGGCCAAGATATCAGCGTAGACTTATATAAGCCAGAACAGAAAAGGGGCGCCCGGGATGGCCCCGGACACCCCTTCTCCTGGCAGGGTGGTTACGGAGTGGGGGAGCAGGCCGTGCGCCCGATGATCGTTTCGCCGGTGATGTTCGAGCCAGGGGCGAACTTGATCCGCAGCATGGTCAGCCCGATGCTGCCGTTGCCGGGCAGGCTCTGCTCGTTGAAGATCGCCTCGGCGAGCAGGGTCCCGTTGGACTTGGTGATCGGCTTGACGTAGCCGACCGGCACCGGTGACGGCAGGGTGCCGAGCCCGGTCGCGCCGCCGTACGTCCAGCTCGCGTTCGTGCCGGTCTGTGTGGCCGTGCAGCTGACCGAGTAGGTCCTGATCTTGATTCGCGGTCCGCCCGATGAGACCAGCGCCGAGAGCTCGAAGTTCTGTCCCTTGGCCTCGGACTTCGTCGAGGTCACGTCGTTTTCGGGGTCGACGACCGTGGTCGTGCAGGTCGTGGTGCCGCCACCGAACGTGATCCCGGTCCTGGTCACGACCCCGGACGAGTTGCTGGTCGGTCCCTCGACCGCGCAGTCGGCGAGTGACGAGATCGAGATCGGCGCCGAAGTGCCCTTGGTGAAGGCGGCGGAACCGAGCGAGGCCACGCCCGCGGGGTTGGACGCGGCGGCGGGCGTCACTCCGGCGCCGAGACCTGCCAGCAGCAGTGCGCCGACCAGTCCGGCCCGACTTGCGATGGTGATGCGCATGGCTTTTCTCCTCACGTGATGGAGAGCGAGCCGGGTCGGCCGTTCTTCCTTTGTCTTCACTATCTGCGTGTCGGATTCGACCGTTGCGTTCGTGACGGTCGTTTCACTCGCCCGTGGATCATGGGCACCCGTTGGATATTCAGGTTCGCATCCGGATACAGCTCTGTATATTCGAGCGCATGCCGACCTATCGCGTCCTCGTCAACGGCAAGTTCGACCACCCCGACGCCGACACCCGCGCCCGGCTGCTCGCCGAGTTGGATCAGCATCAGGCGATCGGGTTCACCGACGACGGCCAGCTCACCTACAGCGCGCACCTCGGCGCGTTCACCTTCCGCGTCACGCTGGTGGGCGAAGAGGAGCGCGACGTGCTCGACGAGGCCGAGCTGAAGGTCATGGAGCTGCTGGACGCCAAGGGCTACCCGTACCGCGACGTCGCGGGGAAGGCGACCTGCATGGACGACATCAAGATCCGGCGCCGTCCAGTGTCCTGAGGATTTCTGAGGCGAGGAAGAGGCGGACGCGTCCTGGCGACTCGATCTCCGTCAGCACCCCCATGTCGACCAATTTGACCACGTTCTGGGTGGCGGCCCGATGCGTGACTCCGAGGATCTCCGCGGCCCGGTTGATCGTCATCGCCGGCGTCTCGAAGAGGGCGTCGACCAGTTGAGGGAGCAGGCTCGAAGTGCGGGCGGAGGTGACCCTCGTCCGGTAGTCCTGTCGGAGTGAGTGCAGCGCGACGGCGCGGTCGCGCGCGTCGATCGCCTGATTTTCCAGTACTGAAAGAAAGAAGTGGATCCAGCCTGCCCAGTCCCCGTGGGTGCTGACCGCGAGCAGTCCGGCGTAGTACTCGTCGCGTCGCGGCTCCAGATAGGCGGACAGATCCAGGAGTGGAGCGGGCAAGAGGCCCCATTCGACGAGAAGCAGGGTCACCAGAAGCCTGCCGACCCGGCCATTGCCGTCGATGAAGGGGTGGATCGCCTCGAACTGGTAGTGCAGGCAGGCGATCGTGATCAGCGGCGGAAGGACGTGCTCCGCGTGCAGGTACTTCTCGAAGGCGTCGAGGCAGCCCCAGAGCAGTTCCGGTGGGGGAGGAACGTAGCTCGCGGTGTCGAGAACGCAACCGGGTGGGCCGATCCAGTTCTGTGAGCGGCGGAACTCGCCCGGCGTGGCGTATCCGCCGCGGACTCCGGTGAGCAGGACCCGATGGGCTTCACGGAGCAGAGGAAGGCTCAGCGGCAATCTGCGTTCGGGGGCGAGGACATGTCCTAGCGCGGTCACATAGTTGAGCACCTCCTTCACGTCGGAGCCTTGTTTCGAAGCGTTCGGCTGTAGTTCGAACAGCACGAGGTCGGACATGGTCGCTTCCGTGCCTTCGATCCGGCTGGAAAGCACGGCCTCGCGTCGCATCATGGAGTGGACCAGGAACGCCGCACTGGGCAGAGTGCGCCCGATGCCCGCGAGTTCTCCGACGGCCCGGTCCGCGGCGGAAAGCGCGCTCGCCAGGCCGAGGTCGAACTCGACGTCCGGGGGCAGAGGCGGTGGGACGAAGGCGTGGTAGCCGCGCTCAGAACGCACGAGGTGTGCCCTCTGGCGTTCTGAAACAGCTGCGGTCCGCATTGATACTTACCTCTCCCAGCCCGCTGGTTATGATATTAGAAGCGGTAAAAGTATCACAGTGAGCGTGGTGTGCTACTTGGCTTCGGCAGCGGTCGCCGGGTTTCGGGACGCGCTTCAGGAGACCTCGTTCGCCGGAGCAGCGAAGGTGTTGCACGCCGAAGTGTCCTTCGCGTTGAAGCCGCGCTTCTGCCACAACGCGGCGTTCTTCGCCGAACCGTGGGTTTCGCTGTCCGAGGCCTCGAACCCGGCTTGTTTGAGCGGGGCGAGCAACTTGGCGCTGATCGAGCCGCGGCCGGCGGCGTTGGCCAGGAACAGCGTGCTGAAGCAGTCGGCCTGGAGTTCGAGCCGCCTGCTCAGCTCGAGGATCTTCGTCTGGTCGCCGCCGGCCTCGCGGTAGAGCGCGTCGTGCTTCGACATGATGCCGGACTGTTCTTGGACGTGGTGCCCGTACTCGTGGGCGAGCAGGAACAGCTGCGTCAGCAGGTCGGGGCCGCCGTATTCGAGCTGCCTCGGCAGCGGGACGAAGATCGTCGCGCCCTCGGAGCAGTAGAAGCCCATGGCCTCCGCGGCGGGCGGAGGAGCGCCGCAGGGAGTGGTCTTGACGTCGTCGGTGTCGACCTTGACCGGGATCCGCGGCTCGTCGACCTGGGTCAGGGCGGGATGCCACGCCCGCTCCAGACAAGGGAGGAGAGCCAGGTAGAACGACTCCAGTTTCTCCTTCGCGCGACCGAGTCTCGGCAGCTCGCAGGTCACCTTCGGCACTGTCACGCCGGGAGCGACAAGAGGATTGTCCGCCGTCTCGTACTTGCGGATCGGCACGGGCGGCCGTGCGACGGAGGACGTGGAAGGAGCCGAGATGGTCGGCTGGCGAGTCTGGACGGAGCCCGCCCTCGACTGCTTCACGCCACCCACCACCAGTGCGGCCACGACCAGCATCACCGCCATGAACACGGCGAACAGGACGACGGTGATCCACACCGTCGAACGCTGCTCCCGATGGTCTTCGGCGGGAGGCGCCCACGCCGGTCTTTCGCCGGAATCATCCGGTGTCGTCATGCTTTTTCCCCAGTTCGTGCGATGAGCAGCAGGATACTCGGCGGGGGTGTCATATTCGTCACCGTTTCCCCTGGACAGCACGTCAACAGGCCCGAGTGGGTAGCCACTACGCTGGAAGCAATCCCGAACCGGTGTCAAAGAGAGCGGAGCCGACGTGTCTGTGTCTTCACCTGCCCCAGGTGGTGCCATCGAGGACCTGCGCGCGTCCGTGGGGCTCCAGATCGCCGACGAACAGCTCCTGCGCACCCTCGCGACCGGTCTCGCCGACGTCGAGACCCTCCTTCGCGAGGTCGTCCGCAGTGACGTCAAGGCCGTCGAAGACGCCGCTTCGCACCTGGTCGAGGCCGGGGGCAAACGTTTCCGTCCGCTGTTCACCCTGCTGTCCTCGCAGTTCGGGCCGAAGCAGGGCGACCAGGTGGTCACCGCGGCCGCGGCGGTCGAGCTGGTGCACCTCGCGACGCTGTACCACGACGACGTGATGGACGAGGCGACGATGCGCCGCGGCGCGGAGAGCGTCAACGCCCGCTGGGACAACACCATCGCGATCCTGACCGGCGACTTCCTGTTCGCGCACGCCTCACGGCTGGTCGCGGACCTCGGCACCGACGCGGCCCGGATCATCGCGGAGACCTTCGGCGAGCTGGTCACCGGCCAGATGCGCGAGACGGTCGGCCCGGCCGACGGTGACGACGCGGTCGAGCACTACCTCACGGTGATCGCGCAGAAGACCGGTTCGCTGATCGCCACTTCCGGCCGTTTCGGCGGGATGATGTCCGGTGCCCCCGAGGAGTACATCGACGCGCTTCGCCGCTTCGGCGACATCATCGGCACGGCGTTCCAGATCTCCGACGACGTCATCGACATCGCGTCGGCCTCGGACGAGCTCGGCAAGGCGCAGGGCACGGACCTGCGCGAAGGTGTCCGCACGCTCCCGATGCTGTACGCGCTGGCCGACCCGGCCACCGACCCGCGCCTGGTCGAGCTGCTTTCGGGCCCGATTTCGGACGACAAGCTCGTCGCCGAGGCCCTGGACCTGCTGCGGGCCTCGTCCGGACTCGAACGCGCACGCGAAACTCTTTCCGACTACGCTCGTCGGGCGCGTGCCGAGCTCGCGGCGCTGCCCGCGTCGCCGGCCCGGGACGCCTGCGAATCGGTCGCCGACTACCTGGTCGCGCGAACGCATTAACAAGGGGCAGGTTAGATGTCCATTTTCGGACAGGTTTGGCTGTGGAGTCTGCTGGCGTTCGTCGTCGGCGCGCTGCTCACCTGGCTGGTACTGGTGCTTCCCGCGCGCAAGCGCATCCGTGAGCTGGAAGGCTCGCTGGCCACCGCGCACGCCGAGAAGTCCCGGTTGCCCGCCGGGGTGAGCCTCGGCGCGGGGGCCGCGGTCGCCGCGGGCGGGACCGCGTACTTCACGAAGCCGTCGCACGACGAGCTGGACGAGGAGTTCGCGGCCGCCGAAGAGCCGCAAGTGCCGAAGCCCGCGTACCCCGAGACGCTCGCCGAGCAAGAGCCCGCGCAGCTGTGGTCCGAACCTGTCGTCGATGAGCAGCAGACTCCGGAGCCCGCTCAGGACGTCCACGAGGACTTCGCCGAGAAGCCGAGGCCGGAGCCGGAGCCCACTCCTGCCGCGACGCAGACCTTCGAGCCCGAAGATGTGTACGAGGCCGACAACGAGGCCGAGTACCGCACCGCGCCCGAGACGGACTTGGAGCCTGAGCCGGAGTCCGCGGCCGAGCGGACGCAGTTCATCCCGGCCGCCCAGCTGGAACCGGAACCCGAGCCCGAGCCGGCGAACCCGTACGCCGCGGCGGCGACCGAGTACCTCCAGCCCGCGTCGCAGCTGGACGTCGAGCCGGAACCGGAGCCCGAGCCGGCCCCGCCGATCCTGCCGGGCGAAGGGCCGTACCGGTCCCGCCTGGAGATGCAGCTCGACCCCGAAGGTGTCGAGACGCAGCCGGAGCCGGTCTCGTTGTTCAGCCCCGCGTCGCGCGTCGAGACGGAGCAGGCGCCCGTCGAGACCAACTGGTTCGAGCGGGAAGAGGAGCTGCAAGACCCGCCCGCGTACGCCTTCGGTTCCGACGAAGAAGCGCAGGCCGGCCTCCTCGGCTCGGAGCCCGAGACGCCCGCCGAAGCCACCCAGGTGCTGCCCAAGCGCACACCGCGAGGAGGTGGAGGCGCCGTGCGCGGCGGTTTCGAGCCGCCGCAGCCGATCCAGCCGTCGATGCGGGCGATCGAGCGCCGCGAGCCGGACCTGTCCGGTGGGCAGAGCGGCTCGCTGTTCGAGCCCGCCGTCCAGCCTGGTGACGCGATGCCCGCGCCGGAACCCCCGCCCGCGCGGCAGGTCGCCGCTCCGGTGACCGAGTCCGTCCCGCCCGGCCCGTTCGGTCCCGGTTCGGCGATGCCGAGGCCGGGCGGCGGCCGCCCCGCCGACGACTTCGCGGTCAAGGCCAGCGTGACGGCCCTGCGGTACTGCACCGAGGACTCGCCTCAGTTCCCGAAGATGGTCGCCGAGGTGTGGTTCCGGTCCGCCTCGGATGCGGAGCGCGTGGGTTTCCGTCCCCTCAGCTGAGAGATGCAATGAAGGGGCCTTTCATAGCAAAATTTGCTATGAAAGGCCCCTTCATTGCACTCGAGAGCTAGCTGACGACCGTCCAGGTGTCCTTGCCGCGAAGCAGCCCCTGCAGATCGGGCTTGCGAGCGGCCTGGGCCTCCTCGACCTGGGCACGTGCCTGGTCGTCGTAGGTCGGCCGCGAGACCTGCCGCAGGATGCCGGTCGGCACGTGGTTCAGGTTCTGGTCGCCGAGCCGCGACAGCGCGAACGCGTAGGCCGTGTCCTGGATCGTCGGGTCGTGCACGACGAGGTTCTCCTCGCCGATGTTCGCGACCTTCCCGACCTCCAGTCCGCCCCATCCGCCGCGCGTGACGCCGTACTCGCCCTGCGGGCCGAACTTGATCGGCTCGCCGCTCCGCAGCGGGATGAGCCGGTTCGCGGCTTCGTCCTTGTCCTTGAGGACGTCGAACGCGCCGTCGTTGAAGATCGGGCAGTTCTGGTAGATCTCCACCAGCGCCGAACCGCGGTGCTTCGCGGCGGCCTCCAGCACCTCGGTGAGGCCCTTGCGGTCGGAGTCGAGCGCGCGGCCCACGAACGACGCTTCGGCGCCGATCGCCAGCGAGAGTGGGTTGAACGGGGTGTCGACCGAGCCCATCGGGGTGGACTTGGTGACCATGCCCGGCCCGGACGTCGGCGAGTACTGGCCCTTGGTGAGGCCGTAGACCCGGTTGTTGAACAGCAGGATCTTGATGTTCACGTTGCGCCGCAACGCGTGGATCAGGTGGTTGCCGCCGATGGACAGCGCGTCGCCGTCACCGGTGACGACCCACACCGACAGGTCCGGCCGTGCGGTCGCGAGGCCGGTCGCGATCGACGGCGCACGGCCGTGGATCGAGTGCATGCCGTAGGTGTTGAGGTAGTACGGGAACCGGGACGAGCACCCGATGCCCGAGATGAACACGATGTTCTCGCGCTTGAGGCCCAGCGTCGGCAGAAAAGACTGCACGGCGTTGAGCACGACGTAGTCACCGCAGCCGGGACACCAGCGGACCTCTTGGTCCGACTTGTAGTCCTTCGCCTTCTGCGGTTCGATTTCGGCCGGAACGAGATCCAAGCCGCCGAGAGTAGGAATCCCCAGGTCAATCGCGGTCACTTCGCCGCCTCCGTACTGGTGATGATCTCCGTGAACACGCCTTGCAGCTCCTCTGCCTTGAAGGGCAGCCCGGCGACCTTCGTATACGACTTCACGTCCACGAGGTACTTCGCCCTCAGGAGCATCGAGAGCTGGCCGAGGTTCATTTCAGGGACGACCACGGTGTCGTACGAACGGAGTACGTCACCGAGGTTCCCCGGGAACGGGTTGAGGTGCCGAAGATGCGCCTGCGCGATCGGCATGCCCTCCTTGCGGACGCGGCGGCACGCGGCACCGATGGGCCCGTAGGACGAGCCCCAGCCGAGTGCCAGGACACGTGCCTTGCCGCCGCTCGGGTCGTCGACGACGAGGTCCGGGACGTCGATGCCGTCGATCTTGGCCTGCCGCAGGCGGACCATCTTCTCGTGGTTGTCCGGGTCGTAGGAGATGTGGCCGGTCTTGTCGGCCTTCTCCAGCCCGCCGATGCGGTGCTGCAGACCGGCCGCGCCCGGCACCGCCCACGCGCGGGCGAGGGTTTCGGGGTCGCGTACATACGGCCAGAATTCCCCGGAATCGTCCTCGGCATTCGGCTCGGTGGCGAATTCCACGCGCAGATCCGGCAGCGTCCCGACGTCCGGGATCAGCCACGGCTCGGAGCCGTTCGCGATCGCGCCGTCCGACAGCAGGAAGACCGGCGTCCGGTACTTCAGCGCGATCCGGGTGGCCTCCAGCGCCGCGTCGAAGCAGTCCGCGGGGGACAGCGGCGCGACGATCGGGACCGGGGACTCGCCGTTGCGGCCGAACATCGCCTGCAGCAGGTCGGCCTGCTCGGTCTTGGTCGGCAGCCCGGTCGACGGGCCGCCGCGCTGGACGTCGACCACGACCAGCGGCAGCTCGGTCATCACCGCGAGGCCGATGGCTTCGGACTTCAGCGCGACACCGGGACCGGACGTCGAGGTGACGCCCAGCGCACCGCCGTAGGAGGCGCCGAGCGCCGCGCCGATGCCGGCGATCTCGTCCTCGGCCTGGAAGGTGAGGATGCCGTAGTTCTTGTGCTTGGACAGCTCGTGGAGGATGTCCGACGCCGGGGTGATCGGGTACGTGCCCAGCAGGATCCGCAGGCCGGACTGCTGCCCGGCGGCGACCAGCCCGTACGCCAGCGCGGTGTTCCCGGTGATCTGGCGGTACGTGCCCTGGTTCAGCTTCGCGGGCGCGACCTCGTACGTCGTCGCGAACGACTCCGTCGTCTCGCCGTAGTTCCAGCCGGCGCGGAAGGCCAGGATGTTGGCCTCGGCGATGGCGGACTTCTTGGCGAACTTCTCGCGCAGGAACCGTTCGGTGCCCTCGGTCGGCCGGTGGTACATCCAGGAGAGCAGCCCGAGCGCGAACATGTTCTTCGCGCGTTCGGCGTCCTTTTTGGACAGTCCGGTCTCTTCGAGCGCGCCTCTGGTCAACGTCGACATCGCCACCCGGTGGACTTGATAGGCCGAAAGGGTGTCGTCGTCGAGGGGATCCTTCTCGAAGCCGACCTTGACCAGGTTCCGCTTCGTGAACTCGTCGGTGTTCAGGATGATCGTCCCGCCTGACGGAACATCGGCGAGGTTCGCCTTCAGCGCGGCGGGGTTCATCGCGACCAGGACGTCCGGCCGGTCGCCCGGCGTCAGGATGTCGTAGTCGGCGAAGTGCACCTGGAAGCTCGAGACGCCTGGGATGGTTCCCTGTGGCGCGCGGATCTCCGCGGGGAAGTTCGGCATGGTGGACAGGTCGTTGCCGAAGGCCGCGGCCTCCGAGGTGAACCTGTCTCCCGTCAGCTGCATGCCGTCACCGGAATCGCCGGCGAACCGGATGACCACCCGGTCCAGCTTGGCGACCTCGGTGGGCCGGACGGCCGACAAGGAGCCGTTGCCGTTCGCACTCGTGCTCATAGGTCAGGGAATCCCTCTCTCCCGACGTGCGCGGTCCCGGCGATGCCGGGTATCCGACGCCTCGCCCGGCGATGTCGGCCAGGTCACAGGTGTCCTGTCCCGAGGTTAGTCCTCGTGACACTTCCCAGGTTGCCCGCAAGTGCGGCCTTGACCTACTTCTCGAGTGTCCTGAGCTCGTCGCTGAGCGGGGGTTTTCCGGTTTAAGTGTTACCGATGGTAACGGTTAACGACGCGACTCGATTGTGAGCCGTATCTCCTTGCAGCGTAGTGAAGTCTGCTCGAGGAATGGTCACTGGCCGCTGATTCTTGCTTTGAGCCTGCCGAGACGTTCGGTGAAAGCGGGTCCGGTGAGCGACGTCAGCTGCGGCGCGATCTCGGCGTCGACGGCGGCCGAATGGTCGGTCAGTGAAGCGGTGTGCCGAAGCGTGCGCTTCGTCGCCAGAAGGACGTCGCGAGGCGCGTCGACGGCGGGTCGTGCCAGCTCACGGGCCGCCTCGACCAGATCTCCTTCGACGAGGCGGAGCGCGAGTCCGGCTTCGACAGCGGCTTCGGCGCCGACGATTTCTCCGAAGAGTGTCATCGCCGCGGCCTTCTGCGGGCCCACGAGCCGTTGGATCATCCAGGTCATCCCGCCGCCGGGGTGGATGCCCAAGTCGAGAAATCTGGCCACGAACTTCGCCTTCGGTCCCACGATGCGGACGTCCGCGGCGAGCGCGAGGTTCAGTCCGGCCCCCACGGCCGCCCCGCCGACCGCCGCGATGGTCGGCAGGGAACACCGGGCCACCGAGAGGAAACCGTCGTAGACGGCGCGGAGCCCGTCCTCCCGCGCGCCGGCGAGCGTGTCGAGGTCCGCGCCCGCGCAAAAGGCCGGTGGCGCGCCGGTGATGACCAGTGCGTGGACGCTCTCGTCGGCTTCGGCGCTCGCGACGGCCTCGGCCAGCTGGGCGGACAGGGTGAGGGTCAGGGCGTTGCGGGTCGCGGGCGCGTCGATGGTGAGCACGGCGACGCCGCCGTCATGGCTGGAGTGGATCTGATCGGTCACGCGGTCGAGGGTGTCATGCCTCGGGGGTCGGCGGGCGTTCTAACAACCGGGAAAGGACGACGGTGGAGACCGTGCGGTCGACGATCTCCAGCCCGCGCAGCCGCTCCAGCGCGGTCTCCAGATGGTGGATGTCCGAAGCGCGCAGGTGGACGATGGCGTCGGCCGCGCCGGACACCGTGTAGGCCGCGACGACCTCCGGCAACGGCTCCAGCCTGGCGCGGATCCGGGCCGGGGTGATGTTGCCGTTGCAGGTCATCTCGACGAAGGCTTCGGTGCCCCAGCCCAGCGCCTCCGGGTCGACGACCGCGGTGAAGCCGCGCAGGACCCCGGTTTCGAGCAGTCTGTCGACCCGCCTCTTCACCGCGGGCGCGGACAGGCCGACGACTTTCCCGATGTCGGCGTAGCTGGACCTCGCGTTGGCCATCAGACATGAAACGATTCGCTGGTCGATGGTGTTCACACGCAATGTTTAGCAGGTATATGCGCAGCGAACAGCGATTGATTGCGGAATTAGGTAAGCCTTACCCTTCGTGTATGCCGGTACTAGAGCAGCCCCGTGTGCCCACGACGCGCCGCTACCTCATGTGCCCGCCGCGGTACTTCGCGGTGGATTACGTCATCAACCCGTGGATGGACCCGTCCGTCCCGGTCAGCGTCGACACCGCGATGGCGCAATGGACCGAACTCCGTGACACCTACCGACGCCTCGGCCACACCGTCGAGGAGATCGACGCCCAGCCCGGCCTGCCCGACATGGTGTTCGCCGCGAACTCCGGCACCGTCGTCGACGGCCGTGTCCTCGGCTCCCGGTTCCGCGCCCCGCAGCGCACCGCCGAGGCCGAGCACTTCCGCCGCTGGTTCGTCGAGCACGGCTACCGCGACATCACCATGCCGGAGAAGATCAACGAGGCCGAAGGCGACTTCGCCTGGACCGGAAAGGTCCTGCTCGCCGGCACCGGCTTCCGGACCGACCCGGCCGCGCACGCCGAAGCGCAGGAGGTCCTCGGCGTCCCGGTCGTCTCGCTGCGGCTGATCGACCCGAGCTACTACCACCTCGACACCGCGCTGTTCGTGCTCGCCGAGGCCACCGACACCGCGCCCGCCCAGATCGCCTACTACCCGGCGGCGTTCTCGGCCGGGTCCAGGAAGGTGCTGGAGCGGATGTTCCCCGACGCGGTAATCGCGGACCGGGCCGACGCGGAATGCTTTGGGCTGAACGGGGTGTCCGACGGCCGCAACGTCGTCCTGCCGGTCGAAGCGACCGGTTTGGCGTCGCGGCTGACCGAACGCGGCTACGAGGTCGTCTTCGTCGACATCTCCGAGCTCAGGAAAGCGGGCGGCGGCCCGAAGTGCTGCACCCTGGAGATCCGCAAGTAATCCGTTCGTGGACACCTTGCGCGATCATGTAACTACTCCATTCGCCAATGCGATTAATCGGGAAACACTCGGTCCCCGAATAATGAGGTGCGGATGGTGATCCTGGCGATCGGCGGCGTGGGCAGGCCCGTGCGCGCGCTGGACCCGGGCGAAAACGAAACATGGGTGACGGTCGAGCAGTTCGAGCGGGTGCTCGACGCGGTGACCGGATGTGAAGACGTCGGGCTCACCTTCGACGACGGCAACTCCTCCGACGTCGAGATCGCGCTGCCGCGACTGGTCGAGCGCGATCTCACGGCGGAGTTCTTCCCGCTGGCCGGCCGCATCGGCCAGCGGGGCTTCGTCGACGCCGACGGCCTTCGCGAACTGGTCGAGGCGGGGATGTCGATCGGCTCGCACGGCTGGGAGCACCGCGACTGGCGGCGGCTCGACGGCAGGCACGCCCGGCGCGAACTCGAAGTCGCGCCGAAGCTGCTCGCCGACTTGAGCGGGAAGCCGGTCCGCGCGTACGTGCCGCCGTTCGGCGCCTACGACCGGCGAGTGCTCAGCAGGCTCCGGCGTTCCGGCGCGACGAGGATCTACACCACGGAAGGCGGCGCGGCGTCACGCGACGGCCTGCTGCGGCCGCGGACCAAGGTCCGGTACGACGTCGACCAGGAGTGGATCGACGGCGTGCTCGGTGACCGGGACGGCCTGTACCGCCGAGCGGGACGACTGATGGCCCGAGTCTCCAGGCTTGTCCGCTTTTGACCGTTTTTCGTTGCGTAGTGGGAAAACAACACCCCGCCGACTCTTGAGAACGGTCATTGTCGGCGGCATTCTGAGGACCCTCGATAAGAAGCCTTATTAACTAAGGGGTGCTCGGTATGCGGAAACTGCTCCTGTTCTCGGCGATGGTGGTGGCCGCGGGACTGGCCCCCGCGGCGGCGGCCACGGCCGCCCCTTCGGAAGGCGTTTCGCTCCAGGCGGGCCCGACCGCGCAGCAGTTGCTCGCGAAGACCACCAGCTGCAAGCAGATCTCGAACGGCAAGTACAAGACCGACGACGAAACCGGCCGGACCATCGCGGTCTGCGACGCTGGGAGTGCCGTGTTCTGGAAGGCCGACATGGACATCGACTGCGACGGACAGCCGACCGCGCGGTGCAACAAGAACACCGACCCGTGGTTCCAGGACGGCACCGCGTACCCGCGCTCCGACGGCAAGGCGCTGATCGCCGACCAGACGCCCTACGTCGTCGTGCCGAGTATCAGCAGCACGTGGAACTTCGAGAAAGCCGGCCTCAAGGGCGCCGGTTCGTGCGCGGTGATCTACAACAACAAGGTGCTCTACACCGTCATCGGTGACACCGGCCCGAAGGACATCATCGGCGAGGCCTCCTACGCGGCCGCGAAATCGCTGGGCATCAACCCGGACCCGAAGAACGGCGGCGTCGACTCGGGCGTGACCTACATCTGCTTCAAGAACTCGAAGGTGTCGCCGATCGAGGACCACGGGAAGTCGACCTCGGTCGGGGAGGGGCTGGCGGCGAAGTTCGTCCAGGGGTAACAGCGCCAGGAATGCCCGAGTACATGAAGGCCCCCTTCCTTGCGCCTAGCGCAAGGAAGGGGGCCTTCATGTACTTCCGGCACCGCTCAAGACACGGTCAGCGAGGCTCGAGCTGCACCCACCACTCCCAGCCGTACGGCGGGGCGACGTGGTGGACGGTCGAGTTGTCGACCGCCTTCCAGGGGCCCACGACGCGGAACACGTATTCGCCGACGGCGACATTGGGGAAGGTCACGAATCCCTTGGCGTCGGTCTTGGCGAGCGAGACCAGCTTGTTGTCCTTTGTGGACAAAGTGACGGTGGTGTTCGGCAGGCCTTCACCGTCGTCCGGCCGGTAGTCGTGGTCCTTGTCGACCCAGGCCAGTCCTCGGGAATCGGCGCGCTTGCCAGGTACCTTGGCTTCGGCCGACACCCACGGGCCCCGCAGGTAGGTCTTGCCGTTGAAGTTGCAGTCGAGGACGGTCTTGCCGAAGTATTGCGCCTTCTCGGGCACCTGGCCGGTCAAGGTGAGGGCCAGTCGCTCTCCCGCGGCCAGCGTGCCCGCCTGTGCGGGACCGAAGGCGCCCCACTGCTCCTGCGGGATCTTCAGGTCGATATCAGTACCTTGGGGGTCCTTGCAGGTCGCGTAGAGACCGGAAAGCGGGGACGCGCCGCTGTTCGTGAGAGTGACCGTCGCCTTGGCCGTCTCTCCGGGCGCATAGCGCGCCTTGTCGAATTCGATCTTCGCCTGAAGGTCCTTTTCGAGCGGCTGGCGGCCTTGGACGCTCACGTTCTGGTACTTGCCGCTGCCGTCCAGGCGCATCACGTCGCCCTCCGGAAACAGCCAGCCTGCCGGGTCGTACCGGAAGCCCAGCACCCGGATGGTCCCGACCGGGACCGCGTCGAAGGAGAATCGCCCCGCGGCGTCGGTGACCACCGACAGTTCCTGCGGCAGCCCGGGGCCGCCGACCCGTGCCGTGAGCCCGGCCAGTTCCTCGCCGGGGGTAAGCACGCCGTCGCGGTTCTTGTCCCCGTAGACCTGCCCGGCGACACGTTCGGTGGTCTCCGGCGGAATCGGGTTCACCGGGACGTCGGCGCTGTTGTCCGAGTAGTCGGTGTCGGCCGGGGCGCTCAAGTCGATCCTCACCACGGGGTTGCCCGCCTCGGCGCCCCAGATGTAACCGGTCACGCGATAGGTCCGGCTCTCGCCCGCCTCGAAGGAGGTTCCGGGGCCGTTCGTGTCCAGGTCGCCCCACGTGTTCGGGTCGAAGCCGTAGTAGGGGCCGGAATAGGTACTTCCCGTGGCTCTGACCTCGGTCGCCTTGGCATCGCCGATGTTGGTGATCGTGAGGTCGATCGGGATGTGGTCGCCGCGGAGCCAGCGCCCTTCCGGCACGGCCGCCGTGATCTTGAGGTTCGGGCCGGGATCGGCGTACGCGGGTACCGCGGCCATCGCTCCGGTGAGGGTGAAGGCCAAGGTCAGCGCGCTGACGGCGCGGACAGACCGTCTGGGCAGGGTTCTGCGCATCGATGTTCCCCCAAGTGCTCGTCGTTGACGAAACAAACCTAAAAGCCGCGTCGTCCGATTGACCAGTACGGAACATTCCGGCGTTACCGAAAGGCAACCGCGAGGGCGTCTTGGGCGTGTATAGGAGATCGAGACGAAACCCTTACGCCTCGCGTGTAGCGTTTCGGGGTCCTCGAACGATGAGTAATTCCCTTGCCGCACAGGCATTCCGCCAAAAGCAGGCGACTTCTCCGGCAGCGGTAACGAACCCGGTCCGTCAGCCGACCAACGGTCAGCGGAACGCGGCTGGAGGAATTCGTCATGAAGATCAGTGTGTTCGGGCTCGGTTACGTCGGTTGTGTGTCGGCGGCGTGCCTTGCCGGGCGCGGGCACGAGGTCGTCGGGGTCGACGTGAACCCGGTGAAGATCGACCTCATCTCCAGCGGCAAGGCGCCGGTGGTGGAGGAGCGCATCGGCGAACTCACCGCCGAGGTGGTCGCCAAAGGCAAACTGAGAGCCACCACCGACGTCAGACAGGCGATCGCGGACAGCGAAGTCTCCCTGATCTGTGTCGGTACCCCGTCCGCGCCGAACGGCAGCCTGTCGACGGCGTTCCTGGAGCGCGTGGCCGAGGAGATCGGTGAAGCGCTCAAGGCCAAGACGGCGAGGCACACCGTCGTCTTCCGCAGCACCATGTTGCCGGGCACCTGCCTGGACCTGCTGGTCCCCATCCTCGAGAAGTCGTCCGGCCTCACCGCAGGTGTCGACTTCGGTGTCGCGGTGAACCCCGAGTTCCTGCGCGAGGGCAGCAGTGTCAAGGACTTCTACGACCCGCCCAAGACCGTCATCGGCGAACTCGACGCGGCCAGCGGCGACGTCGTGGCGGCGCTCTACGAAGGGCTTCCCGGCGAGGTCTTCCGCGTCGCGATCCCCGTCGCCGAGATGACGAAGTACGCCGACAACTCCTTCCACGGGCTCAAGATCGGCTTCGCGAACGAGCTCGGCGCGATCTGCCGTGCCCTGGGGCTCGATTCGCACCAGGTGATCGACGTCTTCCTCGCCGACCGCAAGCTCAACATCAGCCCCGCCTACCTCCGCCCCGGGTTCGCCTTCGGCGGCTCGTGCCTCCCCAAGGATCTGCGTGGCCTGGTCTACGCCGCGCACCGCGCGGACGTCGCCGTCCCGATCCTGTCGCATGTGCTGCCGTCCAATGACGAACACCTCCAGCGTGCCTTCGACCTGGTCGCGCGCACCGGCAAACGCAAGGTCGGGCTGTTCGGCCTGTCCTTCAAGCCCGGCACCGACGACCTCCGCGAGAGCCCGCTCGTCGAGCTGGCGGAGCGCCTGCTCGGCAAGGGTTACGACCTCCGCATCTACGACGCCAACGTCAGCCTTTCGCGGCTGATGGGCGCGAACCGCGAGTACATCGAGGGCAGGCTGCCGCATCTCGGCCAGCTGTTGGCCGGCTCCGTCGACGAGGTCATCGACCACGCCGAGGTCTGCCTCATCGGCTGCACCGACCCGGACGTCCTCGCGGCGCTCCCGGCGGGCGGCGGCCACACCATCATCGATCTCGTCCGCGTACCCGACGCCGACCGGCGCCGGACTGAAGAGGGATATGTCGGCCTTGCCTGGTAAAGCTCTCATCCTCGTCGAGAACCTTTCCGTCCCCTTCGATCGCCGTGTCTGGCAGGAGTGCCAGACACTTCGCGACGCGGGCTGGGAAGTCCACGTCATCTGTCCACAAGGGACGAAGCGGGACACCGAGGCCGAAGTCACCATCGACGGCGTCCACATCCTGCGGTACCCGCTGAAGGCCGCCACCGGTGGTCCGGCCGGGTACGTCCAGGAGTACGGCTCCGCGCTGTGGCATACGCTCCGGCTCGCCCGCAAGGTCGGCCGAGGCGGAAAAATCGACGTCGTGCACGCCTGCAACCCGCCGGACCTGCTGTTCCTGGTCGCGCTGTACCTCAAGCGCCAGGGCGCGAAGTTCATCTTCGACCAGCACGACCTCTGCCCCGAGCTGTACCTCTCGCGGTTCGACCGCGGTGAGGACTTCCTCTACCGCGCGGTCTGCGCGCTGGAACGCCGCACCTACAAGACGGCGAACGTCGTCATCGCGACCAACGAGAGCTACAAGGACGTCGCCGTGAAACGCGGCGGCAAGTCGCCGGACGACGTCTTCGTCGTGCGCAGCGCGCCGAAGGTCGAGCGCTTCCATCTGATCCCGGCCGAGCCCGAGCTGAAGAAGGGCAAGCCGCATCTGCTGGCGTACCTCGGCGTGATGGGCCCGCAGGACGGCGTCGACTACGCGTTGCGCGCGCTCGCTTCGCTGCGTGACGAGGTCGGCCGCACCGACTGGCACGCCGTGTTCATCGGTTCCGGTGACGCCTTCGACGCGATGGTGGCGTTGTCCAAGGAACTCAAGCTCGACGACCAGGTCGAGTTCACCGGCCGGATCTCCGACGAAGATCTCCTGCGCTACCTGTCCTCGGCCGACGTCTGCCTGTCGCCGGATCCCCTGAACCCGCTCAACGACGTGTCGACCATGAACAAGATCATGGAGTACATGGCGATGAGCCGCCCGATCGTCTCCTTCGAACTGCGGGAGGCTCGGGTCTCGGCCGGGGAGGCCGCGCTGTACGCGCCGGCGAACGACGAGCCGGAGTTCGCGAAGTTGATCGCGCATCTGCTCGACTCGCCGGAACAGCGGGCGGAGATGGGTGAGCTGGGGCGGGCGCGCGTCGCCGGTCCGCTCTCTTGGGAGAACTCCCAGAAAGCCCTGCTCGCGGCCTATGCCGCCGCGGTCCGTTGATCGACTTCCCGGTCGCGTTTTGAACAAGACTCGGGCAATCCTGTAACCAACGCCGCGATCAAGCCGACGGGATTGATGCCGCACGAACAACGCACCGATGGGAGATCCCGGTTTGACTGACGATACGGTGCGCCTGTCCATGATCGGGCAGGTTCTGCGCGGACGATGGCGGACCTTGGTGGTCCTCGCCGTCCTCGGTGCCCTGGTCGGCGCGGGATCGTCGGTGATCCTTTCCCCCGGCTACCGGACCACGTCCAGCGTGCTGCTCCAAGGCCCACGCGAGGCGGACGAACTGCTCACCCAGGCCGAGGTGGCGACCAGCTCGGTCGTCCTCGACCGGGCCGCCGCCGTTCTCGGGGACGGCGAGACCGGCGCCGATCTGCGGGACAAGGTGGCCACTTCGGTCGCACAGGGCAATGTGATCACCATCGAGACCACCGGGGACACCGCCGAACAGACGCAGCGGATGGCGGACCAGCTCGCGCAGGAGTTCGTGAAGTACTCCACGCAGATCATCGCCGGTTCCGGGGACGCCGCGGTGCAGCTGGCGCAGGAGCGTCGCGAGACGTTGCGCCAGCAGGTCGCGCAGACGAACCAGCGGATCAGCGAACTCTCCGCGAAGGTCAACGAAGGCAAGACGACCGTGGAGAGCGTCCAGCTCCGCACCGAACTGCAAGGCCTGCGCTCGTCGATCGAGTCGGCGATGTCCAGCCTGAACGCGGCCGACACCGCCAGCGGTCTCGGCAACATGGTCGTACTGGGCTCGGCCGAGCTGCCGTCCGCGGCCGCGGCCCCCACGCTGCCGCAGCTCGCGCTCGGCGGCGCGGCGTTGTTCTTCCTCATCGGCCTGTTCGGGCACCTCTTCACCGCGCGTACCGACCGGCGGCTGCGGGACGAGGAGGAGATCGGCGCGGCGCTCGGCGGCCCGGTGCTGGCGACCTTCGACGTCGTGGACGAGCAGCCCGCCGGGACCGGTTTGCGGGCCAAGCTCCTCCGTGACGACAAGCCGTGGAACACCCCGCGGGTCGACGTGTTCGCCGACGAGATCGACTCCGACGTCCAGTACCGGCGCCTGATTTCCCGGCTCCCGCACCGGCGGCTGCTCGTGTTGACCGCCGACGGCGACCACGCCGGGCAGGCCGCCGCCCGGCGGATCGCCGGTCTCGCCGACCGGTGGTTCACTCCTGCGACGGTGTCCCCGGTGCGACCCGTCATCGAAGACACCGAAAACTCCGCTGTCGAAGGGGTTCTCGTCGTGACAAGCCTCGGTTCCCGGCCCGCCTGGGAGCTGGTCGGCATCGCCGAAGCCTGCGCCGACGCCGGTCTCGCCGTGGTGGGTGCCGTGCTGACCCGCCCGGTCCGGCCGACCCGCACCCGACCCGGCGCCCCCACTCGTTCCCACCACGAAGCACTGGCAGGTACAGCGTGACCAGCGCCGAAAAAGCGAAGTCAGAGCCGCTCGTCGACCTTCAGCGACTGGTCGTCTCGGTACGCAGACGCCGTCGACTGTGGCTGGCCACCGCGCTGGTGGGGTTGATCGCCGGCGGGCTCGTCGCGTTGTTCCTGCCGTCGCCGCCCACCGCGGTGGCGCAGATCCTGGTCATCCACCCCGACGACTCGCCGACCGACAGCGGGACGCTGATGCGGACCGACGTCGCCGTGCTCCAGACGACGAAGATCGCCAACGAGGCGCTCAAGAAGCTGAACAGCATCCAGGCGCCGGAGGAGTTCCTCAAGGACTACGAAGGGCTGGGCCTGACGAACAACGTCCTCCAGCTGACGGTCAAGGGGAAGAGCGCGGACGAGGCGCTGGCCCGCGCGCAGGCGATTTCCGACGCCTTCATCACCGAGTACATCGCCCGCAACCAGGCGGCCGCGGCGGCGACCCAGAAAGCCTTGCTGGACCAGCGAAACCAGACCCAGAACGAGCTCACCACGATCGAAAGCGGGATCGTCACCGAAGAGGCAAAGGGCCGTAACGCCAATCCCGCCCAGCTGGAGCGGTTCTACTCGCGCCGGGCGGAGCTGAACTCGAAGATCTCCGACTACGACGGCCGCGCGCAGGAGGCGGGCATCGGCACGCCGAAGGTCGCCGCCGGGACGCAGATCGTGGACGCGCCGCGGATCCTGCCGCATTCGCTTCTCAAGACCCTCGCCACCGACGCCGGGATCGGCTTCGCGCTGGGACTTCTCGCGGGACTGGCGCTCGCCGCCGTCGCGAGCGTGGTGAAGGACCGGCCGGTGCTGCGCCGCGAGATCTCTCGGCATCTCGGCGCCTCGGTCATCGCGCAATTGCCGAAACCGCCGCGGTTCCTGCGGACCTCGCGCGCGGCCACCCGGCGGCAGCGGGTCGCGGTGACCCTGGTCCGGGCCGTCTCCCAGGAGCGCGGTTCGGTGTCGGTGCTCGACCTCGGCGCCCGTGAGGTCACCGCCGCGCTCGCTGTCGACATGGCGCGCGAACTGGCGGAGAAGGGGCCGGTCTCGCTCGTCGACGACCTGCCGAAGGTGAAGCTCCGCGAGCTGGCAGGCGAAGGCCCGGTCCAGGTGCTGGACCGCGGCGACGTGCCGATGGCGGGCAAGGAACGCCGCATCGGTGTCGGGTCGATCGAACCGGGGACGGCGTGGACCGACCTCGAATTCCTCGGAAAGGAAACGATCCTCGTCGTCCAGACCGGGTACGCGAACACCGAATGGCTGCACACCGTCGCGCGGCAGCTCGCCGACCGGCGGATCCCGATCATCGGGGTCGTCGTGGTGGATCCCGATCCGCGCGACCACACCGACGGGACGCTGTGGGACGGCCTGCACACCGCGTTGCGGGGACGTGCCGGTGCCGTGCCGGAGCGGAAGGTCTCGCCGAAGCCGGTCGAGATGTTCCCGAGAGAGCGGAAGAACGGGCGGCATCCGACCCCGTACAAACGTGCCAAGGAACTCGGCAACGCTGATCAGCCGACGAAACGATTCGCACCTGTGTCACCGGATAACGCCGAAGCCTTGTAAGGGGAGCGAAAGTAGATGTGCGGCATCGCAGGGGCCTACTTCTGGCCGGACGGGGGACCGCTCACCGATCGGCTCACCAAGATCATCGCCCACCGCGGGCCGGACGGTTCGGGGCGGTACGACCACCGGGCGGGTGACGGGGAAGTCCATTTAGGACACCGAAGGCTGTCGATCGTCGACCTGACCGAGACCGGCGCGCAGCCGATGGTCAAGGACGGCCTCGCGCTGACCTACAACGGCGAGCTGTACAACTCGCCGGAGCTGCGGAAGGAACTCGAAGCGGCGGGCGTGCGCTTCCGGGGGACGTCCGACACCGAGGTCCTGCTGGAAGCCTGGCGCAAGTGGGGCACCGAGGGCTTGCACCGGCTTCGCGGCATGTTCGCGTTCGGTGTCTTCGACGAGCGCACGGGCGCTTTGACCTTGGTGAGAGACCAGCTGGGCATCAAACCGCTGTTCCTGGTGCGCCGCGGCAAAGGCGTCGCGTTCGCGTCGGAGTTGAAGGCGCTGGCCGCGGAACTCGGTGGCTCGCTGACCGTCGACGACACCGCGCTCGTCGCTTCCCTGCTCTACTACTGGGTTCCGGACGGAAGGTGCGCGTTCACCGAGGCTGAGAAGCTGCCGCCGGGCAGTTGGGCGCGGTTCCGGCCGAACGGCGACGTCGAGCGCGGCACCTTCTGGTCGCTGCGCCAGGTCGCCGAGGAAGGCGCGGCCTTCGAGGGCGAGTTCGATCTCAACGCCGTCATCGAGGACTCCACGCGCAAGCACCTGATGGCCGACGTGCCGGTCGCGACGTTCCTCTCCGGCGGCCTCGACTCCAGCTACCTGACCGCGATCGCCGCTCGTGAGCAGCCAGGGATCTCCGCGTACACCATCGGTTTCCGGGCCGAGGACGCGAAGTTCGAGGCGATGCCGGACGACCTGATGTACGCGAAGAAGGTCGCCGCGAAGTTCGGGGTCGACCTGCACGAGATCGAGATCGCGCCGCAGGTGCTGGACCTGCTGCCGCGGATGACCTACCACCTCGACGAGCCGATCGGCGACCCGGCGGCGATCAACAGCTACCTGATCTGCACCGCCGCCCGTGAGGCCGGCGTCAAGGTGATGCTGTCGGGCATGGGTGCCGACGAACTGTTCGCCGGGTACCGCAAGCATCTCGCGAACAAGATCGCCGTGCGGTACCAACGGGTTCCCGGGCTGGTCCGCCGTCCCATCGAGTCCGTTGTGGACAGACTGCCGGTGGCGACGTCGAAGCGCGGGTTCCGCTCGGTCCGGTTCGCCAAGCGGTTCCTCTCGTTCGCGGAACTGCCGGAGGAGACCGCGTTCCGGCGCAGCTACACGATGTACGACCAGGCCGAGCTCGTCGGGCTGCTGAACCCGGACCTCGCGGGCGCCGTCGATGACGTGATCACCGAGCACGCGGACACCTATCACGACAACACGTTGACCGACTTCGTGAACCGCATGTGCCTCGCCGATTCCCGGCTGTTCCTGCCGGGACTCAACCTCGCCTACACCGACCGGTCGAGCATGGCCGCGTCCACCGAGGTGCGGACGCCGTTCGTCGACATCGAGGTCGTGAAGGCCGCGTTCCGGATCCCCGGTGACAAGAAGATCGTCAAACGCCAAGGGAAAATGGCGCTCAAGGAAGCGGCGCTGTCGATCCTTCCCGCCGAGATCGTGCACCGGCCGAAGGGGCTGTTCAGCGCTCCGCTGCGGGCTTGGATGAGCCGCGACCTCGCGCCACTGGTGCGTGAGGTGACGAACGAAGGCGAATTGGTGAAGGCCGGGTTCCTCCGTCGTGAGGCCCTGCAACGGCTCGTCGACGAAGACGCGTCCGGGCAGCAGGACCGGTCCAAGCATCTCTGGCACATCTTGACCCTCGAATACTGGTATCGCGGTGCCCTTGCGGCCCGATCTACCTCAGCTCGGCCAGGTGGGTCGTGAGTGGCGGTGTCGCGAAAGCCACTTTCGGGACATCAGATGTCCCGAAAGTGGCTTTCGCGACATGCTCGTGCGCCACTCACGACCCACCCGACCCGCGCGATACCTCCGCCTCCACCCCTCACCTTGCCTTACCCCCACTAGGAGCGACGTGAAGCAGGTAGTGCAGAACTACAAGAGCGGGGAGCTGGCGCTCCTCGACGTCGAAATCCCCGCGTGCAAACCGGGGGGTGTGCTGGTCCGCACCGCCTATTCGCTGATCTCCACCGGCACCGAGATGATGAAGGTGTCCGAGGCGAGTCTTTCCCTGGTGGGCAAGGCGAAGGCGCGGCCGGATCAGGTCGCGAAGGTGATGCAGAGCGTCGCGACGAACGGGCTGAGCGCCACCTACCGCAAGGCGATGAACAAGCTCGACTCGTACACGCCGCTCGGGTACTCGCTGTGCGGCGTGGTCGAGGAGGTCGGCGCGGGCATCGACGACGTCTCCGTCGGGGATTTCGTGGCGTGCGCCGGGAACGAGCACGCGCTGCACGCGGAACTGAACTGGGTGCCCAAGAACCTGTACTCCCGGGTGCCCGACGGCGTCGACCCGCGGCACGCCGCGTTCGGCACGGTCGGCTCGATCGCGATGCAGGGCGTGCGCCGCGGTGAACCGCAGATCGGTGACATCGCGCTGGTCATCGGGCTGGGCCTGATCGGCCAGCTGGTCGTGCAGCTGCTGGTCGCCTCCGGTGTCCGCGTCCTCGGCGTCGACCCGGACCCGACGCGCTGCGCGCTGGCCGAGCAGCTCGGCGCGCTCAACTGCGGCGACCCGGGATCCGGCGTCATCGACACGGCGGTCGCGGAGATCAGCGCCGGGCACGGTGTCGACCAGGTGTACCTCGCCGCGGGCGGCAGCACGAACGAGCCGGTGGAGCTGGCCGCGAAGCTGAGCCGCGACCGCGGCCGGGTGATCGACATCGGCAAATGTTCGCTGAACCTGCCGTGGAACGCCTACTACGAAAAGGAACTCGACGTCCGGTTCTCCCGCTCGTACGGCCCCGGCCGCTACGACCCGGAGTACGAACTCGAAGGCCGCGACTACCCGATCGGCCAGGTCCGCTGGACCGAGCGCCGGAACCTCGAATGCGTTGTCGATCTGATGGGCAGCGGCCGTCTCGACGTCGAGCCGCTGATCTCGCACGTCTCGGACTTCTCCGACGCCGTCGAGACGTACCGGAAGCTGAACGAGGGCGAGCTCAAGGCCGTCGCCGTGCTGTTCGAATACGAGAAGCGTGCCGCCGCAACGACCGAGCAGGTCACCTCGGTTTCCGTGCCGAAGCCCTCGACCGTTCGCGCGGCGCCGAAGGCCGGTGGCGTGCGGATCGGGTTCATCGGCGCGGGCAACTACGCGTCCTCCATGCTCCTGCCGCATCTGGCTGAGATGGAGCACGTCCACCTCACCGAGGTCGTCACCACCTCCGCGCTTTCGGGCGCGAACGCCAAACGCAAGTTCGGTTTCGCCCGCGCCACCACCGATCTCGACGCGATGCTCGAAGACTCCGCGATCGATGCCGTGTTCATCGTGACCCGGCACAGTTCGCACGCCGAGCTGACTCGGCGGGCGCTGCTCGCGGGCAAGGCCGTCTTTGTCGAGAAGCCCCTCGCGCTGTCGGAGAAGGAACTCGAAGTCGTGCTGGGCGCGATCGAGGAGTCCGGCAACGACCGGCTGCAGGTCGGTTTCAACCGCCGGTTCGCCCCGCTGCTGAACGAGTCGGTGCTCCACTTCGGACCGCGCATCGGCCCGGCTTCCGTGCGGTACCTGGTCAACGCCGGTCAGCTCGACGCGGGCAGCTGGTACAACCAGGCCGACAGCGAGGGGTCGCGGTTCGCGGGCGAGGGCGGTCACTTCATCGACACGGTCAGCTGGCTGCTCGGGTCCGACCCGGTGTCGGTGTACGCCACCGCGACGCCGGGGCACCAGGATCTCCAGATCCTGTTGCGCTACCCGGACGGCTCGACCGCGTCGATCGCGTACACCACCAGCGGTTCGTCGGCGTTCCCCAAGGAAACGATCGACGTCACCGCCGATGGGAAGGTGCTGAAGTTCGACGACTTCGCGCGCGCCTCGGTGTTCGGCCGCAAGAAGTGGGCCAGCTCCCGCATCCCCAAGGGCCGCGACAAGGGCCAGGCCGCCGAGCTCGAAGCGTTCGTCAACGCGCTGAAGACCGGGGTCTCGATGCCGGTCTCCGTCGACTCGCTCGTTTCGACGACGCTGGCCACGCTCGCGGTCAACCGCAGCCTCGAAACCGGTGCTCCGGTGCGGATCACCACAGAGGGGCTGGGCTAATGGATCCGTCCTGGTACCTGCGAAGACTGTCGCGGATGGGGCCTGCCGAGATCGCGGGCCGGGTCACCGACGTCGTGCGCAAACGCCAGTGGCGCGGGGTCGCGGGCGAGCAGGCGGTCTGGCTGCCGGACCGGCGGTTCGCGTCGGTGCCCGGTGACGAGGTGCTCGCCGCCGTCTCCGGTGAGGTGGTGAAGGATCTGCTCGTCAAGGCGGACCGGCTCATGGACGGCCGTGCCGAGTACTTCGGCGTCGAGCGGGACGACCTCGTCGACCCGGATTGGTCGTACGACCCGAAGACCGGTCGCCGCGCACCGTCCGATGTGTACTCCTTCGACATCCCGTATCGGAGCGAGGACGCGGTCGGCGACATCAAGCAGATCTGGGAGCCGTCGCGGCACCAGCACCTCACCGTGCTGGCCGCCGCGTACGCGCTGACCGGCGAGGACCGGTACGCCGAGCGCGTCGCCGCGCACCTGAAGTCGTGGTGGGCGGCGAACCCGCCGATGCGCGGGGTGCACTGGGTCAGCGGGATCGAACTCGGCATCCGGCTGCTGTCGTGGGTGTGGGTCCGGCGGCTGCTCGGCGGCTGGGCGCAGGCCCCGGCGCTGTTCGAGGACAACCCGGTGGCGCTCAACCAGATCTGGCATCACCAGCGCTGGCTGGCCGCGTTCCCGAGCCGGGGTTCGTCGGCGAACAACCACGTGATCGCCGAGGACGCCGGACAGCTCGCCGCCGCCTGCGCGTTCGACTGGTTCCCGGAATCGGGCCAGTGGCGGGACACGGCGCTGGCTTCGCTGGACAAGATGTTGCGGCACAACACCTTCGACTCCGGAATCAACCGTGAGCTCGCCACCGAGTACCACGGGCTCGTCCTGGAGTTGGGCCTTGCCGGGGCGCTGGAAGCGCAGGCCGCCGGTGTCGCGGTGCCCGAGTCGACCTGGCTTGTGCTGCTGCGGATGACCGACGCACTGGCGTCCATAGTGGACAATCGGCTGCGGCCGCCGCGGCAAGGTGACGCGGACGACGGCTTCGGGCTCATCGTCGACGGGGACGAGACCAGTCGCTGGGCGTCGTTGCTCAACACCGGATCAGTCCTTTTCGGACGGTTGGACTGGTGGCCGGAGGCGCCGGGCGGCGAGGTCCGCACGGCGCTCTTCTCCGCGCTGGCCAAGGACATTCAGATCGATTCGCGGCGTCCGGTTCGGCGTCGGGACGACTTCGCCGACGCCGGGATGACCATCCTGCGTGACGGCGAGATCTGGTGTCGCTGCGACGGCGGGCCGCACGGCTTCCTGTCCATCGCCGCCCACGCGCACGCGGACGCGCTCTCGGTTGAGGTCCGGCACGACGGTGTCGACATCCTCGCCGACCCCGGAACCTACTGCTACCACGGCGAACCGAAGTGGCGGTCGTACTTCCGGTCGACGGCCGCGCACAACACGCTCGAACTCGGCGGTACTGACCAGTCCGTCTCCGGTGGCCCGTTCCTGTGGACGAAACACGCCGTCACCACCGTGATCGCGGCCGGAACGCCGTCGCGCTGGAGTGCCGAACACGACGGCTACGCACCGGTGGTCCATCAGCGGTCGGTGGAGCTGGAGGACTCGACGCTGCGGATCCTGGACGAGGTCCGCGGCGGTGAGGCACAGCCATGCCGTCTCGCGTTCCACTTCGGCCCCGCCGTCGAGGTCGTGCTTTCCGGCGGGACGGCGACGCTGTCCTGGACGGTCGACGGCCAGGAGCGGAAGGCTTCGCTCGAACTGCCGCCCGAATTACGATGGTCGGCGCATCGCGGCGAGACCAGCCCGCCGCTCGGCTGGTACTCGGCCGGGTTCGGCCGCCGCGAGCCCGCGTGGACGTTGCTCGGAGCCGGAACCGGGGGCACGTTGTCCACCCAGCTCACCTTCGACACAGGTAACGAGGATCCCCCATTGTGACCGCACGACCGCATCGTCTCCGCCGGGCAGCGCTAGTGGTGCTGCTCGGCCCGCTGGCGCTCGTCTCCTGCACCACCCCGGCCGACGAGGCCGGGCCAGGACCGGATCCGGCGAAGGTGCCGTCCGGTTCGACAGCGCAGGTGTGCGACAAGTTGCCACCGGGTCCGGCGGAGGCGCCGGCGGGGGCGGTGAAGATCGATCCGGCGGTGCCGGGCGACCTCGCCGCGAAGACGCGGTCGAGCCCGGCCGGGACGACGTTCTGGCTGGCACCAGGCACGCACAGACTCGGCGACGACCGCTACGACCAGGTCAACCCGAAGGCGGGCAACGTCTACCTCGGCGGCCCGCAAGCGGTTCTCGACGGCCGGAAGATCAACCAGTACGCCTTCTCCGGCGACGCCGCCGACGTCAAGATCCGGAACCTGACCGTGCGGGGCTTCGCCGCACCGCACGACGAGGGCGTGGTCAACCACGATTCTGCCGACGGGTGGGTCATCGAGCACAGCGCCGTCCAGGACAACGACGGCGCGGCGCTGATGGCGGGCGCGCGGCAGCAGGTCCGGGGGAACTGCCTGCGGCGCAACGGGCAGTACGGGATGAACGCGTACGCGCAGAGCAACAAGATCACCGGTCTCGTGGTCGAGGGCAACGAGATCACCGGCAACAACACCGGTGACTGGGAAAGCAAGATCGACGGCTGCGGCTGCACCGGCGGGATCAAGTTCTGGTCGGTCGACGGCGCCGACATCCGGGGCAACTGGGTGCACGACAACCGCGGTGTCGGGCTGTGGGCCGACACGAACAACAACGACTTCCGCATCGAGGGCAACGTCATCGAGAACAACGACGGCTCCGCCCTGATGTACGAGACCAGCTACAACGCCGTGATCAGCGGCAACACCATCCGCCGCAACAACTGGGTGGACGGCAAGGGCTACATCGACCGCGGCGACAGCTTCCCGGTGGCGTCGATCTACATCTCCGAGTCCGGCGGCGAGCCGAGGGTGAAGGCACGCACGGACAAACTGGAGATCTCCGGCAACTCGTTCGAGAACAACTGGAACGGGGTCACCCTGTGGGAGAACTCCGACCGGTACTGCAACAGCCCGGCCAACACGTCGTCCGGCTCCTGCACGCGGCTGGTGCCCGAACAGGCGAAATGCGCGCAGCCCGGGATCGCGACGGGTCCGCTGAACGCGGACTGCCGGTGGAAGACCCAGCGCGTCGAGATCCACCACAACCGGTTCGTGCTCGACCCGGCTGTCGCCAACTGCGAAGAGAGCTGCGCGCGGATGGCGATGCTGGCAAACTTCGGCACGTTCCCGGAGTGGTCGCCGTACAAGGGTGAGGTCGTCCAGCAGGCGATCACCTTCGCCCAGGGCAACCGGCTCTACGACAACACCTACTCCGGGCCGTGGAACTTCGTGGCCTTCGAGCCGAGCCGGGTGCTGGGCTTCGGTGAATGGCAGGGCGCGCCCTACCGTCAGGACCAGGGCAGCAAGTTCGCGCGTGCGGGAGGTGGCTGACATGCTCGATCCCGCGGTCCGGGCCGAAGCGGCGATCCGCCGGAGCACCCCCAAGGCGGTCGGCGTCGTCTGGACGCTGCTGATCATCAACACCCTGGGCTCGACAGGCGCGAAGACGGTCATCCCGCTGCCGAGGTCGGTCAGCCAGCTGATCACCATGGGCGCGCTGTGTGCCGCGTTCCTGATCGCGCTGGCGCTGAACAGCAAGCTGCGGGTCAGGCCGAGCGCCTATCTCTTCCTGCTCACGCTGTTGCTGGTGCTGAGCATCGTCGCGAGCCTGAACCTGGAAGGCGGGTTCGGTGCGCTGTTCCGCTGCTTCCGGTTCACCCTGTTCCTCAGCACCCTGTGGTTGCTGACCCGCTGGTGGGACGGCGGCCTCGACCTCGTCCGCCAGCACATCCGCACCTACGGCGCGGTGCTGGTGACTGTGGTGATCGGGCTTGCGCTGAGCCCTGGCAACGCGATGCCGTTCGAGTACGGCGGACGGCTCACCGGGACACTGTGGCCGCTGACGCCGCCGCAGGTCGGCCAGTACGCGGCCGTCGTCATCGGCCTCACGACCCTGTTGTGGCTCGGCGGGAAACTGGACCGGCGGAACGCGCTGATCGTCATCGTCCCGACCTTCGGGATCCTGCTGCTGACCCACACCCGCACCGCGATGCTCGGCCTGGTCGCCGGGACCATCGTGGCGCTGATGTCGCAGTGGATGTCCAGCGCCCGCGCCCGCAAGGTGTTCACCGGGCTGGTCCTCGGCGGGGTGTTCGCCGTCGCGGTGCTGGGCGGGCTGCTCCAGGCGTGGTTCCTGCGGGGGCAGTCCGAGGAGAACTTCTCCAGTCTCACGGGCCGGGCGAAGGTATGGGACGCGCTGCTCGCCGCGCCGCGCACGACGCTGGAGTACCTGTTCGGCGTCGGCCTGACCGACAAGTCCTACGACGGGCTCCCGATCGACAGCAGCTGGCTCGCGGTCTACCACGAGCAGGGTTTCGTCGGGATCGCGATCGTGGCGGCGTTCCTGCTCGTGCTGGTCGTGGTCGCGGTGCTGCGGCCGCCGTCGCCCGCGAGGGCGTGCGCGATCTTCCTGATCACCTACTGTCTTTCCGCCTCCTACACTGAGGCGGGCCTCGGCGACGCGTCGCCGTACCTGCTGCACCTGGCCCTGGCCGCGTCGCTGCTGGTGCGTGTGCCCGCCGACGAACCCGAGTTCCTCAAGGAGACGGCGTGAAGGTCCTCGTGATCCACAATCGGTACAGATCCGAGCAGCCGAGCGGTGAGAACAACGTCGTCGACCAGGAGATCGCGCTGCTGGCCGAGGCCGGGCACGACGTCGGCCTCTTCGAGCGGCGCAGCGACGACATCGCGGAGATGTCCTTGCCACGCAAGGCCGTCATCCCGCTTCAGGTGCCGTGGAACCGGGCCGTGCGCGCGGAACTGGCCCGGCGTCTCGCCGACGACCGGCCGGACGTTGTCCACATCCACAACACGTTCCCGCTCCTGTCGCCTTCGGTGCTGGCCGCTTGTGCCGACGCAGGCGTGCCGACGGTCGCGACCGTGCACAACTACACCCTGATCTGCCCGCCCGGCACGCTGTACCGCGAGGGCTACATCTGCACCGATTGCGTGGGACGCACACCGATCCCGGCGGTGCGGCACGGGTGCTACCGCGGTTCGGGGCTCGCCACCGTGCCGATGGCGGCGAGCCTGATGCT
The DNA here is from genome assembly GCF_046269425.1 of Amycolatopsis sp. cmx-11-12. Taxonomy (NCBI): domain Bacteria; kingdom Bacillati; phylum Actinomycetota; class Actinomycetes; order Pseudonocardiales; family Pseudonocardiaceae; genus Amycolatopsis; species Amycolatopsis sp. cmx-11-12. The sequence continues at coordinate 285,491 of NZ_JADNQM010000002.1, read as the reverse complement.
GAACCGCAACCGCTGGTGGACCGGGGTTTCGCGGTTCTTCTGCATCTCGCGGGCGCAACGCGAGGTGCTGATCGCCGCCGGGATGCCCGCCGAGCGGCTCGCGGTGAAGTACAACTTCGTCGCCGATCCGGGCAAGACGCGCAAGGGCGCGGGGGAGCATGTGCTGTTCCTCGGCCGGATCACCGAGGAAAAGGGCATCGGCCTGCTGATGAAGGCCTGGGACCGGCTCGCCGCGGTGGGCGGCCCGTTGCCGCCGCTGGTGATCGCGGGCACCGGCCCGATGCAGGACGAGGTCGCGCACTGGGCACACGGCCGCGACGACGTCCGCTATGTCGGTCTCCAGTCCAAAGAGGAGTGTCGAGACCTGATCGCCCGCTCGAACGCCGTCGTCGCCCCCTCGGAATGGCTGGAGACGTTCGGCCTGGTCGTGGTCGAGGCGATGGCCGCCGGTGTCCCGACCGTCGCCGCGGCCCACGGCGCCTTCCGCGAACTGGTGGAAGACGGCGTCACCGGCCTGCTGCACGAACCCGGCGACCCCGAGTCGCTCGCGGCACGGCTGCGGGAGGTCGTCGGCGACGCCGAACGAAACCAGGAGATGGGCTGGGCGGCCCGGCTGGTGTACGAACAGGAGTTCACCCCGAAGATCGGCCTCGAGCGGCTGGTCGGCGGCTACCAGGCCGCGATCGACGCGTGATCACCGGTCCATCCGCGCTCCCGCCGCGGGCGCGGGTCCCGCTCTGGACTCTGGGCGCCTTCGGTTTCCTTGTCGCCCTCATCCTCGGCGTGCGCTACGCCGGGACCTCCCACACCGCCGGACTGGACGCCCTCCTGCTGCCGGCCATCGACCGCGTCGAAGGCCCGCTCTGGTACCTGGCGACCGCGATCGACTTCGCGGGCGAACCGGTGGGCGCCGTGGTGGTCATCGCGCTGTTCGGCTGGCTGTGCCTGCGGCACCGGCGGCCGCGAATGGCGATCCTGATGGTGGCCGCCTCCGGGGTGACGGTGGCGCTGACCACCGGCCTGAAACCCCTGACCGGCAGGCTGATCCACGGCGAATTCCTCTCCTATCCCAGCGGGCACACGGCATTCGCGGTGACCGTGGCGACGGTCGTCGCGCTGCTGGTGATCGACGTACGCGGTCTTGGGCCTCTTGGCGGGGCCGGGGTGCTGGCAGTGCTGGTCGCGTTCTCGGCGCTCGCGATGGGGTGGGCCGAGGTGGCGCTGGGGGCGCACTATCCGACGGACACTTTCGGGGGCTTCGGGGTGGCTGTCGCGGTGGTGCCGGTGGTGGCGTGGGCGGTGGACCGGCTCACTTCCCGGTGACGCCGTCGAGCAGTTCCCGGCCGACGTCCACGTGGCCCGCGTGCCGGGCGAAGCTCTGCGCGAGGTGGAACAGGACCCACTCGAAGGTCGGATGCTCCTCGACACCGCCACGTCTTGTCGTCCGGGCGGCCAGAGTGTCCAGGGGCGTGACCGCGGCCAGCCGGACGCAGTTCTCTCGTTCCCCTTGGAAGAACGCGAGGATCTCGCCGGTGGTCTCGTCCGGCGCGACGAGCCATTCCTGCTCGGCCGTCCCGGGCCAGGTGAAGTCGACCCGTTCACCTGCGAACAAATGCCGGATCCAAAAGCGTTCGGTGCAGGCGAGGTGTTTGACCATCCCGAGCGGGGTCCACCCGGACGGCACGAGGCTCCGGCGCAGCTCTTGTTCGGACAGCCCGTCGAGGTAGCCGAGGAGCAGCGCGCGGGTATCGCTGAGCACCGGCGAAGGTTCAGGCGTCTCTGCCATGCCCTCACGCTACGCAGCATGCTCGACGTCCGGGCGAGGGCGAGCCTGCGCGGTCCGGAACGCGGCTTGAAGCTCGCGCTCGACCTCGTCCGGCTCGGTGCGCAGCCGTGACGGCAGGGTTTGGAGCACGACGATCCCGGCGGCGACGTATCTCGCGTTGCGGGCGACGGTGGCGCGATGGTCTTCGAGGTTCGCGTGGTGGCGGTAGGAATCGATCTCCCAGGCGAAGGCGATCTCGTCGCACCAGAAGTCCGGGGTGGCGATGTAGTTCCCGTTGGCGTCGAAGATCGGGACGTTCCAGTGGCCTGGTGGGAGTCCGGAGCGTTGCCAGAGGCGCCATGCGTCGGCTTCGGCGACGGATCTGGCTCCAGCGAGGAGTGGGGTGAGGGCCTTCCTGGGCAGGGCGGTTCCGGCGCGTCCTGCTTGGTCGAGTTCGTGGGTGAGCATGTCGGTGGTGCAGAAGCGGCGTTGGACGGCCTCGGCCATCATCGCCTGGATCTCGTCTTCGTCGGTTAGTCGTCGGGCGGCGTCGATGACGGCTCTGGGGACCGGGGCGACCGGGAGACCGCCCTTCAGATGAGGGCGGGGCGGATTTCGAGTCCTTTCGACGTACACAAAGCCCGTCGTGACGACCCGGCGATCGTGAGGGACCAGGACGTGCACGTCTTGGGGTTGAGGTAAGCGCTCCAAACCATGACGGCGAAGTGCCCAAAGGCCGGTCAGAGTCGCCCCTTCTCGGCCGTGGAGCAACGCGCCCTGGAGCCGCTGCTCATCGGTGGGTTCTCCACTGTGAAGCAACACGATTCCGGGCAACAACCGCTGCCATGGGCCGCCGGGAGCACATCGGCGTCTAATGGTCCTGTCCGGCACTCCGGCGGCTTCAAGTTCTGCCGCCCGGAGGACCAGTGGGCCACGGGTCAGAAGGGGACTGCTCGTCCAGGTTCCTCGGTGCACCTGATCACCATGGACCCCACCACCGACAACATCGTTCGAGAAGGTGCATGAACGGACCTGTCATGACGGAATTCGGTTGAGTGGGGAAGATTCCGGACACTCAACGTCCGGAATCTTCCCCACTCGAAGCCACGCCCAGCCGGTCGCGACCTCAGCACCCACCATCCCCGAAAGAGCTACAAGCGTCCTGCGAGTAAGGAGCCCCCTGCCACCCAGAGACCCCCACCGTCCGCGAAGTGTCATGAACGACAAACCGCCAATCCCCCGTATAAGCGTTGTCGTACCACCGATTCTCCTGCCGAAAAGTCACCGCGTCCGAAACGACGGCACCGCGATAAGGCGACCACTCCGGATAGGTCCCGTAGTTAGCCAGCAGCGCCATCCGCCCGCAAAAGCCCGAGCAATCGGATCCGTGAGAGAACTTGTTGCCGTGAATGGAAACCCGCTGAGTCTTCCACCGGCAGTCATCGTACAACGGACGTGACGCGATCCCTGGCGCGGAACAGGAAGAGGCCGAAGGAACGAGAAGCGTGCACGAGCCGGACGAAGTGTTCGCCGGGCTGTTGCAGAAACGGTCCGCGTTCTCCCACAGGGTGATTCCGGCCCAGTTGTCCTCGAAGACGTTGTCGACGATCTCCACCAAGGAAGTCCGGGCCTTCAACCGAGGTTCCCCGCCCGATTCGGAAAGATAAATCGTCCCGACCGGGAAATTGTCGCCACGCGCGGCGAAAGCGCGTCCCTGGACAAGCGTGTTACGCCGGAAGGTGTTCCCGCGGACCACGAGGTTGTAGGAGATCTCGTAGAACAACGCCTCGGACTCGTTGTCCTCGATCAGATTTTCTTCGATGACGAAGTCGTTGTTGTTCGTATCCGCCCACAGGCCAGCGCCGTGGTTGTGGTGGACCCAGTTCCCGCGGATGTCGGCGCCGTTCACGGCCCAGAATTTCGCGCCACCGCTGCAACCGCAGCCGGGATTCTTCTTTTCCCAGTCGTCGGTGTTGTTCCCGGAGATCTCGTTGCCCTCGACGAGCAGTCCGGTGATCCCGTCGCCGGCGCGGTAGGCGTTGATGCCGTACTGCCCGTTGTTCCGCAGGCAGTTCCGCCGGATCTCCTGGCGCGGTCCCGCCATCATCGCGGCGCCGCGGTTGTCCTCGATGGTGTTGCCCTCGATGATCCAGTGCTCGCCGGAGTCGTGGTTCACCACACCCTGATCGTGTGGCGCCGCGAATCCGCGGATCGTGAGGCCGTGGATGACGACATCGCGCGCCTGCTGGGTGAACGCGTAGCGGTTGACGCCGCCACCGTCCAGGATCGCGCCGGGTGCGCCGAGGTAGGCGTTGCCGTCCTTCGGGATGATCTGGCCGAATTCGTCCGGGCCCAGGGTGTGCTTGCCCTCGGTCAGCCAGAACGTCGTGCCGTCCGGGAGTTCGCGCGTCTTCGCGGAAAGATCGGTCCCCGGGGAGATGACCACGGCGCCATCCGGTTTCCCCGGGCTCACCGGTCCCGCGGCGCAGACCGCGACAGGAGAAGCCGCAGCCGGTAAGGCCGTGACGACTCCTGTCGCGAGCAGCATCAAGATGACCAGGAACGCGGGCATACCCGAAACGGTAAGCCACTATGGACGGTCCCAGGTGGACACTTACAGGTGAACCTTCAGCACGTCTCCGTCTCCCCGAACCCGCTGCAGGTGTCCTGCAAATAGGGCGCGGCCTGCCATTGCGCCGCGGTCAACCGCCGCGACGTGTCATGGGCGACGAACGTCCAAGGCCCGTAGTACTTGTTGTCGTACCACCGGTTCTCCTGCCGGAAGGTGATCGCCTCCGAGATCACGGCACCCCGGTACGGCGACCAGGCCGGGAAGGTCCCGTAGTTCGAGAGCACCGCCATCCGTCCACAGAGGCCGAGACAGCCCTCCATCGACGAATCGAACTCGAACGTGTTGTCGTGCACCGAAACGCGCTGGGTCTTCCACCGGCAGTCGCCGTACAGCGGCTCGGTCTTGATGCCCGGATCGGAGCAGGCGGACGTCGGCGACACCAAGGCCGTACAGGACAGTGTGGAGGTGTTGGCCGGGCTGTTGCAGAACCGGTCGGCGTTCTCCCACAGCGTGATCCCCGACCAGTTGTCGGAGAACATGTTGCCCCGGATGTCGATCCGGCTGGTCCGGGCGGGCAGCCTCGGTTCTCCGCCCGATTCGCTGAGGTACACCGCGGCGACCGGGAAATTGTCGCCCTTGGCGGCCCGGGTGCGGCCCTGTACCAGCGCGTTGCGGCGGAACGTGTTTCCGAACAGTTCCAGGTTGTAGGAGATCTCGTAGAACAGCCCTTCCGAGGCGTTGTCCTCGATCAGGTTGTCCTCGATGAGGAAATCGTTGTTGTTCGTGTCGGCCCAGAGTCCGACACCGTGGTTGCCGTGGACCCAGTTGCCGACGATGTCGGCGCCGTTCACGGCCCAGAACTTCGCACCGCCGCTGCAACCGCAGCCCGGGACCTTCGTCTCCCAGTCGTCGGTGTTGTTCCCGGAGATCTCGTTGCCCTCGATCACGAGATCGGTCAGCCCGCCGCCGAAACGGTAGGCGTTGATGCCGTACTGCCCGTTGTTCCGCAGGCAGTTCCCGATCACCCGCTGGCCGGTCCCGGTCATCATCCCGGCGCCGCCGTTGTCCTCGATGACGTTGCCTTCGATGGTCCAGCGTTCACCGGAATCGTGGTTGACCACGCCCTGATCCCGTTCGGCGACGAAACCGCGGATGGTCAGCCCGCGGATCACCACGTCCTTGGCCGGCGTGGTGAAGGCCGCGCGGTTGAGTCCGCGTCCGTCCAGCACGGCGCCGGGCGCGCCGAGGTAGACGTTGCCGTCCTTGGGCATCACCTGACCGAACTGGTCGGAACTCAGGATGTGCGTGCCGGGCGCGAGCCAGAACGTGCTCCCCGGCGGGCTGAACCGGGTCTTGTCGGTCAGATCGACACCTGGTTCGACGACCTGGGCGCCTTCCGGTGCGGAAGGGACGCCGACGGTCGTGCCGCACACCCCTCGGGTCGGCTCTGGAGTCGCCACCGCTGTGGATTCAACGGCGACCTGGAGCAGTAATACCGACAGCGCGACGCAGAGCGCGCGCGAGCCGGCCGAGCGATGTCGGATCCCTGAACTCATACCCTTCTCCGAAATACCGGCTTCACCGGACGGCCACCCAGCCACGGCGCCGGATCATCCGCGTCGAGCGCTTTGCGATACACGAGGCAGGCCTGCGAGACCACTTCGACAGTCCGGTCGATGTCTTCTTCGGACAATGCGCCGCTGACCACGAACGACGGTCCGAGGATCCCGCCCGTGACCAGTTGCCGCAGGAACAACGTTCGGTAGTCCTGCGACGGTTTCTTCTCCGCGTCGAGCGTGCCGAAGACGAGGTTGCTCGCCCGGCCGCGCACGACGACGTGTTCACCGACCCCCGCCGAGGCCGCGACTTCGCGGACCCCGGCGGCGAGCCGGTCGCCGAGCGCGTGCAGCCGCGCGGCGATGCCTTCTTCGGTGTAGGTCTCCATGACCGCGATCGCGGCGGCCAGCGAATGCGTCTCGGCGCCGTGCGTGGTGGACAGCAGGAAGACCCGCTCCCCGCCGGTACGGAGGCCGCCGAGTTCCATCAGTTCGCGTTTGCCCGCCAGCGCCGAGACGGCGAACCCGTTCCCGAGCGCTTTGCCGAACGTCGAGAGGTCCGGCGTGACACCGTAGAGCCCTTGCGCTCCGGCTTCGGACCAGCGGAAACCGGTGATCATCTCGTCGAAGACCAGTACACAGCCGTACCGGTCGGCGAGTTCCCGCAGGCCGACGAGGTAGCCGGGCGGTGGTTCGAGCTGGGTGGACGCCTCCAGGATCAGGCAGGCGATCCGGCCTTCGTGCTCCCGCAGCAGCTGTTCCGTGGCGGGCAGGTCACCGTAGGGGAACGACACGGTCAGGTCGGTGACCTCGCCGGGGATGCCCGATGACATCGGCGTGGTGCCGATGAACCAGTCGTCGGTCGAGAAGAAGGCGTGGTCGCGGCAGATCGCCACCAGCGGCCTGCCGGTGGCCGCCCTGGCGAGCTTGACCGCGGCCGTGGTGGCGTCCGAGCCGTTCTTGGCGAACTTGACCATCTCCGCGGTCGGAACGGTCTCGAGGAACTTCGTCGCCGCCCGTTCCTCCACAATGGACGGACGGGCGAAGTTGGCGCCCCGGTCGATCTCCCGGTGGGCGGCTTCGCTGACCCGCGGGTGCACGTGCCCGAGGCTGACCGCGCGCAGCCCCGAGCCGTACTCGATGTACTCATTCCCGTCGACGTCCCAGACATGCGCGCCGAGCCCGTGGGAGATGACCGGTGCCAGGTTCTCCGGGTACTGGTCGTCGCCCTTGGCGTAGGTGTGCGCGCCTCCGGGGATCATCGCGTGGAGGCGCTCATTGGCCCGCATGGACTGGGCAAGCTGACGGGTCATGCTTTCACCTCGTGTTCTGTAAGTGCCTGTCGGTGAACCCGCGTCCGCGATCGCGTCGCCCACGGCGCGGCCTGGTCGAACTTCTCACGGTGGCGACAAAGGGCGCCCTGCCACCGCGATAGCGGGGCCTTCGGCCGGGGCGGGTTCACGCGTTATGTCCCTTCCGCGAGGCACGTCGCAGCTCCGCCAACAGGTTGTAAGACCGCGGAAAGCGGGAGGGCCCGGCGGTCCCGCTCCGAGACGAAGGCCGCCGGAAGCGGCCAGTCGATCGCCAGTTCGGGGTCGTCGTAGGCGATCGCGACGTCTTCGGACGGATCGTGCGCGCGGTCGATCCGGTAGGAGACGTCGGCGTATTCGGTGAGCGCCTGGAACCCGTGCGCGCACCCGGCCGGGATGTACAGCGAAACCTGCGTCTCCCCGGACAGTTCGAACGTCTCCTTGCCGAGGAAGGTCGGCGAATCCGGTCTCAGGTCGACGACGACGTCGAAGACGGCGCCCCACGAACACCGGACCAGTTTCGCCTCGCCCGCGCCCGAGCGGAGGTGCATCCCGCGCAGCACTCCTCTTCGAGACCGGGAAACGCTGTCCTGGAGGAACCCGTTCGGGTCGATCCCGGCCGACCGGACGACGTCGGCGTCGAAGGTGCGGCTGAAGAAGCCGCGTTCGTCGGCGTGCGGTGTCGGCTCGAACAGGTACGCGCCCGCGATGGCGGGCACCGGGGTTGTCTTCATCGGACTCCCATCGGCAGGAAGGCGGCCGACAGTTCGGCGAACTGCTCGTCCAGCAGCCGTACTTGCTCCGCGCCGCGTTTCACCAGGGTTTCGGTCAGTTCGGCCGCCCGGCTCTCGAGTTCGGCGAACTGGCGCACCAGCGCGTCGAGGTCGATCTCCTTGGCCTGCTGGCAGAACTCTCCGAGACCCAGCGCGGTCATGAGGACGTCGTTCTTGCGGGCGTACCCGATGGACAACGTCGGTTTCGCCAGTTTCAGCGCGCACAGGACGTTGTGGTACCGGGTGGCGACCACGGTCTCGACCGCCGACATCGCCCGCAGCACATCGTCCAAAGTGGACGTGTCGGCGGCGGTGATCAGCGGGGAATCCAGTTCCCGCATGATCTCGCCGACGACCTGCCGGTCGGCCTGATCGCCGATGAACAACCGCACCGGGCGGCCGTCGGCGACCAGCCCGGCGACGAACCGGGTCAGCTTGTCCACATAGGACTCGTAGATCTCGTCGGCGCGGGCCCGGTCGTCGTTCCCGCCGTAGTAGGCCATCACCCCGACCCCGACGGCACGGGGCAGCACCGGTTCCGACGGCGCCGGAAGGGCGAAAGCGAGATCGGGGTAGACGCGGTCGTTCGTGACGTCCACCCCCATCGCGCGCATCGCGTCCCGAGACGGCTCGTCCCGGTAGGACCGGAACGCCGCCAGCCGCGCGGCCCGGCCGATGATCGACCGGGTGGCCCGGTGCGTGCTCACGTTGGCGCCGACGCTCACCAGCGCCACCTTCGTGCCGACCACCTTGCCGGACGCCGAAAGCAGCAACAGCGCGTACGGGAAACCCCAAGGCCGCAAGGGAAGGGTGGATTCGAGGACACCCATCCCCGGCACGATCACCACGTCCTGGCGCCGCACCCACGCCGCCGTGCGGACGACGTCGACGAGCTTGCCGAATCCCTTCATGGCGATGGACAATGGCCCCGAGGCCGTCCGGTACTCACCCTGGTACCAGTTCAACGCGGTCGTCTCGAGTCCGTAGCGAGACGCGACGATTTCCGGACCGCCGCACATCACACTGAGCGCGGCAGCGGGATGCTCCGCGCGCAAATACCCGAGAACCGCCTCGAAGGAACCGTCGTTACCGAGATTCCCTGATCCGAGGAGACCGAACAGCCCGATTCTCACGGGCGGGGTCAAGGGACTCGTCCCTCCTGGCCGGCGACGACCGAGACCACGGAGACCTCACGGGGTCCGGTTTCGGCCTCTGCCTGGACCGGCATCCGGCCCATGGCCGGGTTTCCCGCCCGGTTCAGCATCCATTGCCGCAGGTACCGGAAGCACTCGCGCTTCTCCGCGCCGGAGATCGGCGCGGTGCGGATCGCGTTGACGTAACCCAGGACGTACTCGCCGAGCAGCCGGATCATCGGGTGGCGCAGCTTGTCGGCCCGCTTCGGGTCGAGGTTGGTCGCCCGCCTGCGCACGGTCGGGTGCTCGTGTTCGGAGCGGCCGGGGTGGTCGCGCCGGAAGTACAGCCAGTCGGGCACCTGGTGGAACGGGCCGTGCAGGGCCAGTTCCGAGATGATCGTGCGGTCCGCGTGGTGGTAGCTGTCCAGCGGCGCGACGCGGCGCAGCACCTCGGTGCGGATGACCGCGCCGTCGTCGTCCCCGCCGGGCGCGAACAGCGTGCTGCGGAAGCGTTCCGCGGCGTGCGGCGAGACCGTGTTGAGCGGGTACTCCAGCGCCTGCGTGACGACACCCTTCTCGTCGATCATCGCCGTCCACGAGTGCGAGAGGACGAACTCGGGATGCTCGTCGAGCGCCTCTACGCAGCGCTCCAGCAGGTCGCGCGCGTAGAGGTCGTCGTCGGAGGCCCACTTGAACAACTCGCCGCGGGCGACGTCGACGCAGTAGTTGTGGTTGGGCGCGCAGCCGATGTTCACCGGCTGGCGCACGTAGCGAACCCGGGAATCGAGCTTCGCGTACTCGCGGCCGATCTCTTCGGTGCGGTCCGCGGACGCGTTGTCCGAGATGATCAGTTCGAAGTTCTCGTAGCTTTGGCCGAGGAGTGCGTCCAGCGATTCGGCGAGGTAGTCCTCGCCGTTGTAGACCGGGAGCCCGATGCTCAGCCGAGGAGCGGTGCTCATGACGTCCTCATTTCTTCCTTCTCCGAAGTCAGGTGATCTTTGAGCGCGGCATGCAGCTGAAGCCACCACACCGCTGACCCGCTGGTGATCGCCAACGCGACCCCCCATGCGGATCCGGACGCCCCGGCCAAGAAGGCGCCAATGAGCCCGAAACAGACGTAGCCTGCCGAGTTGATCAGCTGGGCGCGAAGGCTCCTTTTCGCAGCGCCGAGCGCACGCAATCCGGCGGCCGCCCCGGTGTTGAATCCCGCGGCGGCGATGCCGATGGTGACCGGGAGGATCAACTGCGAGGCGGGATCCCAGACGTCACCGAGTACGAACCGGCCGGCGTCGTCGGGTACCAGAAGCAAGGCGAGACCCCAGAGCAGGGCCGCGGCCGCCTGGCCCGCGCCGAGAACGGCGCAGAAGTTCCGAAGGCGATGCGGGGCCCGTTGGAGCACCCGCGCGCTTTCGGCCACCGTGACCAGGGAAAGTCCCATCAAAAGGGCGAAGAACGGTCCGAGCAGAAGTTCGGCGCCGCGTACCGCGCCGACACTCGCGAGCCCGGCGATCGCGCCGAGCCCGTACATCCGCAGCTGGGTCGAACCGGCGTTGCTGACGTTCTCGACCACGTACCGGGCACCGAGGTCGCGGTGTCGTTTGAGCCATTCGAGCGTGCCGCGCGGATCCGGCCGGACCCCCGCCTGCAGACAGCCGTATCCGGCGGCGACCGCACCGGACAGGCCCCACGCCAGGATGAACGCGACGACCGTGTCGAACCACCGGTGCGCGATGAACAGCGCCGGGATCAGCGCGATACCCCAGACGACGTCGTTGACGAACGCCTTCTTCCCGTGCCCGGCGGCGAAGAAGGTGAACCGCCAGGCGTCCTGAAGCAGCAAGGTGGGGATGACCACGCCGAGCGCGACGAACGCCCCGCCGATGGGGCCACCCACCACGAGACCGGCGACCACACTGATCACACCGGCGACGACACCCGCGGAGAGCGCCGTGCCGGTCGCCCTGGCGGTCGCTGTCCGCCAGGTCTCCGTGGGTACCCCGGAGAACCGCACCATCAGCGGATCCGTCGTCAGCCCGCGCGAAAGGTTGAGCACCACGCCGTAGCTGACCCAAGCGAGGCTGAACATGCCGAAGGCGAACGTGCCGAGCGAGCGCGCCACGAACAGCCCGACCACGAAGTTGGTGATACTGGAAACGGCCTGGTCGCCGAGGCCCCAGCTGAGCCGTCCGGCCATGGCCCGGACGGCTGGGGAACGCAGAAGTGATCGCATCGGCCTCTAATCCTTGAGCAATCCGGCGTCGTGCAGCGCCCGAGTGGCGGCGACGACGGAATCGAACGGCAGCCCGGACCGCTCGGCGACGTCGAGCAGGCTGTGCTCGCCGTCCGAGAGGTTGAGCACCCAGAGCATGGCCATCTGGGCTTGTTTGGCGTCGCTCCTCCCGCCGAGCGAGCCGTACAGCCCGCGCTTGCCGAGCTGCGGCTCGCCGTAGGGACTGAGGTTGACGTAGCTGCGGTTACGGTCGAGGACGGCGTGTACGTCCCGCAAGGTCTGGAGAGTCTCCTCCATCGCCGCCGTGGAAACGAAATCGAGGTTGTCGGCGGAGGTGTGGTATTCGGGGTAACCCGCGTACGGCGTCCTCGTCAGCGATCCGACACCGAGGTTGAAACCGGGCGAACAGAACTGCCGCTCGTCGTACCCGTACGGCGAGAAGTCCACGATCTTGTGCTCGCGCTCGGCGAGGACGTACTCGAGGACGCGGTCGATCTCGGCGTCGCCCCGGCGGCTTCGCTTGTAGGTCAGCGATCCCGGGTCGCCGGCGCACGCCAGCACGAGCCCGGCCTTGATCCGGCCGACGCGGTCGGTGTTGCGCGCGAGCCAGGTGATGGCGCCGATCGTCCCCGGCATGAACAGGAACCGATAGGTGTAGTGGGGATTTTCGAGCGTCTGCGCGAAAGCGGCGGCGATCGCGATCCCGGCGACGTTGTCGTTCGCCAGCGAGGGATGGCAGGTGTGGCAGGAGATGATCACCTCGTCGGCGACCTCGCCCGGCACGACGTGTTCGGCGTAGGTGAGGTGCCCATCGTCCAAAGTGGAATCGATGTGCACCTCGTACTCGCCGTCCGGCATCGCGTCGAGGGTTTCCTGCGCCAGGCAGAAACCCCAGGTCGGCGAGTAGTAGCTGGTCCGGTACGGCACCCAGGACGGCTGGTCCGGCAAGGTGTGCAGGTGTTCGCGCAGTTCGGCGAGTGGCATCTTCCTCGACACCGGGACGCTGTAGCCGACGACGTGCAGGTTCGACTCCTGGAAATCGACCACGCGCCGTCCGGAGGCGTCCTTGATGTAGGCGTCGCGGATGTTCCACTCCTGCGGCACCGTCCAGTCCAGTACCTGCGTGCCGGTGGGGACCTCGTGGATCTCCAGCGGGATGTGCTCGCCGACGATCTCCAGCGTGGCGCGGACGCCGTCGCCGGTGATGCTGCGGCACAGCGGATACAGGCGCTCGACCAGCTTCTCGAGGTCGGCGCCCGTCTCCAGTTCCCGGTGAGTCATCAGCGACGCCGCAAGGTGTCGTCGAGTTCGCCCGCGGCGGTGCGGTCCTGCAACCGCGCCAGGCGGGTGAACAGGCGCTGGAAGCCGTGTTCGGTGAGGCCGTGGGTCCGGTAGGCCTCGATCAGTTCGAGCGCGCCGTCCTTGACCGACCAGTCGCAGTCGAAACCGGGAATCGCCGCGCGGAACCGGGAGAAGTCGACCCGGTAGGAGCGCGGGTCCGCGCCCGCCTCGCCGGTGATCCGCAGCGTCGAGCCGGGAACGGCCTCGACGACCTCCTCGGCGATCTCGGCGACGGTCACGTTGTTGCGTTCGGTGCCGATGTTGAACGCCTTGCCGTGGATTGCCTCCTTCGGTGCTTCCAGCGCCGCGGTGAAGGCACGCGCGATGTCCTTGGCGTGCACCAGTGGCCGCCACGGCGTGCCGTCGGAGAGCACCAGCACCTCGCCGGAGAGGTGGGCGTGCGCGGTCAGGTTGTTGAGCACGATGTCGCCGCGCAGCCGCGGCGAGAAGCCGAACGCGGTGGCGTTGCGCATGTACACCGGGCTGAAGTCGTCGTCGGCGAGTTCCTGGACGTCGTCCTCGACCCGCACCTTCGACTCGGCGTACGGCGTCACCGGGCGCAGCGGCGCGTCCTCGTCGACCAGGCCGTCACCGCCCGAGGCGCCGTAGACCGAGCACGTCGAGGCGTAGAGGTACCGCTTGACTCCGGCGTCCTTCGCCAGCTTGGCGAGCTTGACCGAGGCGTGGTGGTTGATGTCGTAGGTCAGATCCGGCGCCAGCGAACCGAGCGGGTCGTTCGACAGCGCGCCGAGGTGGATCACGGCGTCCACTCCGGACACGTGCTCGGCCGTGACGTCACGAAGGTCGACCTCGTAGCCCTCGGGATCCTCGGGCCGGGGGCCCAGCACGCAGGTGTCGTAGAGACCGGAGTCGAGGCCGATCACCTCGTGGCCGGCGGCGGCCAGCACCGGGGCCATCACCGTGCCGAGGTAACCCTTATGCCCGGTCAGCAGCACACGCATGGCTTTCAGCCTTTCGAGGAGAGGTCGAGCGTGAGTTTCTTGAGGTCGAAGGCCTCCGCATAGCGCTGCCCGCATTCGATACCGCGAATGCGGGCGAGGCCGAGGAAGGCTTCCCGGTCGTACCAAGGGCGGTGCCGCTGCGAGGCGTAATGCTCCTGCAGCAGGCGGACCTTCTCCTCGGCCAGTTCGGGGGAAAGCGGGACGTACGCGGTGGGTTTGCCGAGGTCGCCGTCCCATTTGGCGATCTCGTACTCCAGCTGGAGATGGGTGCGGAACACCGTCGGCACCAGCGTCGCCAGACCGCGATGGTCCTGATGCGCGTCGGCCGTGCGCGGCGAGAGGACGAGGTCCGGGTCGGTGCGGCGGCGCAGTTCCTCCAGCCCGTTCTTGGCCTCTTCCCAATGCGCGGGGAACCGGCCGTCGGGCAGTTTGAGCACGGTGACCTCGACGTCGGCACTGGGGCAGAAGGCCGCGAGCGCGGCGCGCTCCTCGGCCTCCCGTTCGGTGCCGCCGCCGGACAGGACGAGCGCGTCGACCCGGACACCCGGATTTTGGTCGCAAATGGTCAACAAACTGCCGCCCGCCCCGATGGCGATGTCGTCACAATGCGCGCCGAGCGCGACGATCCGCTCGATCCCGCCGGTACCGAGAGCGATCACGCCGTGCTCGCCGTCGCGGATTCGCGCTCCCACCGCGCCCACGGGCGGTCTCCGTGCGCGTAGGCGTCGTCCAGCTGGACGCGTTCCTTGACGGTGTCGGTCGGCTTCCAGAACCCGCGGTACGGGTACGCGAGCAGCTTGCCCCGCTTGGCGAGTTCGCCGCAGCCGTCGGCCACCAGGTCGCCGCCCTCGGGGATGTGGTCGAAGACCTCCTGGCGCAGCACGAAGTACCCGCCGTTCTCCCACAGCGGCATCTCGCTGACCGGGGTCAGCGCGCCGATCAGGCCGTCCTCGCCCATTTCGACGCAGTGGAACGACGACTGCGGCGGCACGACCATCATCGACGCGCCGGCGTCGGAGGCCGAGAAACGCTCGATCATCTCCGGCAGCGGGGCGTCGGTGAGGACGTCGGCGTAGTTGGCGAGGAACATCTCGTCGCCCTCGAGAAACGGGCGCACCCGGCGAAGTCGCTCGCCGATGGCCGATTCGAGACCGGTCTGGACGAAGGAGATCGACCAGTCCGCGATGTCGGTCGACAGCAGTTCCGCCTTGCCGTTGCGCAGGACGAAATCGTTGGAGGTGGTCTCCTGGTAATTGAGGAAGAATTCCTTGATGTGGTGCGCGCCGTAACCGAGGCAGAGAATGAACTCGGTGTGACCGAAATGCGCGTAATAGCGCATCACGTGCCAGATCAGGGGTCTGGGGCCGACCATGGCCATCGGCTTCGGCACGTCGGACGCGTCACCGTTGCGCATCCGCATGCCGTAGCCGCCGCAGAAGAGGACTACCTTCACGACTTCACCTCGACGATTTCCAGGTGCGGGATGGGGAAGACCAGTTTTCCGCCCCACTCGCCGACAAAGGACAATTGGGCGGTCAATTCCTCCCGGAGATTCCACGGAAGGACGAGCACGTAGTCGGGCCGGTCCGCCTCGATGCGCTCCGGCGGCAGAATGGGGATCCGGGTGCCGGGGGTGAACCGGCCGTGCTTGTACGGGTTGCGGTCGACGGTGTACCGCAGCACGTCCGGCCGGATGCCGCAGTGGTTCAGCAGCGTGTTGCCCTTGCCGGGTGCGCCGTAGCCGACGACGGTCTTGCCTTCGAGCGCCGCGTCGGTGAGAAACTTGTTCAGGTCGAGCCGGACCTTGGTGACCCGCTCGGAGAATTCGGTGTAGCCGGACATTTCGTGCAACCCGGCCGCCTTTTCGGCGTCGAGGATCCGCGTCATCCGCTCACTCGGCTCGCCCGCGACGGCGTCCGGACGCGCCCACAGCCGGATGGAACCGCCGTGGGTGGGCAGGAGTTCGACGTCCACAACGGACAATCCGCCCCGCGCCAGCGCCCGGCGCGCGGATTCCACCGTGTAGTACTGGAAGTGCTCGTGGTAGATCGTGTCGTACTGGTTGTCCTGGATCAGCGTCAGCAGGTGCTGGACCTCGATGCTGACCCAGCCGTCATCGGCGACGAGGGAGCGGAGCCCGTGCGTGAAGCCGATGATGTCCGGAATGTGCGCGTAAACGTTGTTCGCCACGACGAGGTCCGCTGGACCGTGCTCCTCGCGGACTTCGTTTCCGCTCTCGGGACTGAGGAAGGCGGTCTTCGTCGGCACCCCGGCGTCACGCGCGGCTTGGCCCACGTTCACCGAAGGTTCCACGCCGAGACAGCGGATCTGCTGTGCCACAACGTGTTTGAGCAGATAGCCGTCGTTGCTGGCGACCTCGACGACGAACGAGGACTCATCCAACCCGAGCCGCTCCACAGCGCCGTCGACGAACGTCTTGGCGTGTTCGACCCAGGAGGCGGAATACGACGAGAAGTACGCGTATTCGGTGAACGTCTCTTCCGGGGTGATCAGCGGCGGGATCTGGGCGAGCCAGCATTCGGTGCAGACCTGGAGGTGCAGGGGGTAAGTCGGCTCCGGTTCCGCGAGCTGCTCCGCGGTCAGGAATCGCTCGCATGGCGGAGTCGCCCCGAGGTCGACGACACTGGCGAGATGGGCCGAGCCGCAGAGTCGGCAGGTGGTCATCGAAAGGCTCCTAGGCTCGCGTCACGTATCCCAGACGTCGGCACCCCGGGTCGCCTCGTTACATGCCTTTCAGAGCTCTCGTGCTTCTGTCTCCCAACCGAAACCTGCCGTCTCGGCCATCCGGGCGCGGGCAATGGGCAGCCGGAACGCTACCGAGGGTGAGCACGGAACACTGCTCACGCTCCTGGCCCGGTGTCGCGAAAGCCACTTTCACGACGTTAGACGTCGCGAAAGTGGCTTTCGCGACACCTGATGGCCCTATCGCGTTTAGTCACCTAAACGCGATGCGTGCGACCCGCGTGAAGGCCCCCTTCCCTTGAATGACCAGCCGAGGGAAGGGGGCCTTCACGCGCAAAGCAGCAGCAACTACCGTCAAGAAACCACCAACGCGTAGTCCGCATCGGTCGCCGAAGTCTCCGGGTGCCCGTCGGCGTTCACCTGCGTCGCCACGACCTCCACCGTCCACGTACCCGCGGCCGGCTTCTCGAGGATGACGTTCTCCACCGTGTCGACGGTGTTCGGCGACCCGCCCGCGGTCGAGAAGTTGCCCGCCTTCAACCCGTTGTTGCCGTAGTACACGGTCCCGTTCGGCGCGGTGACCTTCAGCGTCAGGTCGTTGACCCGGGTGACCGACGCGCTCGGCGAGCCCGCCGGGTCGGTGTAGGCCAGCGTCGCCTTGAACTGCTTGGACCCGTTCACCGCGACCGTGTACTTCTTGGACTGCCCGGTGCCCAGCAGATCCGTCTCGTTGACCAGCACCGGCAGCTTCCACCCGTTCGCCTTGGCCTGTTCGTGCAGGTACCGCACGTTCGCGGTGCCCCAGCCCTGGTGCGTCCGGGTCATGTCGTGCGAGGTGCCGGTGAACGCGAACTGGTCGGCCCCGTTGATCAGCAGCGCTTTCGCGGTCGCGGCGTGCGGGCGGCTCGTGAAGACGTCGCGGCCCTTGCCGGGGGCGCCGTCGAACACGCCGTCGGCCCACATCTGGAACAGCAGGCCGGCGTTCCCGCAGGTGATCGGAGTGGCGCCACTCGTGCCGCCGAACGACGTGGTGTACGAGGTGTCACTGCCGGACGACGTCGTGTCGATCCGGTCGTAATAGTTCGACAGTTCCGGTTTGATCCGCCCGTCGGCGGCCGGGCCGATGCTGGCGCCGCCGCTCCACTTGTCGTCGGTGCGGCCGAGGGTGTTGTAGTGGTACTGCCCGCCGACCGACAGCACGTTCTTCGACCAGGCCTGCGGCCGCGACTGCTGTGTCCCGGCGTTGCTCTGCGACTGGCAGATCAGCAGGTCGTGGTCGAAAACGATGCGGTCGAGCTCGGCCGAAACCGAGTTGTACGCCGTCGTCAGCCCACCGCCCCAGCTGTTGCTCTGGAACACCGCGCGGTACTTGCCCGCCGGGTCGACCAGTTCCTTGGTGTGGGCGTAGCGGTCGGGCTTGTTGTAGGTCGCGAAGATGCCCTGGCCTTCGGGCAGCAGTCCGCGCTGCGGCGCGCTCACGCCGGACGCGAAGATCTGGCCGTACGTCGAAGTGCCGTGGCTGGTGCTGGTCGAGTTCGAACCGTGCATCACCGTCGGCCGCGCCTTGAACTCCTGGTGGGTGACGCGCAGCCCGCCGTCCATCACCTCACCGCGCACGCCCTGACCGCGGTAGCCGCCGACACTCTCGATGTGGTTCGCGCCGCTGCTTTCCCGCGCGTTCGCCATGTCGGTCTCGGGGGCGGTGATCGCGCCGACGGCGAGCACCTCGGCACCCTGGGCCACGGCGGCGACCTGGCCGGAGCCGAGTCTCGCGACGATGTGCTGTCCGCTCTGCGAGATCGCCTCGATGCCGCCCTCGAGCCGCAGGATCCGTTCGGCGACCGCACGCTGGTCCCGCGCGTCGGATTCGACCAGCGTCACCAGGTAGTCACCGGTCGCGGCCAGTGAGATCTCCACCTTGTCGTCCGGCCGGTATTCGCCGAGCCAGCGGACGAAATTCAATTTCGTGACCGATTCCCTGTTCTCCGGCTTCAGTCGGACCACGTAGGCGAAATCGGGAATATAGGTCCCGATTCGCACGCCGAGTGCGCGCAATTGCCCGCGCTGTACGTCGGTCAGCGCACCCCGGACCTGGAGCAGGTAGGCGCCTTTCCAGTCATGACTCGTGGCCGTCCGCTGGCTGAGCGGATCGAAGGTCCTGCTGGCCAGGCGGATGAATTGGGGGTCGCCTTCGGCAGGGGCGGCGACAGCGACCCCGCTCGTCAGCATGAGGGCGCCGACCAAGGGCGCGAGAAGGCGGACAGACTTCGACCGTGGCATGAAATACCTCCGGGGATCTCTGCAGGGGAGAGGTCTTTCGAAGGTACCGGCCGAAAAGGGTGATGATCAGCCGCTGAACGGCCCAGCCGTTTTCCGGTATTGCGGGAAATGGAGCATAAACGGTTAAAAACCTGTTTTCAGCGGGCGGCGGGGATCTCGTCGATCGTCCCGCTGAACCGCGTCAGCCGCGCGCGTTCCTCTTCGTCGAGGCGGCGGGTGCCGCCGTCGGGCAGGGTGCACGCGACCCAGATGGTGCGGCAGCGCGCGTAGACGGCCCTGTCGTCGCGGAGCCTGCTGTTCACCATGATGTCGCAGGTCCCGATCCGGCCGACCACGGTCTCCACCTCGACCGGATGGTCGCGGAACGTCAGCCGCCGCACGTAGCTGACGTTGTGCTTCGCGATCAGGTAGGCCGGTCCCTTCGCCTGGAAGACGCGTTCGCGCAGCGGATCGAGCATCGCGACCTGGGCTTCCTGGAAGTAGTCCAGCAGCCGGACGTTCCCGACGTAGCCGAGATGGTCCAGGTCGGTGACACGCAGGCGGTGGCGGTAAAGGTGGATCTCGGGGGCGGGGCGCTCGGGCGTCGTCCCCAGCGGATGTGCGTGCACGAAGTTGATCTTCAACGATCGCGGGCCGATCCGGCCGCGCGGCGCAACGGACACCGGGCCGGGTTCACTCCATCAGGGCTTCGGAGAGCTCGCGGATCGCGGTGCTCTCGGCGGTGTGGATGTCCCGGATCTGCGTGCCCATCGCGGCGAACAGATCGCCGACCTCGACGTCGGTGAACGGCATCTCGTCGTTGTAGTGCGCGCGGAGTTTCCACATCTCCTCGCCGGCCGCGGCGGCCGCGTCCTGCCCCGCGTCGCCCTCGCGGACGCCCGCCGACACCGTGCTGACCAGCCCGCGCACCCAGGCGAACTCCGCGTTCGACGCCGGGACGGCGGTCTCGGCCAGTTCCGCCCAGCGTTCGGCGATCCCGCGCCAGGTCGTGGCCTGTTCACCCAGGGCGGGGAGGTCGAGCAGCCCGGAGGCCTCGGTGAGCGCGTCGGCGAACAGCCCGCGCAGATGCCCGCCCTCCATCCCGGCCGGGGTGACGCTTTCCCAGACGTTGAGCAACGCCCCGACGAGACCGCGCCGCTCGCCGAACGCGCGCGGCCAGCCCTTGGGGTCGCGTTCGTCGGTCATCGCCTTCGCCCAGCGCCCCCAGGCGGGCAGCGAGAACGACTTCGACGACGCCGAGAGGTTCCGCGCGCAGTCCGTCAGCCCGCCGCGCACGGCCACCCGCCAGTCGGCGACCTCGCCGGGCTCGATCGTCGCGAGCAGGTTCTTGTACGAGCCGACCCGGCCGCGCGCGGCGTCGAACGTCTTCCGGTCGACCGTCAGCGGGGCGAAGTTCCGGTCGTCGACGAGCACCCGGCCGTCCTCTTCGCCGTACGCGACGACGAAATGCCCGCCACCACCGGACATCTCCGGCGGCAGATGCCAGTAACCGAGCGACTCGCGGTCGGGCAGGACGATCACCGGCCGCCCCGCTTCGAGGTCCGCGGTGAGCCGTTTCGCGGCGGCGCGTTTGCCGCCGGTGGTGTGGATGTCCGCCCGCAGGCCCAGACGGTCCACTGTGGACTTCAGCCACTCCTGCGGATACTGCCAGCGCGCACGGAAGCCGAACACGATCGTCGACATCGTCTCGTGCGCGAAGTCCCACAGGATGTATCCGGCCCCGGTCCCGCCGGACGCGGCGAAGATCAACGCCTCACTGGGCGCCTTCCCGTCCGGTCCTTCGACACCGTGGTGTGCCAGTACGGCGGCCACCGCCGACACGTCCGGTTGCAGCCCGCCGCGCAATTCGTACTCGCTCACCCCGCCATCATGCCCGCGGGTGGCGGGGCGGGCGAGTGTCGTCAGAGCTTTCCTCAGAAATCCTTGATCAAGGAAACCCTGCCGCGCAAGGGATCCGTCACGTACACCGTTTTGGCGCGCTGGTCGACCGCGACCGCGCCCGGGTTCACCCCGAGTGACAGGTCACCGGTGAGCAGGTTCGTCACGCCGTCGACCCGGGCGATGCCGTTGGGGCCTCCGTTGGTGTAAACGGTGTTCGTGCCTTGGTGGACCGCGACGGCCGACGATTCCGAGCGCAGCAGCACCGTCGCCTTTTCCTTGCGCGCGTCCGCGTCCACAACGGACAGATGATGGATCGCCGAATTCGCGACGAACACCGTGCCGGTCCCTCGGTGCACGGCGACCCCGGTCGGTGACTTGCCCACCTTGACGCCGCCGGTGAACTTCTCCGCTCCGATGTCGAAGATCTCCAGTGAGTCCGTGCCCGTGCTGGTGCAGTGCGCGAGTTTGCGGCCGCCGTCCACCGCGATCGAGGACAGGGCGGGTGTGGGCCCCGGGACCAGTTTCAGCAGGCGGCAGCCGACGCCGTCGAGGACGGCGAGCTTCCCGGTGAGGTCGCTGACCGCGTAGATGCGGTTCGCCTGCTCGTCGACGTCGACACTGGACGCCCCCGGACCGGCGGGGATCACGCTGACGACGTCGTTGGTCCGCCCGTCGACGACGAGGACGGTCCCGGCGGGCGGATTGGTGACGAAGACCCGGTTGGTCACGGTGTCCACCGCCAGCCCGGCGGGCTGGCCGCCGACCGGGATCACCGCGCCGACGGTGTCGGTCCGCGAGTCGAGCACGACGATCGTGCCGGTGGCCGGGTCCGAGACGTAGGCGAAGCCGGTGACGGAATTCACCGCGATCGCCTCCGGGGTGCCCCCGACCTCGACGAGGAGGACTTTCTGGGCTCTGGCCGCCGGCGCGAAGGCGACCGCGGAAGCGCCTGCCGCGGCCAGCGTGAGCAGGGCTCGGCGGCTCAGTTCGGGTCCTCGCACAGGCGCCTCCCGATGATCGTTCCGGGGCTCGACGATAACCCGCGGTCCGGCCGGGCGAAGGAACTTAGCGTCCCCCGATCGCGTTGTTTCCGATGAGTAACCTCCCCTCGTCCGAATGCTCGGAGAAAGAAAGGAGCAGGACGCCGTGCACAAACACCAGAACGGGCTGAAGACCGTCGTCCTGCTCGGCGTGCTGTCCGCGCTCATCGTCGGGATCAGCGGGTTCTTCGGACGGGGCGCGCTGGTCATCGGCCTGCTGGTGGCGCTCGGGGTCAACGCCTACGCCTATTTCAACTCCGGCAAGCTGGCGCTGCGGGCCATGTGCGCCCGCCCGGTTTCCGAAGCCGAGCAGCCGGCGATGTACCGGATCGTGCGTGAACTGGCGACCACCGCGCGTCAGCCGGTGCCGCGGCTCTACATCAGCCCGACGCAGGCCCCGAACGCGTTCGCCACCGGCCGCAGCCCCCGGCACGCGGCGGTCTGCTGCACCACCGGCATCCTCGGCCTGCTCGACGAACGCGAACTGCGGGCCGTGCTGGGGCACGAGCTGTCCCATGTCTACAACCGCGACATCCTCATTTCCTGTGTCGCGGGTGCGCTGGCGAGCGTGATCAGCGTGATCGCCAACATCGCGATGTTCACCAGCGTCTTCGGCGGCGGCAACCGCGAGGACGGCGACAGCCCGCTGGTCGCGTTGCTGCTGGTGCTGATCGGGCCGATCGCGGCCGCCGTCGTGAAGCTCGGGGTGAGCCGGTCGCGGGAGTACCAGGCCGACGCGTCGGGCGCGGAACTCACCGGCGACCCGCTCGGGCTGGCGTCGGCGCTGCGGAAACTCGACCGGGGGACGCGCGCGGCGCCGCTCGTGCCAGAGCCGAAGCTCGTGTCGCAGTCGCACCTCATGATCGCGAACCCCTTCCGGCCGGGCGAGGGCCTCTCGAAGCTCTTCTCGACCCACCCACCCATGGCCGAACGCATCCGCCGCCTGGAGGAAATGGCCCGCCGCCCCTTCTAACCCCCCGCCGTTTCGCGTTTAGCCCCCTAATCGCGACGCGCCTCCAGATCGCGTTTAGCGGGCTAATCGCGACGCGCCCTCGGGATCGCGATTAGGGGGCTAATCGCGACGCGCCCCCGGATCGCGATTAGGGGGCTAAACGCAGGTCGGCCTCCGGAGCGCAGTTAGCGGGCTAAACGCGATCGGCCGCCGGGTGTCTCACCTCGTGGGAGGGGGAATCGAGGGGTGGGCGGGGGAGTTCCCCGGGCATGGGTTCCGCACAGCAGTTGCACCTCGGGGTCGCCCTCGACGGGGCAGGCCACCACCCGGCCGCCTGGCGGGTTTCCGACGTCCGCCCGGCCGCCTTGTTCACCGCCGCCCAATACCTAGCGCACGCGAAGCTCGCCGAAGCGGCTTCGCTCGACTTCGTCACCCTCGATGACACCCTCACGCTCCAGCCAGGCGGTGAAGAGGTCGTCCGGGGCAGGCTCGACGCGCTGCTGACCTTCGCCGCGATAGCCCCGGTGACCAGCGGAATCGGCCTCGTCCCGACGGTCACCACCACGCACACCGAGCCGTTCCACATCTCGACGGCCGTCGCTTCGCTCGACTTCGCGAGCCGCGGCCGCGCCGGCGTCCTCGCGGTGCCTTCGCGCACCGAAGCCGAGGCCGCGCACTTCGGCAGGCGCACCCTGCCGTCCGAGGTGGACGCCGAAGCGGAGAACGCCGAGGTCGTTGACGTCATCGCGCGCCTCTGGGACAGCTGGGAGGACGGCGCGATCATCCGCGACGAGTCCACAGGCCGCTTCATCGACCGCGAGAAACTGCACTACGTCGACTTCGAAGGCCGCTTCTTCAGCATCAAGGGACCTTCGATCACGCCGCGCCCGCCGCAGGGCCATCCCGTCGTCGCGGTGTACGGCGACTCGCCGTACGCGCGCGGCGCCGACGTCGTCCTGATCGACGAGGTCCGCGACGCCCGCGAGCGCTTCCCCGACGCCAAACTCCTGGCCGGACTGTCCATCGTGCTCGCCGAGACCGAGCAGGCGGCCGTCGACCGCCGCCACGCACTGGAGGCCTACGCGCCCTTCCCGCCGGGCCTGAGTTTCACCGGCACCCCCACCGACCTCGCCGCCGAACTGCCCCGTCTCGCCAACGCGGGCGACCTCGACGGCTTCCACATCAGGCCCGCCGTCCTGCCCGACGACCTGGCGCTCTTCACCGCCGAGACCGTCCCCGCGCTCCAGGGCGCCGGCCTGTTCCGGCAGACCTACACCGGCACCACCCTGCGCGACCACCTCGGCCTCGGGGTCGCCGCCAACCAGTACGCGGAGGCGTGACAGATGCCCAAGCAGGTCAAACTCGCCGCGCACTTCCCCGGCGTCAACAACACGACCGTGTGGAGCGACCCGCGTTCGGGTAGCCAAATCGACTTTTCGTCCTTCGAGCACCTGGCGCGCACGGCCGAGCGGGGCAAGTTCGACTTCCTGTTCCTCGCCGAAGGCCTGCGCCTGCGCGAGCACGCGGGCGAGATCCTCGATTCCGACGTCGTCGGGCGGCCGAACACCACCACCGTGCTGGCCGCGCTCTCCGCGGTCACCACCCGGCTCGGCCTCGCGGGAACACTGTCGTCGACCTTCAACGAGCCGTACGAGGTCGCACGCCAGGTCGCCAGCATCGACCACCTCTCCGGCGGTCGCGCCGCGTGGAACGTCGTCACCTCACCCGACGCGTGGACGGGGCAGAACTTCCGGCGAGGTGGCTTCCTCAAACGCGAGGACCGCTACCGTCGCGCCGAGGAATTCCTCGCCACCGTGCGCGAACTCTGGGACAGCTGGGCGCCCGACGCGTTGGTGGGGGACAAGGAGAACGGCGTCTTTGCCCGCGGCATCGGCCGCTTCGTCCACAGTGGACAGCAGTTCGACATCCGCGGTGAGTTCACCGTTCCGAGGACGCCGCAGGGGCAGCCGATCGTCATCCAGGCAGGGGATTCCGACGAGGGCAGGGAATTCGCCGCCAAGACCGCCGACGTCATCTTCAGCCGCCACGGTTCGCTGGAAAGCGGCAAGGAGTTCTTCGCCGACGTCAAGCGACGGCTGCCCGCCCACGGTCGCGAGCCCGGCGAGCTGCTGATCATGCCCGCCGCGACGTTCGTCCTCGGCGACACCGAGGAGGACGCGCACGAGTACGCCCGCGAGATCCGCTACCAGCAGGTGCGCCCGGCGACCGCGATCCAGTTCCTCGAACAGGTCTGGAGCCGCGACCTCTCCGCCTACGACGCCGACGGCCCGCTGCCCGAGGTCGACCCGGATCCCGACGCCGAACCGCTCACCTGGGGCCGCGTCCGGCACGAGAAGGATCCACTGGCCGTGGCCGCGAAATGGCGGGCGATCGCGGAGGAGAAGAAGCTCTCGATCCGCGAACTGGTCATCGAGGTGACCGCGCGCCAGCAGTTCGTCGGCACCGCCCGGCAGGTCGCCGAATCGATCGACGAGTACGTCCAGAGCGACGCCGCCGACGGCTTCGTGCTGGTGCCGCACCTGACCCCTGGCGGACTGGACGCGTTCGTCGACGACGTCGTTCCGCATCTCCAAGAGCTGGGTGTCTTCCGGACCGACTACACCGGCGACACCCTGCGGGAGCACCTGTTCAGCCGGTAGCGCCTTGCGTACGCGCGACGTTCATCAGGTATTCGCCGTAGCCGGACTTCGCGAGCTTCGCGCCGAGCGCGAAGCACTCGTCCGCGTCGATGAAGCCCATCCGCAGCGCGACCTCCTCGAGACAGGCGATCCGGACGCCCGTCCGGTGTTCGAGGACCTGCACGAACTGGCCCGCTTCCAGCAGCGAGTCGTGCGTGCCGGTGTCGAGCCAGGCGAACCCGCGACCAAGGTCGATCAGGGTCGCGCGGTCCTGCCGCAGGTAGGCGAGGTTGACGTCGGTGATCTCGAGTTCGCCGCGCGGGGAAGGCTTGAGGTCGCGGGCGATCTCAAGTACCTGGTTGTCGTAGAAGTACAGGCCGGTGATGGCCTTGTTCGACTTCGGCTTCTCGGGCTTCTCCTCGATGGAGAGGAGCTTGCCGTCGGCGTCGATCTCGCCGACGCCGTAGCGCTGCGGATCCTTCACCGGGTAGCCGAACAGCACGCAGCCGTCGAGCGCGGTCGCGGCGGCTTGCAGCCTGCTGGAGAAACCCTGGCCGTAGAAGATGTTGTCACCGAGCACGAGCGCCACTTGGTCGTCGCCGACGAAGTCCGCGCCGATGACGAACGCCTCGGCCAGCCCGTTGGGGGCGGCCTGCTCGGCGTAGCTGAAACTGAGCCCGAACTGGCTGCCGTCACCGAGGAGCTTGCGGAAGTTCGGCAGGTCGGCGGGGGTCGAGATGATCAGGATCTCGCGGATCCCGGCGAACATCAGCACCGAGATCGGGTAGTAGATCATCGGCTTGTCGTAGACCGGCAACAGCTGTTTCGAGATGGCCTGGGTGATGGGATGCAGCCGCGTCCCGCTGCCCCCCGCCAGCACGATGCCCTTCATCCAGCGCCCCCGCTTCGTAGTCGTCCGACCTGCGACTCACACTACCGGGTGGATCAGAACGCCGGACCCTTCGCGAAATAGGCCTTGCAGCCGTCGTTGTATTCGGTGGAGATCTGCAACACGTTCTTGCCGCCGTCGACCGGCAGCAGTGTCGAGCTGTAGTTGGGGCAGAAGTTGTTGTGGATGCCGGTGACATGGACCGGCGCGGGCAGTTCGTACCAGTTCCCGGCGCCGAAGTTGTCGTTGGCGAGCAGGACCTTGCCGTTCTTGCCCTGCGGGACGCCGGCGGCGTTGGTGTAGATCTGCCCGACCATCACCAGCCGCACGCCGTTCGGGCCGCCGGGGAACAGCGTGATCGTCTGGGCGTGCTGGAAGTAGTTGCCGCTGGCGGTGTTCACGCGGGTTCCGGGATCGAGCGGGTCGCCCCAGTTGGCGCCGTCGGAGGAGATCTTGAAGTACGGGTCGCAGTAGCGGTTGCCGTAGTTGCAGATCTCGTACGCCAGGTAGTACCGGCCGTCGGGGAGGCGCCGGATGATCGGCATCCCCGGCCGGACCCGATGGGGCGGGATGGCCATCGTGCGCTGCTTGGTGCCCCAGTGCACCCCGTCGGTGGACGCGACCCGGTTCATCACCTGCGCGAACTGCGGCGCCTCGGTCTCGTCGGCGTAGTGCAGCCACAGCGTGCCGCCCGCGTCGACGACGAACTCCGGCTCCCAGATGCCGTCGTGGTTGTGCGAGCGCGCGGCCTCGGACAGGAAGGACCAGCTGCGACCCGCGTCGCGGCTGTACCAGATCTTGATGCCGATCCGCCGCTGCGGACCGGCGTCCTGACGGTAACTCGCGGCCCACAGCAGAGTGCCCGCGCGCAGCCTGCCGACCCGCTGCGGCAGCTCGTACAGCGTTCCGCAGCACATGCCGTTGCGACCGTCGCGGTCGCGGACCTCGCCGATCTTGTGAAAGCTCTGGCCCTCGTCGGTGCTTTCCATGATCGGGGTGAACTTGCCGCTCGAGTCTTCGCTGGTCAGTGACGCGAGGATGCGGCCGCGGCCGATGGCGGAATGCTCCAGGCGGATGAGTCGCGCGTACGAGCCGTAGCCGGGAACGAGCTGCTGCCGTTCGGCGGCCTGCGCCGAAGTGAGCAGCGACGCGATCACGGTGAGTGACAGTGCGAGGGCGAGTACGGTGCTGAGTCGGCGCTTCATCGTGACCTTCCTCGAACGCGAACGCCGGATTACATCACGGGCATTTGTCCATTTCGGACTCCCGCGAAGGCGTCGCGGCAGAAACCCACGCGCGGGTGACCCGAATCGCTCGGCCGGGTGGCGCGGTAACGCTGGGCGATCACCCGGCGAAGATCCCTTGGGGGCTCGACTAGGGGGATACGTGATCAGGCGTTTGTGCGCGGCCTTGAGCGCCGTGCTGCTGACCGCAGGTCTGGTGGCCTGCTCTCCGCCGAACATGGGCCGAGTCGTCCCGCGGGCCGCGTCCGAAGGCCTGCGTGATTCCTCCGGCGTGCCCACCCCGCCGCCGACGTCCACGACCACCCCGCCGCCCGGCCCCCAACCCCCGGAGAAGCACTCGGGCAAGGGAAGCGCGACGGTCACCATGGCCTGGCCGATGCGCATGGGCTTTGTGACCTTCGACTGTCCGAAGTGCTCCGGGCACGTCGCGGTCAACACCGAGAACGAGCTGATCGTCAACGACAGCGGCCCCTACAAGGGCACGCAGTGGATCAACGACATGCCCGGCTACCGGGCGAAGACGTTCACGATCAAGGCGAACGCCGCCTGGACGCTGACCATCACCGACGAAAGCGGCCTGCCCGTGCTGGAGCCGGGCAAGCCCCTCTCGGGTAAGAGCGAGGCCGTCTTCTCCGTGCCCGACACCGTCTCGTCGGTTGCTGTCACCACCAAGAACAGCGGTCGCACCGCGGTGTGGGTGCACAGCGACGACTTCTCGGATCTCCCCGTGAACCAGCTCGGCGACTACAAGGGCGACGTTCCCGTGCCCGGCCCCGCGTTCGTGTCGATCGAAGGCGACGAGACCTGGACGGTCACCGCGTCGTAGGTATGACGAAGGCCACCTTCGGTGCTCCCGAAGGTGGCCCTCTTCGCTGAGATCAGCGGTAGTTCGTGAACTGCAGCGCGATCTCGAAGTCCTTGCCCTTGAGCAAGGCGATCACGTCCTGCAACTGGTCCTTCTTCTTGCCGGACACCCGCAGCTGGTCGCCCTGGATCTGCGCCTGGACCCCCTTCGGGCCCTCGTCGCGGATGAACTTGGCGATCTGCTTCGCCTTGTCCGACGCGATCCCTTGCAGGATCTTGCCGCCCACCTTGTAGATCTTGCCGGACAACGCCGGCTCGTCCGCCTCGAAGGCCTTCAGGGAGATGCCGCGCTTGATCAGCTTCTCCTTGAACACCTCGACCGCCGCCAGCGCCCGCTCCTCGGTCTCCGACTCGATCGCGATCGCCTCCTCGCCGGACCAGTCGATCTTGGTCCCGGTACCCCGGAAGTCGAACCGCGTACCGAGTTCCTTGCTGGCCTGGTTCAGGGCGTTGTCCACCTCCTGGCGATCGACCTTGCTCACCACGTCGAAAGAGGGATCCGCCACGTGTTCTCACACCTCGTACTCGCTTGTCAGGAGCTTCCACCCTAGCCCTGTGTAACCCGGTTGACGGGCCCGCCACGGCCTTGGGTATTCTTTCATCTCGACCGGGCTTGCCCGGCCACGGCGAGTTGCCCGAGCGGCCAAAGGGATCTGACTGTAAATCAGACGGCTACGCCTTCGGGGGTTCGAATCCCTCACTCGCCACACCAGAGCGGCCCCGTGACCACGTCACGGGGCCGCTCTTGTTCGTGCCGTGTCCGGCCCTGATGCCGGGCCGCGTCCCCTCGCCGTGTGGATTTCGGTGCATTGGATGACCCGAAATCCACACAGCCCACCCCTCACCATGTACCGGCGGGCGCGGCTCAGGTCCCGACGGGCGGACCGGGCGGCCGGTGTTCTTCCTTCTTCTTCTCGGCAGGCATCTCCGGCGCGGGGGTTTTGCCCGCCTTCTCGGCGAGTTCCGGGGTCAGGTTCGAGTTGGCCAGCGAGAGCAGTTGCGCCAGCGTGAGACCGGTCTTCCCTTCCCAGCTGGGGATGTGGTCCTTCCACTCCAGGTCCGCGGCGTTGCGGGCGTCGATGTGGGCGAACAACCTGTCCATCCGCCCGTTCAGTGCCTTCACGGCGTTGCGGTAGTTCTCCATCACCTTGTTCAGCTGCTGC
This sequence comes from Amycolatopsis sp. cmx-11-12, assembly GCF_046269425.1. Lineage (NCBI taxonomy): Bacteria > Bacillati > Actinomycetota > Actinomycetes > Pseudonocardiales > Pseudonocardiaceae > Amycolatopsis > Amycolatopsis sp. cmx-11-12. The sequence goes on along the minus strand of NZ_JADNQM010000002.1, from coordinate 256,194 downwards.
TGGAACGCCCACATCACGTCGGTGACCCCGCTGCTGATGCCGACGTCGATGTGCGTCGAGTCCCCGCCTTGAGTCTGCGTGGGCGCTCCGGACGCCAGGCCACTCGTTCCCCACAGCAGCCTGACCACGTCGAGGCCGAGTTTCCCGTTGGGAATCTGGCCGATCGCGAGCTCGGCGACCTTGCCGCAGAAGAGCATGGCCGCTCGCATGTCGGTGCCTTCGTCGAGCCGGTCCAGTGCCGAGTCCAGCGACATCCCCAGCTGGTGCAGGTCGTTCTTGCGGGCGGCCTGCACCGCGAACGCCGCGTCCAGCAGCCCGGACGCCTCGGGCAGATAACCCTCGGCGTCGTCGATGTTCTCGGATCCGCCCGCGAAGTACCCCAGGTGACTCTGCACCATGTCGAGATACTTGGTGTACTCCCGCGACGCCTCCCCGGACCAGTGGGTGACGAGCCGGTTGCCGATGCCTTTCAGGATGTTCCGGGACTCCTCGAACGCCTCCTTCTTCCGGAGGATGTCGCCCGGCGCCCCCGAGAACGCGCCGAGATCGCCGTCCACGGCGAACTTCAGCCAGTCTCGCAGTGGCTGAAGCAGGAAAAGGGTGTCGTCCGAGGCGCCTGGCGTCGCGGGCCACTCGCTACGGGCCTTGTCGCACAGGCTGTTGTACATCGCCGTGAAGGCGACTGGACTGAAGTCGGTCATCGAAGTCCCCTACTTCCCGACGATCTCTCGTTCGACCCGCTCGTACATCTCGGCGATGGTCTTGAGCCGTGACGCCGCCACGTCGAGCGAATCGCTGATGCCCACCCCGCCCATGATCAGCAACGCGATCAGCTTGTTCCGGTTGCGGCCCAGCTCGGTGGCCTCGTCGACCTCGGACCCGAACGCTTCGACGGGTGAGGTGTAGAGATCACGCATCGACGTCGACGCCGTTCGGACCAGGTTCTCGGCGCTGGGCATCCCGGTGCCGCCCTTGTCGTCCGTGGCCATGGTTTTCAAGTCGTCGATCTCGACGCTGAAGCCCTTGGGCTGTGGCATTTGACTCCTCCATGTCACTTAGGCCGGTCGACTTGCAGACGTCCGGAGACGCTCGTCGGTTTCCTGGGCCACTCGGTCGGGCGAGTATCGATCGCGTCTGCAAACGCGGGCGCTCACCGGCCGGGATCCGGCCTCGGTGGCCATGCCGGATGCCTGCTCGGTTCAGCCAGGTCTTCGAGGTAGGTGAACCCGCTGAAGTCGTCGTCCGTCGGAGGCGGTTTCCGCGCGCGCCGGGGTTCGGCCGGCGCGGGCGCGGGTTGGACGTCCGCGGCGACCTCTGCCAAGAGCGGCCACAGCTTTTCCTGGGCTTTCGGAGTGAACAGTGCCTGCGCGAGCGGATGCGGGCATGTTCCGGCGGCGACTTCTTCCCAGCTGAACTTGCCGTCCAGCACGCAGTCCGCCGCCCGGGTCAGCCGCGGCGGCGCATCGGGCCGGGCGGCAGCGCGGCGATACACCTCGGCCGTGAACTTCGACGCGTCGACCATGACCGCCACCTCCGTCGTTCCCCAGCCGCTACGCAGGAGTACGCCGACCCTACCGAGCGGTCGGTGAGCACGTCATTCCGAAGAGGACCGGTAGCGCAGCAGCACGATCCCCGAGGTGAACGTCCGTTCCTCCACCAGCCGAAGCTTCGGAACACCGGTCGCTCCCTCGAACAGCCGCCGCCCTTCCCCGGCCACGACGGGATAGACGAACAGCCGGTACTCGTCGACCAGCCCCTCGGCGATGAGCGCCCGCACCAGCGAGATGCTGCCGGTCGTCACGATGTCCTTGCCCTCGGCGGCCTTCAGCCTCTCGATCTCCGAACGCACGCCACCGGAGAGCACCGTCGTGTTCTCCCACTCCGGCTCCGTCAGCGTGCTGGAGACCACGTACTTGCTCACGGAGTTCAGATAAGCCGAGATTCCTGTCGTGTCGGCGGTCTGCTTCGGCCAGTAGCCGCGCATGTCTTCGAAGGTGACGCGTCCGAGGAGGAACGCGTCGGCGTTTTCACGTTGTTCGTGGAGCGCGGCCAGGACATCGGACAGGTCGACGTCCGGATCGCTGTCGCCAGGGCTGAACCAGTCGCCCGCCAGTTCGATCACGCCGTCGATCGTGCTGTTCTCCGTCACGACCAGATCCCGCATGAACAGACCGTACCGCCGACCCCCGACAAGAATGGACCGATGACCGAGCCGCAGCCCTGGCCCACCACTCCGCCGGCCCACGGATCCGTCGTCCTCCGCGAGTTCGTCGAAGCGGACGTCGGTCTCGTCCTCGAACTCGGCGAAGATCCGTACGTGCCGCTCATCGGCAACCTCCCCGCGCATCCCACGAGGCAGGAAGCCAAAGATTGGGTACGACGACAGCAAAGCCGTCACGCCGAGGGAAGGGGCTTCCCGTTCGTGATCGCCGCGGAAGGCGCGGCGGTCGGCACGATCGGGCTGTGGCTGCGGAAACTGTCGGAAGGCGTCGGGATCGTGGGCTATTCAGTCTCGCCGAAGCATCGGCGACGCGGGTTCGCGGCCGACGCGCTCAAAGCGATCACCGTGTTCGCCCGGACGGTGCCGGGCGTGGAGCGGATCGAGCTGTACATCGAACCGTGGAATCGCGGCTCGATCCGCGCGGCCGAGAAGGCGGACTACCGGCACGAAGGACTACTGCCCGCCCATCAGGAGATCGGCGGCATCGCGCGGGACATGCACCTCTATGTCTCCCCGTGAACCGCCCGCCTCGACGCGTACCAGGTCTCGCCCACGGGTTCGCCCGCCATGTTCCAGCTCCACGACACCGTCGGCGTGACGCGCGCGTAGCTGCCCGGGCCGACGATGCCCACTCGTTCGACCGGATCGGCGGCCTCACCGTAGATCCGGACGCCGCGCGCGATGAACGGGTCGAACGAGACCATGTCATCGATGACCAGGGCGACTTTCCGTTGCCCCGCTTGGATGTTGCGGAACTTCCGGGTCGCGAGGACCGATCCGCCCCCGCCGCCGACCCAGAAATGGGTGCCGTCGAACTCGAACGACAGCGGCACGACGTCGGGCTGCTCGCCGTCGGCGGACAGGGTCGCGAAGCGGGCTAAGGGTTGTGAGCGCAGGTACGCGATCTCTTCGTCGGTGAAGGTCACTTAGGATGCTCCTCTGATAAGGGGGTTCCATGTTCGCGATTACGCCGTTGCACCTCATCATCCTGCTCTTGGTGGTCGCCTTCGTCGCCGCTGTGGTCGTCGCGGTGGTGCTGGCCACCAAAAAACGCTGAGCTACTCGCGGATCGCGTAGTCGCCGAAGGCCGGTTCAAGCAGCTCGAAAGCCCGCTTGGTCGCCTTCGCCAGCGCTTCGGCGATCTTGTCGTTGCTCTCGCCGGCATGTGAACGCCGGAGGGTTTCGCGGAAGAGGACGCGGTCGATCGCGTTGAGTTCAGCGGCCGCCATGACCGGGGTGACGTCGTCCGCGTCGGCTCCGGTCTCGGTCGCGAGCACCTTGGCGAGTGCCTCTTCCCGCAGTTCGTGCAGCTCACGCTGTCGCGCGGTCAGGGTCGGACTCTCCAGCACCATTTTCGCGAAGGCCTGCCCGGTGAAGCCGATCATGGGCGAGTGCTCCGCCACCGCGTCCAGGAAGGTGCGCTGTAGCGCGGCCAGCGCCGACTCACCGGCCTTCCTGGAGCTGACCGCGTTCGCGAGCCCGCTCGTGAACTCTTCGTGCCGGTCCATGGCCAGGTCCTCTTTGCGCGGGAAGTAGTTGGTGACGGTCTTCTTCGCGACCCTCGCCGCCGCGGCGATCTCGGCGATCGTCGTCTCCTCGAAGCCCTTCTCCATGAACAGGACCGTCGCCTGGTCGGAGATCAGCTGCCGCGTCTCCTGCTTCTTGAGCTCTCGTAAACCCACATCCGTGCTGGTCATGAGCGAAGTTTACCACCGTCGCAAAAATATCCTTGACGTCTTGTAGTTCGAGTGTAAACTTACGTCCGTACTACCGACTGAGAGAGAAGAGGCTCCTTGACTGCTCGAATCCCCCAAGGCAACGAAGGCACCAACCGCGCCCAGGCCCGCCGGAACGACCGCCGCCATCAGCAGCCGTTCCCCGGCCGCTCGACGCCGGTGCGCCGCTCGTTCGGCGTCCCGCGCCGCCGGTCGTACTGACCGATCAGCACCTCCGAAAACTCACCGCCGACCGAAGGGGATAGCCCATGAACGTCCTTGCCTCCACTGTTTCGCTGACCGTCGACGACGTCGCCGCCTCCAGCCGCTTCTTCACCGAGCACTTCGGCTTCACCGAGCAGATGGCCGCGGAGGGTTTCGTCTCCCTCGGCCATGAAACCGCGAAGGTGACCATCGTTCTGCTCCAGGCGGGGATCGAGGTTCTGCCGGAGAACCTGCGGCAGCAGCGCGCATCCGGCGTGATCGTGGCCTTCACGGTCGAGAACCTCGAAGCCGAGGAGAAGCGCCTGCGCGACGAAGGTGTTGAGATCACGCTGCCGTTGCGGGAAGAGCCGTGGGGAGAACGCCTCTTCATGGTCACCGACCCGAACGGTGTGCCCGTGGAACTCGTGGAATGGGTGCAGCAGTAAGGAAACGCCCCATCTCTAAGTGAAATAAAGCGGGGCTTGGTCCACAGTGGACCGGGCCCCGCTTTCTCGTGCGGGAGCTACTTCATCGTGGCGAGCTGGATCAGGTTGCCGCAGGTGTCGTCGAAGACGGCGGTGACCACCGGTCCCAGGTCGACGGCGTCCTGGGTGAACTCGACACCCAATCCCTTGAGACGTTCGACCTCGGCGAAGACGTCGTCGACGGCGAACTGGGTGAATGGGATACCGTCGCTGACCAGTGCTTTCTTGAACGGGCCCGCTGCGGGGTGCCCGTCCGGCTCCAGCAGCAGTTCGACGCCGTCCGGGTTGGCGGGGGAGACCACGGTGAGCCAGCGGGCGTCGCCGGTGGGGACGTCGTGCTTCTTCTGGAACCCCAGCTTCTCGGTGTAGAACGCGAGCGCCTTGGCCTGGTCGTCGACGAAGACGCTGGTGATGTTGATGCGGATCACGGGTTCGGTTCCTCTCGGTCGATGGGCCACCGCTCGACGATCGAGCGCAGTGGACTCGTGTCGATGTGGTGGAACTTGTAGCGGCCCTGCCGTCGGGTGTGCACCAAGCCCGCCTGTTCGAGCATCGCGAGGTGCTGCGAGATGGCCTGGCGCGAAGAGCTCAGGCCATGTTTCATGGTCAGCCGTCCGCAGATCTCGAACAGTGTTTGACCGTCCTTTTCGGTCAGTTCGTCCAGGATGACGCGTCGCGTCGCGTCGCCGATGGCCTTGAACAGGTCGCCGTCCACGACTCAGTTATAGGCAAGTCGTCACTTGCCTGTCAACTCGGAGGTCAGGAACCCAGGTAGCGCAGGATCGCCAGGACGCGACGGCTGTAGCCGGCGGTGGTGGCCAGCCCGAGCTTGTCGAAGATGGCGTTGACGTGCTTCTCGACGGCGCTCAACGACACGAACAGCGACTCGGCGATCCCGGCGTTCGTGTGGCCCTGCGCCATTTTCTCCAGCACTTCACGCTCTCGGACGGTCAGCTTCGCGAGCGGATCGGTGTGCGTGGTCCGCGCGAGCAGCCGCCGGACCACCTCCGGATCGAACGCCGCCCCACCCGCGGCGACCCGGTCGAGCGCGTCCAGGAATTCGCCCACCTGGGCGACCCTGTCCTTCAGCAGATAGCCGACGCGTTCGCCGTCGCCGGTGATCAGCTCGGCGGCGTAGCGCTTCTCGACGTACTGCGAGAGCACCAGGACGCCGATCTCCGGCCAGCGCTTCCGGATCTCGAGTGCCGCGCGAAGACCCTCGTCCGTGTGGGTCGGCGGCATACGGACGTCGGTGACGATCACGTCCGGTCGATACGCGGCGGTCGTCGAGAGGAGCGCGTCACCGTCGCCGACCGACGCCACGACCTCGTGCCCCTCTTCGACCAGCAACCGGACCAGCCCCTCGCGCAGCAGGGTCGAGTCTTCGGCGAGGATCACTCGCACGGCAGTACCGCCGTCACCACGGTCGGCCCCCCGAGCGGACTGTCCACGGTGAACTCCCCGTCCGCTGCCGCGACGCGCCGCGCGAGGCCCGACAGGCCGCCGCCCGACGCACGCGCTCCACCCGTGCCGTCATCGGTGATCCGCACCCGCACGCTGTCCCCCTCCCGTTCGGCCTCGATGTCGATCCGCGTCGCCGCGGCGTGCTTGATCGTATTGGTGACCGCTTCGGACGCCACGAAGTAGACGACGGTCTCGATGGCCGCCGGTGGCCGTTCCGGCAGGTCGACCCGCAGGTGGACCGGCACGCCGGAGCGTTCCGCGAGCGCTTCCAACGCGGGGTGCAGCCCGTCCGAGTCCAGCGCGATCGGATACACCCGCCACGACACCTCGCGGAGGTCTTCGAGGGCGCGCTGAGATTCCTCGTGTGCCTGCCGGAGCAGCTCCGACGCGTGACCCGGATCACCGGCGCGCCGCGCCCGGCCGAGCAGCATCCCCAGCGCGACGAGCCGCTGCTGGACGCCGTCGTGCAGGTCCCGTTCGATCCGGCGGCGCTCACCGTTGACCGCCTCGACCACCTCCGCCCGGCTGGTCGCGAGTTCGGACACCCGGCGGCGCAGCTGTTCCTTCTTGCTGGGGCCGAAAAAGCTCATCGCCAGCTTGCGATCCAGCGTCGCGGCCCCGATGAGTCCTTGCAGGGAAAGGAAAATGAGCAGTGCGCCGAAGAGCACGGTGGTGACCGGGTCGTACCAATCGGCCGGGGCCTCACCGCCGGGCGACCTGCCGTCGAGGAGCTGATACCCGATGATCACACCGGATCCGGCACCCAACAGGATCATGCCGAAGATCCCGGCGCTGAGCAGCCCGATGACGCAACGCGGGACCAGGTAGGCCATCGCGCGGCGTCCGGTGTAGTCCGTCGCGTTCTCGGCGCCGAAGTACTTCTCCAGCCGTTGTCGTTCCATTTCGGACAGTGTGCGGGCGCCCGAAAAGACGGGCCGTCGCAACGCGGGGACCGCGAGCGCGATGCCGCCGAAGAGCACGTAGAAGAACTCCGCGACCGCTGTCATGGCGCCGATCGCCAGGCCCAGCGTGCCGCGGAGCATCTTGCGCAGGTAGCGGCGCGTCGCTGCCGGAAAAGGCATAGGGCCAGGTTAGCGGGGTATCGGAAGGTCGGTATTGCGGTTTTCCTCAGTGATCTGTGCCGCTTCACCGCAGGGTGCGGAACCCGCGCAATTCGTAGGTTCGTTGGTACCGCAGACGACCACGAAAGGCCGCCATGAACCTCCTCCTCGCCGAAGCCACCAACGAATCGATGGGCGGCCTCGCCGGCTGGGCAGTGTCACTGATGGACTCACTGGGAGGTCCGGGAGCCGCGATCATCGTCGGACTGGACAACCTGTTCCCGCCGATCCCCAGCGAACTGGTGCTGCCGCTCGCCGGGTTCTCCGCCAGCCAGGGGACGTTCACCCTGGTGGAAGCGCTGGTATGGACGACCTTTGGTTCGGTCGCCGGCGCGATCATCGTGTACTACCTCGGCATGCTGCTCGGCCGCGACCGCACGCGCCGCTGGATGGCGAAGATCCCGCTGGTCAAGACCTCCGACTTCGACAAGACCGAGGCCTGGTTCCAGAAGCACGGTGCCAAGGCGATGTTCCTCGGCCGGATGGTGCCGATCTTCCGCAGTCTCATCTCGCTGCCCGCCGGGATCGAGCGGATGCCGTTCTGGCGGTTCCTGACCCTGACGACGGTGGGCAGCCTGATCTGGAACACGGTGTTCGTGCTGGCCGGGTACGGACTGGGGGAGAGCTGGCACCTGGTCGAGGAGTACGCCGGGTTCTTCCAGTACTTCGTGATCGCGGCCGTCGCGGTCGCGCTGACCCTCTTCGTGGTGACCCGACTGCGTGAGAAGGACCGCACCGACGCCTGAGCCAGTGCGGGGCCGCCCGGGCCGGGCGGCCCCGCACGCGGTGGTCAGGAACGGAAGGGGCCGGTCACCTCGTAGGTGATCCCGCCGGAGGACGAACCGGAGGTGCCGCGTTGCGACGAGAAGTACAGCCGGTTCCCGGCGGGGGTGAACGCGGGGCCGCAGATCTCCGACGAGCTCTGGCCGCTGATCCGCAGGAACGGTGCCACGATGTCGTTCGGCGTGATGATGCAGATCTCCATGTTCCCGCCGTCCTCGGCGACGAACAGGTCACCCGACGACGTCCCGGTGACGTTGTCGACGCCGGTCAGCGGCGCCGAGCCGGGGCTGACCAGCGAGTCGTCGTAGGCCAGCTCGTAGGTGCTGTTCGTGAGGTTGAGCTGCCAGACGCGGTTGTCACCCTTGGTGGTGAACCACGCGGTGTCGTTGGCGTAGTGCAGCCCTTCGCCGCCGGTGAACCGCTTGGCGCCGGAGACCTGGTTGCGGGTCGCGGTGGGGGAGCCGTCGGGGTCGGGCACGTTCGCCCAGGTGAAGCTGCCCGATGTCGCCGTGCCCGCCTTCAGCACCTGCAGTGTTCCGGCGGAGAGGTTGCCCCAGGTCGTCGGGACGAAGCGGTAGAAGCAGCCGTCCGAGGTGTCTTCGGTCAGGTAGACGACCTTGCGCACCGGGTCGGCCGCCGCGGCCTCGTGCTTGAACTTCCCCATCGCGGGCCGCTGGACGGCGGCCGTGGCCGGACCGTTCGGCTGGCACTCGTAGACGAATCCGAGGTCGACCTCCTCACAGGAAAGCCAGGTGTTCCAAGGAGTCTTGCCGCCCGCGCAGTTCTGGCGCGTGTTCGCCAGGATGCGGTGGGCGCCGGTGATGTTCCCGCTCGCGTCGAACCTGACCGCGCTCGCGCCGCCGCCAGGGGTGATCTCCGAGTTCGAAACGTAGATCCAGCCGCTGCCGTCGGCGAACACCGCGCCGCCGTCCGGGGCGCTGTGCCAGGTGTAACCGGTGCTCGCGACCTTCTGGCCGGAGCGCGCGATGACCCGGCTGGTGAAACCCGCGGGCAGCTGGATTCCGTTCGCGTCGGCCGCCTGGAGCGCGCCGTACGGGCTGGGTCCGTTCTGTGCGGGAGCGGCCAAGGCCGTCCCCGAAAGCCGGTTGCCGAACGCCGTGACACCGGCGCCGACCACGGCCGCGCGCAGGAAATTCCGTCGCTTCACTCATGCCTCCAAGGCATCCGCTGATGTGGTGGTGCGGGAAAGGAGCGGCTCGGAGGTTACGGGTGGAACGGGACTTCCAGGTGAATTCGCGGCGTATTCACCGCGAGAAGGGAACTTTCGTAGGAAACCCTGGCTCAACACGATTTCCTTCGCCTTGCGCAGACCTGGCGCTTCGTCCCCGCCGCGCTGTTCCGCGATGTCGATGGCGAAGAGTATCCGGTCGAGCGGGGCACATCCTCCATTGCGGTGGTGTCGGCGTCCGATCAGGTGACGCCAGGCGACGAGATGGTCGTCGAGTCCCGGCTCCCCCGGAACGGCCCGCAATAACACGCGGAGCAGGACTCTCATCTGGTTTTCGTTGCTGGGCAAGGTGTTCCGGGCCAAGGTGTCGGCCAAGGTGCTGCGCGACTGACCGGTCGCGGCGGCCAGTGCGCGGATGCTGAGACCGCTTCGGTCGCGGAGTTCGCGCAGGTGTGCCATGAACTCCGATTCGGTGTTCACCGGCGTGTCCGCGCGGGCACGGGACGGCCGAGGACGGCACCGAGCAGGGTGACCGCGATCCCGGCCGCGATCGGTGCGCTCGTGCCGGCGAAGGTCAGCAGGGTGGTGAATGCGGTGAGAATGCTCAGACAGGCGATCTGACCGGCCGAAACGCACCTGCGCTTCGGCAGCAGGGGGTACAGAATTCCGTGACTCATGACCTTGCCCTCTCAAGGCTCAGTGGCCGCACCCGGCGGGGTGGCACGGAATCTACGTTATCAAACCGTGATATGAAGTTTAAGACTGATTAATGTCCGGATCCGTCCGGATCTCGAATGCCGAAAGCCCCGGATCCTGAGTGGGATCCGGGGCTTCGGCCTCGCGCTGTTACGCCGCTTGGGCGACCGGAGCCGTCGCCGGGGCCAGCGCGATGTCCAGCACGTCGCGGACGTTCGCCACGGCGTGCACGTCCAGCCGCGCCAGCACTTCGGCCGGGACGTCGTCGAGATCCGGCTCGTTGCGCTGCGGGATGATCACCGTCTTCATCCCGGCCCGGTGCGCGGCCAGTAGCTTCTGCTTGACCCCGCCGATCGGCAGCACGCGTCCGGTCAGCGACACCTCACCGGTCATCGCGACGTCCGACTTCACGACCCGGCCCGAAAGCAGGGACGCCAGCGCGGTCGTCATCGTGATGCCGGCACTCGGCCCGTCCTTGGGCACCGCGCCGGCCGGGACGTGCACGTGGATGCCGCGGTCCTTCAGGTCGCCGACCGGCAGTTCCAGCTCGGCGCCGTGCGAGCGCAGGTAGGACAGCGCGATCTGCACCGACTCCTTCATCACGTCACCCAGCTGACCGGTCAGCGACAACCCGGTCGAGCCGGATTCCGGATCCGCCAGCGACGCCTCGATGTAGAGGACGTCACCGCCGGCACCGGTCACCGCCAGGCCGGTCGCCACGCCGGGGGTCGACGTGCGCTGCGTCGACGCGGGTAGCGAGGACTCCGGCAGGTGCCGTGGGCGGCCGAGGTAGGTCTCGAGCCCGTCCGCGTCGATGGTCAGCGGCAGCTCGACCTCGTCCAGCGCTACCTTGGTCGCCACCTTGCGCAGCACCTTCGCGATGGTCCGGTTCGCGTTGCGCACCCCGGCTTCCCGCGTGTACTCGGCGGCGATCCGGCTGAACGCGTCGTCGGTCAGCGTGACGTCGTCCTCGCCGAGGCCCGCGCGGTCCAGCTCGCGGGGGAGCAGGTGGTCGCGGGCGATGGTGACCTTTTCGTGCTCGGTGTAGCCGTCGAGGGTGACCAGCTCCATCCGGTCCAGCAGCGGTCCGGGGATGGTTTCGAGCGCGTTCGCCGTCGCGAGGAACACGACGTCGGACAGGTCCAGCTCGACCTCGAGGTAGTGGTCGCGGAACGTGTGGTTCTGCTCCGGGTCCAGCACCTCCAGCAGCGCGGCCGTCGGGTCGCCGCGGTAGTCGGCGCCGACCTTGTCGATCTCGTCGAGCAGCACGACCGGGTTCATCGAGCCCGCTTCCTTGATGGCGCGGACGATCCGGCCGGGCAGCGCGCCGACGTAGGTGCGGCGGTGACCGCGGATCTCGGCCTCGTCGCGGATGCCGCCGAGCGCCACCCGGACGAACTTGCGGCCCATCGCCTTCGCCACGGACTCGCCGAGCGACGTCTTGCCGACCCCGGGAGGACCGGCGAGCGCCAGCACCGTGCCAGCCCCTCGCCCACCACCATCCTCAACGGAGCTTCGCCCTGCCTTGATCCCGCGGCGTCCGCCGACCGGCCCGAGCCCCGGCTCCGCGCGGCGTTTGCGGACGGCCAAGTACTCGATGATGCGTTCCTTCACGTCGTCGAGACCGGCGTGATCGGCGTCGAGGATGTCGCGCGCGGCGGCGATGTCGTGGACGTCCGTGGTGCGCTCGTTCCACGGCAGTTCGAGGACGGTGTCCAGCCACGTACGGATCCAGCCGCCCTCGGGGGACTGGTCCGACGTCCGCTCCAGCTTGTCCACTTCGGACAGTGCGGCCTTCTTGACGGCGTCCGGCAGCTCGGCGGCCTCGACACGGGCGCGGTAGTCGTCGTCGTTGGCGGTGCCGTCGAGTTCGCCCAGCTCCTTGCGGATCGCTTCGAGCTGGCGGCGCAGCAGAAACTCCTTCTGCTGCTTCTCCATGCCCTCCTGGACGTCCTTGCGGATGGTGTCGGTGACCTCGAGCTCGGCCAGCTGCTCGCGGCTCCATTCGAGGGCCTTTTCGAGCCGTGCCGAAACATCGAGCGTGGAGAGCAGCTCGAGCTTCTGCTCGGTTTTCAGGTACGACGAGTTGCCCGCGAGGTCGGCGAGCGCGGACGGGTCCTCGACCTCCTGGACGGCGTCGATCATCTGCCAGCCGCCCCGCTGCTGGAGGATCGCGAGGACGACGCTCTTGTACTCGGTCGCGAGCTTCGCGGAATCGTCGTCGGTGGTCTCGGTGGCGACCTCGGCGTGGACCCAGCGGGCGGCGCCGGGACCGTCGGCGATCCGGCCGACGACGGCGCGGCGGGTACCGCGCAACAGCACCGCGGTTTTGCCGCCCGGCACGCGGCCGATGCGCTCGACGGTCGCGATGGTGCCGAGCTCGGCGTACTCGCCGTGGACGCGGGGAACGATCAGCACCTCGGCCTTGGTGGCGGCGCTGGACCGGATCCCCGGGAAGGAAGCCTGGGCAGGCGTGTTGGCCTGGGCGGACTCCACCGCGGCGCGCGTCTCCGTGTCGGCGAGGTCGAGCGGGACGATCATGCCCGGCAGCACGACGTCGTCATCGAGCGGGAGGACGGGCAGGAGGCGGTTGTCGGTCATCTGTGCACTCCTCGGTTAGTTGAGTCTGTCTAGCTCAACTCTCCGATCGACCCGTTTGTTTCCTCCTCGCGTTCGCCGTCAGCGATCACCCGCCCCTCCGACCTCTGTACCCCAACGCGGCGCGGTTAGCCCGCTAAAGTCGCCGCGTCGGGATAAGAGGTCGGACGTCAGGGGTGGGTGGCGACACCGCACCAGGCGAACGGCCGGGCGCCCAGTTCGTCCCGTCGCAGTTCTCGTACCGGCCGCCAGTCGGGCAGGTGGACGACGCCGGGCTCCAGCAGCGGCCAGTCCCCGAAGAGGGGTTCGATCTCCTCGCGGTCCCGCATCCACACCGGGTTGCTCGTCTTCCGGTACTGCTCGACCATCCAGCGGAGCCCGTCGGCGTCCTCGCCGGTCTGGCCCCCGAAGCTCATATGCGACAGCCCCAGCCAGCTGCCCGGCGCCAACGCGTTCCGGTAGGTCGCGACCAGCGCGGGCGGGTCGTCGTGCGGCCCGGCGAAGTGCAGTACGGCCATCATCATCAGGCACACCGGCTGCGAGAAGTCGATCAGTCGCAGCGTTTCCGGATGTCGCAGGACGTCCTTGGGCCGCCGCATGTCCGCGTGGACGATCCCGGCCCAGTCGGTCGCCTCGTGCCGTTCGAGGATCAGTTCCGCGTGCGCCACCGCCACCGGCTCGTAGTCGACGTACACGACCTTCGCCGTATCGCCCGGCTCCAGCTCCTCTTCGAGGATCTCGTGCACGTTCCCGGCGGTCGGGACACCGGAACCGAGATCGATGAACTGCCGGATCCCGGCGTTCAGCGCCGCGCGCACGACGCGATTCATGAACTCGCGGTTGTGCCGCGCGCCCGGTTTGACCCACCGCCACTGCCGTTCCAGCGCGCGGGCGAACTCGCGGTCGACGGCCCAGTTGTGGTTCCCGCCGAGGAACCAGTCGTAGATCCTCGCCGCGGACGGCTTTTCGGTGTCGACCCCGGTCGGCGCCACCGGGGCCGCGTCATCGTCCCTGGTCACAGAAACCCCCTGATCTTCGAAGATCAGCCTATCGCCGGTCAGGGCACCGCGGGCCGCCGCTGCCAGTACGTCCAGAGCGGCCGGTAGCCCTGCGCGTACCAGAACGGCGTCGAGCGCGGGTTGGCCAGCGCGTGGTGCAGCAGCACGGCTTCGGTCCCGCATTCGTCGAAGACCTGGTGCGCGTGCGCGGCGAGCGCCGACCCCACCCCGCTCGACCGCGCCGGTTCCGCCACCGCCAGCGACGACAGGTAGCCGACCCGGTCGGCCGCGACCCGGTCGCCGATCCACGACGTCTCGTCGGGGAACTGCACCCGCACCATGCCCAGCGCGCGTCCGTACAGCTCGGCGATCCACAGTGTCGGATTTTCCCGGCCCAGCTGTTTCGACAGGTCCGCGGTGATCGCTTCCTCCGCGCCCTCGCGCAAAGTGACAGAACCGAACTGCGCGTCATAACGCTGCAATTCCAGCTCGAGCCCGACGGCGGTTTCGAGATCATCCGCTTCGGCAGGCCGGATGTGCACTCCGGGCGTGGCGGGCGGTCCCGTCACGGCCAGCCGGTCGGCCGGGCGGACCGCGATCACCAGCACCGGCGCGAATCCGCGGCGCAGCAATTCGGCCGAGCCGGGCGAATCGCGGCTGGGCCGCACCACGGTCGCCGCCGTTTCGACATCTCCAGGTGGGGCGACCGCCTTCAGATGTTCATCCCATCGGGTGAGTAATGCGTCAAGGGCCGCTTCGGGGCGGGGGCCGGTGAGCCGTGCTTCGAGGCGATGCTCGACGAGGGCCCGCCACGGAGAGTCAACAGAATCGGGGCCCGCTTCAGTCCGTACCGACAATCCGGCGGCGGCCGAGTCGCCTTCTGTCGCGGAGAGTGACACGGAGCCCTCGACAGGCTCCAGTGCAGGCATTTCGGGGAGCAGGACGTCCACGGTGGCGAGCCGCTCGGCATGCCCGGCGGCGATGGCGTGGCTATTCATAGGACTATTCAAGCCCCTACTGACGGGTCCGCCGGGAACTTCACGAGATTGGCTCGGCCGTGGCGCCACGTGACTTCCGGTAGTCGGAAGGAACGCGAATAACGCTCCCATTTCACCCCTTGGTCCACGCAGGTCAGCGCGACGCGCCCATTGTTAACCCTGGGGTGATCTCATACTGTCTCGAATGGGACTTGGGTACGCCCTCCGGGGTACTGTATTGCCCTCGTCCCCGAGGTCGCGGTAGGACAAGACCGGTTGGGCAGCCGGGAAGGAAGGTCGGATGCCGGACACGAACGGCAGGCCCGTGAGCGCCGCACAGGCGGCACCGGGCAAGGGAGGGGCCGTTACGGAGGCTCGTACCGACGAGCGACGATTCCGCGTCTACACCTTCGCAGTCCTCACCATGGGCATCGCCGCCGCGGCCGCGGTCAGCCTGTGGCTGGACTTCGAAGCCTCGGACGACCTGTTGTGGATCGGGCCGATCCTCGCGCTCGCGTTCCTGCTGGCCGAACAACTCGGGATCAACGTCGACGTCCGCAGCGGCATCTCGTGGACGATCTCGTTCACCGAGATTCCCCTGGTCATCGGCTTCTTCGTCGCACCATTCGAAGTCGTGCTCGCCGCGCATCTCGCGGCGGGCATCGGAACCCTGCTGGCGCGCAAGGTCGCCGGCCGCGTCCTCTACAACGCTGGCGCCTTCCTGTTGGAGATCACCGGCGCGTTCGCCGTGGCAGGACTGGTGAAACAGGCCTCCGGCGCCCACGACATGACCTGGATCGCCGCGCTGGCAGGCACTTTGACCGCGCCGCTGGTCAGCACGCTGCTCGCGCTCGCCGCCGTCCGCGTGCTGCGCCGCCGCATGCGGGTCAGCACCGCGATCCGGCTGACCGGCCGCATCCTCGTCGTCGGATTCGTCAACGCCTCGGTCGGTCTTTCCGGATATTTGGTCATTTCCGGTACTCCGAAGGCCTGGCCGCTCGTGCTGGCCGTCTTCCTCGGGCTCACCGCGTTGTACTGGGCGTATTCGGATCTGCTCCGCGAACAGCGCGACATGGAAGCGCTATCCGACGTCAGCCTGATGGTCGCGCGCTCTGGTCAACAGGCCGCCGCGCGGCCCGCCGGGCGAGCCGACGAACTCGTCGGCGGGGTGGACGTCCGCGAATGGGCGACCATCGCCGAACGCATCAAGGACCAGCTGGCCGCCGGCCGGGTCGTGCTCAGGCTGCGGCTGGAACCCAAGGACACCATGCGGATGGTCGTCGCGGGTGACGAACTGCCGCCCGTGGACCCGGCCGCCGACGACCCGTTGCTGCGCCTGCCCGGCGCGCACGTCCGGCATTTCCGGATCACCGAAGCCAATCCCGACGTCCGCTCCGCGTTGCTCGACCGCGGCGCGCAGGAGGCGCTGGTCGTCCCGCTGCGCAGTGCGAACCAGCTCCTCGGCGTCGTAGAAGCGCACGACAGGCTGTCCCGCTGGCGTGGTTTCGGCAAGTACGACGTCCAGCTGCTCGGCACGATGGCCAGCCACCTCGCGACGTCGCTGGACAACCGGCGCCTGCTCGCGACCCTGCGCCACGACGCCTACCACGATCCGCTGACCGGCCTGCTCAACCGGCCGGGATTCCGCCAGGTCGCCAAGGAACCGTTGCGGGAACAGGTCGACGCGGTCGTGCTGCGGGTCGACCTCGACGTCTTCTCCACCGTCAGCGACGCGCTCGGTTACGTGTGGGCCGACAGGATGGTCATCGCCGCCGGACGCCGGATCCGTGACGCGCTCGGCCCCGACGTCCCGCTCGCCAGGCTCGAAGGCGCGTCCTTCGCGGCGCTCCTCGTCGGCTGCGCGCCGGAACGCGCCCAGGCCGCCGCGGAACTGCTCCGCGCGGAACTCGTCGCGCCGTACCCGGTGGACCGGCTTTCCGTCGAAGCCAACGCGATGATCGGCTACGCCACGTCGTCGGCCGAAGACGACGACCAGGTCGACGTCGACGGGCTCCTCCAGCGCGCCGACGTCGCCGTCCGGGCGACCAAGGGCGGTGAAGAGGTCCGCGGATACATGGCCAGCATGGGCCAGATCTTCATGCGCCGGTTCCAGATGGTCACGCAGTTCCGGCAGTCGCTCGAAGAAGGCCAGCTCAGCGTCCACTACCAGCCGAAGATCACCTTGCCGAACCGGCAGATCCAGGGTGTCGAGGCGCTGGTGCGCTGGGTGCATCCGGAGTTCGGCAGGCTCGGCCCGGACGAGTTCGTCCCGGCGATCGAAGCGGCGGGCCTCATCGGTGTCCTGACGTCCTTCGTGCTCGAAGAGTCGCTGAAGCGGGTGCGGAAGTGGCTCGACGAAGGCTTGCGCATCTCCGCCGCGGTGAACCTGTCGGTGCGGAACCTGGCCGACGAGGACTTCCCGACGAAGGTCGCCCGTGAACTCGACCGCTTCGGTATCCCGCCGGAGCTGCTCACCTTCGAGCTGACCGAATCCGGCGTGATGTCCGACCCGCAGAAGGCGCTGCCGATCCTGCGGGAGCTGCACTCGCTGGGCATCGTCCTCGCGGTCGACGACTTCGGCACCGGCTACTCGTCGCTGGCCTACCTGCGGCAGCTCCCGGTCGATCAGGTCAAGATCGACAAGAGCTTCGTCCTCGGCATGGGCACCGACCTCGGCGACCTCGCCGTCGTGCGGTCCATCGTCGAACTGGGCCACTCGCTCGGCCTCACGGTCGTCGCCGAGGGCGTCGAGGAAGACGTCGCGCGGGATCAGCTCGAGGCGATGGGATGTGACGTGGCACAGGGCTACCTCATCTCGCGGCCGCTGCCGGAGGACCGCCTGGAGGCGTGGCTGCAGGCCCGCACGGCGCGCTCGCCGGGGCGACACTCCGAGACCGTCTTAACCCTGCTGACCTGAGGTTTTGCGGTAACCTGCCCCCCGGTCAAGGCCCCTCGACCGGCCTGCTAATCTTTCCAAGTCCTCGCGAGAGGGCAAGGCCCCTTTAGCTCAGTCGGTAGAGCGTTTCCATGGTAAGGAAAAGGTCTACGGTTCGATTCCGTAAAGGGGCTCGCAACCTCAACCGCGTCACGCAAGCGTGTCGCGGTTAGGGTTATGTAAGGGCGGTGTAGCTCAGCTGGCAGAGCAAGCGGCTCATAATCGCTGTGTCGCCGGTTCAAGTCCGGCCACCGCTACGCGGTAATCCTGGGTATCCCAGGCCTAGTAGAGAAGGAAATGCTGTGGCTGCCACTGACGTGCGACCGAAGATCACGCTCGCGTGTGAGGAGTGCAAGCACCGCAACTACATCACCAAGAAGAACCGGCGCAACAACCCGGATCGCCTGGAGATGAAGAAGTTCTGCCCGAACTGCGGTACGCACCGGACTCACAAAGAGACCCGCTGAGCGTCTAGCGGTTCTACAACTCTCACCCGAAGCCGTCCTGGTCACCAGGGCGGCTTCGGGCATTTCCGGGTTCGGTAGCCTGCTCGGGTGGCCTTGGACCAGTCGTTCACCGGGCGGGTGTACCCGCCGACCAGTACCTATGAAGTGAGTCGCGAGAAGATCCGGGAGTTCGCCGACGCGCTCGGCGACGCGAACCCGCTCTACCGCGACACCGAAGCGGCGAAGGCGGCCGGGCACCCCGACGTCATCGCGCCGCCGACGTTCCTCACGATCATCAATCTCGCCTCGATCAACGCGATCGTCACCGACCCCGAGCTGGGGCTCGACTATTCGCGGATGGTGCACGGCGACCAGCGGTTCACCTATGTGCGGCCGGTGCACGCGGGCGATGTCCTGTCGCTCACCACGCATATCGACAACATCATGACCCGTGCGGGGAACGACTTCATCAACCTGCGCGCCGAGATCTCCGGCGCCGACGGCGGCCCGATCGCCACCACGCACGCCCAGCTCGTGGTCCGAGGGGAGGGCGCGTGAGCACGTTCACCGCCGGAGAAGAACTGACACCGCTGACCATCGACGTCACCAGGGACCAGCTGGTGCGCTACGCCGGCGCTGCGCTGGACTTCAACCCCATCCACTGGAACGAGGCCTTCGCCAAGGAGGTCGGCCTGCCGGACGTCATCGCGCACGGCATGCTGACGATGGCGCTGGGCGCGCGGCTCGTCACCGACTGGCTCGGCGACCCCGGCCGCCTCGTCGACTACTTCGCGCGCTTCACGCGCCCCGTGGTCGTGCCGAACGACGGCGCGGCGACGATCGAGTTCACCGGGAAGGTCGCCGTGGTCAACGACGACGGCACCGCGCGGATCGACATCACCGCCAAGTTCGACGGCAAGGCCGTCCTCGGGAAGGCACAGGCGGTCGTCCGCGCCTGACCTCAAGCGCGACTCCCCGCCTCCGCGTTTAGTCCTCTAGTTGCGATCCTTGCGCGCGCAAGGATCGCAACTAGAGGACTACTTGCGCTCGCCCTTTCGCGATATCCGGGCGGCTGGCGTGCCCTACGCGACCTTGAGCAGCTTCTCGATGACCTCTGCCATGCCTTCCTCGCCCCGAGCGTTCGGGTGCAGCGGCGCGGCGGGCACCGCGGGTGCCGGGCCTTCGATCCACCGCCGGTTCGCGGCAGTGCACATGTCCCGCCCCTTGCTCGCGGTCGACATGTCGGCGAAGCCCGCTTCGTGCTCCTTCGCCGTATCCGCCAGCGTGGTGTTCAGCCGCGCTAGCGACTCGCGGAAGTAGGCGACGTCCCCCGCACCGACCGGCAGGACCGGCCAGCAACCGCCGTCGTCGTCCGGAAGCACCGTCGGATACCCGACGACCACGATGCGTGCTTCGGGCGCTTTCGAACGGATCTGGTCCAGGACTCCGCCGAGCCGGTCCGCCGCGGCGGTGATCCGCTCGGCGAGTTGGTCCCGGCCGCCCGCGGTCAGCCGGGTCTTGCAGGGTGAAGCGGTCTGGTGCTGCGTCGCGCATTGGCCCGCGAAGCCGACGAAGCCCACGTCGTTGCCACCGATACCGACGGTCACCAGCGTCGTGTCGCCGTCGATGGCGTCGAGCTGCGGAGCGTTCGTGCCGTCACGGGTCTTCTGCTCGCCGGTGAGGTGTTCGGTCGTGGCGCCACCGCAGCTGACGTCGACGAACTCGGCCGGACGCAGGCTCGCGGCGAGCAGGCTCGGATAGTTGTTGTCCGAACGGTCGCAGCCCGTCGGCGCCCCCACGGGACGCCCAGTGCCCGGCGAAGCCGTGTAGGAGTCACCCAGCGCTACATATCGGCCCGATCCATCCGAGGTGGTGACCCCCGTCGGTGTCTCCGACGTCCCGCGCTCCCACAGGTGGTAAGCGATCCCCAGGACGGACAGCACGATCACCAGGAACAGACAGCCGCTGCCAGTTCTCCGCTGCGTCACCCGTTCGTTGTACGCGACCTGGGTCACTCTTGTCATCGGTCCGACCGTCGGTGAATTACGCGTGAACGGGTGATCACCGGTTGCCTGAGACGTGGATCACGTTCAGGGTGGGTCGCGTACCTGGCCCCGAGGAAAGGCGAAGACGTGAGCCTGAACTTGAACAAGCTGGTCGACAAGGCGTGGGAGGACAAGGGCATCAACGAGCTACTGGACGCGCCGCCGTCCGCGCTCGAAGGCCTGACCAAGAAGCACGACGAACTCCTCGCGGAATTCAAGATCAAGACCGTCCGGGACCTCGGCAACTGGAAGTACGCCGCGAAGGCCCACGCACTCGTTCAGCTCGCCGACGGCGAATCCTGACCACTGAGGGCCTCTTCCCCGCCGGGGGAGGGGCCCTCAGCTCGGGACGAGACCGCGCAGCTCGGCGGCGAGATCGAGGGCGTGCGTGACGTCCCGCGCGAGGTAGTGCGGGTCGACGAAGGCCTCGGCGATCCCGGTTTCGGCGGCCGCCTCCAGCTGCGCCGCGACGTCCTTGAGATCGGTGCCCGGTTTGGGATTGATCCGCAGTACCCGCCGCAGCGCGCCAGGGTCGCGGCCCGCCTTCTCGGCCGCGCTCACCACGGTTTCCCAGAGCTTCGCGAGGTAGGGCGCGGGCAGCCCGGCAGGCAGCCAGCCGTCCGCGCGCCTGCCGACGCGGTCCAGCGCCGCCTCGGATAATCCGCCCAGCAACACCGGCGGATGCGGGCTCTGCGACGGCCGCAGTCCCACCTTCGACGCCGGGATCTGCCAGCGTTCGCCGCTGTGCTCGACCGGGTCGCCGGTCCAGAACTCCCGAAGGACGTCGAGAAGCTCCTCCAGTTGCTTGCCGCGGGCCTTCCACGGCGTACCTGTCGCGGTGTACTCGTCGCGAAGCCAACCGGTGCCCAGTCCGACGTCCAGGCGGCCACCGCTCACCTGATCCAGTGAAGTGAGCATTCGGGCGAGCACCACGGCCGGATACACCGTTCCGGTCAGCGTGCTGGTGCCGAGCCGGACCTTCGTCGTGACGCTCGCGGCCACCGTCAGCAGGATCAGCGGATCGGCGAAGGTGACGAATTCGGGCGGGTAGGGCCGTTCCGGCGTGCCGCCGGGATAGAAGTCCGACGGCGAAACCGGGGCGAGCACCCGATCTCCGACCCACAACGACGCATACCCGAGTTCCTCGGCGGCCGTGGCGAAACCGGCGACGGCGCCCATCGTCGCGAGAGGCCCGTACTGCGGAAGAGCGATTCCCAGACGCATCACGGTCACCGCGCTTCCGCGAGCAGACGACCCATCCTGGTGATCCCCTCGGCGAGATCGTTTTCGGCCAGCGCATAGGAAATCCGGAAGTACCCGGGTGTCCCGAACGCTTCGCCGGGCACCACGGCGACCTCGGCCTCGCGCAGGATCAGATCGGCCAGCGCCACCGTGTCGGCCGGTCGCTCACCGCGGATCTCCTTGCCCAGCAAGGCTTTCATCGACGGGTAAACGTAGAAGGCGCCGAGCGGCACCGGAGTTTCGACACCCGGGATCTCGGAAAGCAGCGAAAGCGCGGTCTTGCGCCGGGAATCGAACGCTTCGCGCATCGCGAAAACGGCGTCGAGCGGACCGCTCACCGCCGCCAGCGCGGCCCGCTGCGCGACGTTCGAAACGTTGCCGCACAGGTGCGACTGGTACGCCGTCGCCGCCTTGACCACGTCCTGCGGGCCGAGCAGCCAGCCCACCCGCCAGCCGGTCATCGAGTACGTCTTCGCGACCCCGTTGAGGACGACCGTCCGATCGGCGAGTTCCGGGACCACGACGGGCATCGAAGGCGCTTCGGCGCCGTCGTAGACCAGGTGCTCGTAGATCTCGTCGGTGATGACCCAGAGGCCGTTCTCGTAGGCCCAGCGACCGATCGCCTCGACCTGCTCGCGCGGGTACACCGCGCCCGTCGGGTTCGACGGCGAGACGAACAGCAGCACCTTCGTCCGCGGCGTCCTGGCGGCTTCGAGCTGCTCGACCGTGACCAGGTAGTCCGTCGTCTCGTCCGCCGTGACCTGCACTCCGACGCCGCCGGCGAGGGCGATCGACTCCGGGTAGGTCGTCCAGTACGGCGCGGGCAGCAACACCTCGTCGCCGGGGTCGAGCAGCGTGGCGAACGCGGAATAGACCGCTTGCTTGCCGCCGTTGGTCACCAGGATCCGGCTCGGGTCCACCTCGAACCCGGAGTCGCGGGCCGTCTTCGCGGTGATCGCCTCGCGCAGCTCCGGCAGCCCGCCCGCGGCGGTGTAGCCGTGGTTCACCCTGTCCCGGACGGCTGCTTCGGCGGCTTCGAGCACGTTGGCCGGGGTGGGGAAGTCCGGCTGCCCGGCGCCGAACCCGATCACCGGACGGCCCTGCGCCTTGAGCTCCCGGGCCTTCGCGTCGACGGCCAGCGTTGCCGACGGCGTGATGCCGCCGATGCGGGCGGAGACGCGGGAAGCCGGCGAAGGCGAGGGTGCGGGAGCGCTCATGGCGACATCGTGGCACGATCATGGTGTCGGCCGTGGGGGAGTTTCCTCACGGAAGGCTGCTCCGCGCCGCCTTTGAGGGGCGCGGTTGCGAAGCTGTTCGGGGGTTGCCGTAGACTTCTGGTCTCGGAACGCACTACGGTCATCCCCGCCACGGCGGTGGGGACGATGGAATGCGTCCTCGGGAGCCCCAGAGCATCGGGGTTCCAAAGGGGTGTAGCTCAATTGGCAGAGCAGCGGTCTCCAAAACCGCAGGTTGCAGGTTCAAGTCCTGTCACCCCTGCGTAAGCGAACTGGTGAAGGCGGAGGAGTGGTCGTGAGCGACAGCGACGCCAGCGGTGATAAGGCGAAGGACGACGCCGGGCAGAAGCCCGACGAACAGTCCCGCCCGGTGACCGCCGCTGCCCGGCGTGAGCGCCGTGCGTCCGCGCGCCCGTCCGGGAAGGCCGACGCCAAGTCGGACGACAAGACCCGCCCCGCCGGCAAGGCGAAGGCCGGGGACAAGACCGAGAAATCCAAGGACGCCAAGGGCACGGCGACCCCGAAGCGCGACCGCAAGCCGAAGCAGGCGTCGATCTTCGCCCGGCTGATGCGCTTCATCCGCGAGGTCTGGGCCGAGCTGCGTAAGGTCATCTGGCCGAACCGCAAGCAGATGGTCACCTACACCGCGGTGGTGCTGGTCTTCGTGGTGTTCATGGTGGCGCTGGTGAGCGGCCTCGACCTGGCCTTCAAAGAGGTCGTCGGTGCCGTCTTCGGCAGCTGAGGCAGCCGGTCGCGGGGCCTGAGCGGCACCGCACGGTGGCCTCCTGCGCCACGGCAACCGATCAACTGAGAGGACGGAACGTGACCTCCGACAACGGCACAGCAGCCGGTCATGAGCTGACCGAGCTTTCCGACGAGCAGGTGCACGCGGCACTCGGTGACGAGACGTCCGAGCACCTGGACTCCGTCGAGGTGCCCGCCGCAGGCGACGAGGTCGACGAAGCCGGAGATGTCGCGGAGGCCGAAGAGGCGTCCGTCGAGACCGACGACAACGCAGCCGACGACAACGCCGCCGAGCCCGAGCCCGACGAGAACGTCGACCCGGTCGAGAAGCTGCGCGCGGAACTCAACGCCGCTCCCGGCGAGTGGTACGTCGTGCACTCGTACGCGGGTTACGAGAACAAGGTGAAGACCAACCTCGAGACCCGTACCCAGACGCTGGACGTCGAGGACTACATCTTCCAGATCGAGGTGCCGACCGAAGAGGTCACCGAGATCAAGAACGGCCAGCGCAAGCAGGTGCAGCGCAAGGTGCTGCCCGGCTACATCCTGGTCCGGATGGACCTGAACGACGCCTCGTGGAGCGCGGTGCGCAACACGCCGGGTGTCACCGGGTTCGTCGGTGCCACGTCGCGTCCCTCGCCGCTGACGGTCGAAGAGGTGCTGAAGTTCCTCGCGCCCAAGGTCGAGGCCGCCGCGCCCACCAAGTCCGGTAAGGGCGAGGCCGCCGCGTCGGAGTCGCAGCTTGGCGGCCCCGCGGTCGAGGTCGACTTCGAGATCGGCGAGTCGGTCACCGTCATGGACGGCCCGTTCGCGACGCTGCCCGCGACGATCTCCGAGGTCAACGTGGACGGGCAGAAGCTGAAGGTCCTGGTGTCGATCTTCGGCCGGGAGACCCCGGTCGAACTGTCGTTCAACCAGGTCTCCAAGATCTGACGGCCGCCAGACGGCCGGCAGTCCCCGCGTACTGGCAGGTGTGCGGGGGACTCAAGTCAGTAAGAAGGAACCAACGAAATGCCACCCAAGAAGAAGAAGCTTGCGGCGATCATCAAGCTGCAGATCAAGGCGGGTGCGGCCAACCCCGCGCCGCCGGTCGGCCCCGCGCTGGGTCAGCACGGCGTCAACATCATGGAGTTCTGCAAGGCCTACAACGCCGCGACCGAGTCGCAGCGCGGGGACGTCGTCCCGGTCGAGATCTCCGTGTACGAAGACCGCTCGTTCGACTTCAAGCTCAAGACGCCGCCGGCCGCGAAGCTGCTGCTGAAGGCCGCGGGCGTGGAGAAGGGCTCCGGCGAGCCGCACAAGACCAAGGTCGCCAAGGTCACCTGGGACCAGGTCCGCGACATCGCGAAGACCAAGGAATCCGACCTGAACGCGCACGACGTCGACCAGGCCGCGAAGATCATCGCCGGCACCGCCCGCTCCATGGGCATCACGGTCGTCGACTGACGCTGTTTTTCAGCACCACGTGGGAGAGCCAGTGCTGGCTCACGCACCACACTGATCCGTTTGAAGAGCTAAGGACAGAAGCATGACCAAGCACAGCAAGGCCTACCGTCAGGCCCTCGAGCTGGTGGACCGCGAGCGGCTGTACGCCCCGCTCGAGGCCGCGAAGCTGGCCAAGGAGACCTCCAAGACGAAGATGGACGCCACCGTCGAGGTCGCCATGCGCCTCGGTGTCGACCCTCGTAAGGCCGACCAGATGGTCCGCGGCACCGTGAACCTGCCGCACGGCACCGGTAAGACCGCTCGCGTCATCGTTTTCGCCGTCGGTGACAAGGCCGCCGAGGCCGAGGCCGCCGGCGCGGACGTGGTCGGTACCGACGAACTGATCGAGCGCATCCAGGGTGGCTGGCTCGACTTCGACGCCGCGATCGCGACGCCGGACCAGATGGCCAAGGTCGGCCGTATCGCCCGAATCCTCGGCCCGCGTGGCCTGATGCCGAACCCGAAGACCGGCACCGTGACCCCCGCGGTCGCGAAGGCCGTGACGGACATCAAGGGCGGTAAGATCAACTTCCGCGTCGACAAGCAGGCCAACCTGCACTTCGTGATCGGCAAGGCGTCGTTCGACACCGAGAAGCTGGTGGAGAACTACGCGGCCGCGCTGGACGAGATCCTCCGCGCCAAGCCGTCGTCGGCCAAGGGTCGCTACCTGAAGAAGGTCACGATCTCCACGACGATGGGCCCGGGTGTCCCGGTCGACCCGGCCCGGACCCGCAACCTCCTTTCCGAGGAAGCGTGAGTCTGAGTTAGACATCACTGAGAAAGGGGCGGTCCCGCTACGGCGGGGCCGCCCCTTCTTCGTGTTTGCTGGAGGGCATGCCTACCTTCGCGTCGTTCGACGGGCTCCAGCTGAGCTACACCGTGTGGGAGGGCGAAGGACGTCCGGTGCTCCTTCAGCACGGCTTCGCCGCCGACACGAACGCCAACTGGATCGCCGCCGGCGTCGTCGCCACGCTCCGGCAGGCGGGACTGACCGTGATCAGCCTCGACGCTCGTGGGCACGGACGGTCGGCGAAACCGCACGACGAGGCGAGCTACGGCGACGACGCGATGGTCCGCGACGTGTCCGCACTGCTCGACACGCTGGGCCTCGACGAGGTGTCGATGGTGGGCTACTCGATGGGCGCGATGATCGCGCTCGGCGCGGTGGCCACCGACCCGCGGATCCGATGCCTCGCGATCGGCGGGGTCGGCTCGGGGATCGTCGACTTCGGGGGTGTGGACACGCGGGTGGTCACGCCGGCGGCGATCAGCGAGGCTCTGCTGACGGAGGATCCCTCGACGCTTCCGCGGTCTTCGGCGCCTTTCCGAGTCCTGGCCGACGCTCTGCGCGCGGACCGCGTCGCGCTGGCCGCCGCCGCACGCGGGACCGCGAACCCGAAACTGGACCTGACGGCCATCGCCGTCCCGACCCTGGTCCTCGCCGGCGACACCGACCCGCTGGCCGCCGAACCCGAACGCCTGGCCGCCGCCATCGCCGGTGCCCGGCTCGTCCGCGTCCCCGGCGATCACCTGACCGCCGTCACGAACCCCGCCTTCGGTTCCGCGCTGACCGGCTTCCTGACCTCGCACGACCTCTGACCGGCGGCGACTTTAGCCCCCTAATCGCGATCCGGCGGGCACTTGCGTTTAGCCCCCTAATCGCGATCTGGGGTGGACGAGACCCAGGTCAGTTGCCGGTGGGGGGAGCCGGGCAGGGGTCGGGGGAGTTCGCGTGCCCGGTGATCAGCCACTGGCCCATCTCGACTTCCTGAAGGGTGAAGCTGCCCAGCAGGGGGCCTCCGCGGATGCTGTACCAGCAGGAGTGGATCGTCAGGTTCTGCCGCGGGACCACACTCGACATCGGGCGCACCGCGTAGATGTACGGCGTGATGTCGGTGACCTTGGCGTTCAATGCCGGAACAGCGGTGGCGCAGTCCGGGTAACCGAGGTTCCGGGCGAACTCGGCCTGCGCCTGTTCGCTCATCGACAGGCAGACCTTCTCGACCCGGGTGGCAGGCGGGTACGGCTTGCCGATCGTGTCGTAGATGGCCCGCACGGCTTCCCAGGGATTGGTCGAAAGCACCTGGTTGGTGTGGTGCTTGCCGCCGCCGCCCTGAACGAACGTGGCCGTGTCCTGCCCGGCGTCGCTGGGGAAGATCTGCCGATAGGCGATGGTGGCCCCGACGCAGATCAGCACGATCACGATCACCCAGGCCAGGAGCTTCCCGCCCAGGCGTCGCAGCCAGCGCGGCACGCGCGGCCGTGGGGCCGGGACGAGCTCGCCGGGAGGCGGTCCCGGAGGCGTCGGCGGCTGTCCGTAGTGCTGGGTCACGGGTTGCGCGGGCTGGGTCGGCACGAGGCCCTGCTGCTGCGCCTCGGTGAACTTCAGATAGTCCTGGAACTGCTGAAACTGCTGGAACTGGCGCAGTTGCTCCTCGTTCAACTGGGGCGCGGGCTGACCTCCCGCCTTGGGCTCGATGTCCGTGCCGGGCTCACTGTCCGGCTTTCCGTCATCACGCTGCTCCGCCACGTCACCATGATGCCTCGCGAGACCCCCGGCGCACTCCGCCGGTCGCGTTTAGCCCGCTAAACGCGATCCGGGGGTCCCGTGCGGAGGCCGGGAGAGGGTCGCGTACTCTTGTCAAGGTTCTACCGAAGACCGCTGGTCTTCTCCTGGTCATCTGGCCTGGAGAACGAAGGCCCCGCTAGGGCGGGCGACCCGCGCAGGAGGAACGAGGCTCGCTAGCGACGTTCACCGTCGCTAGCCCTGACGCCCCGCGCCTGTCTGCGCTGGGGCGTTTCGTCGTTTCAGGGGCTCTCAAGGCCAGTGGACCACTAGCCAAGAGAGGAGGCGACCATGGCGAAGCCCGACAAGGAGGCGGCCGTCGCCGAGATCGCGGAGAGCTTCCGCAGCAGCTCGGCCACAGTCGTTACCCAGTACACCGGCCTCTCCGTGTCCCAGCTGTCCCAGCTGCGCCGCGCTCTCGGCACCAGTGCCAAGTACCGGGTCGCGAAGAACACCCTCGTCAAGCGTGCCGCCACGGACGCCGGCATCGAGGGCCTTGAAGACCTGTTCGTCGGCCCGACCGCCATCGCCTTCGTCGAAGGTGAAGCTGTTGACGCCGCGAAGGCGCTTCGCGACTTCGCGAAGGACAACAACGCGCTTGTGATCAAGGGCGGCTTCATGGACGGCAAGACGCTGTCCGTGGACGAGATCAACAGGATCGCCGATCTCGACAGCCGTGAGGTCCTGCTCGCCAAGGCGGCGGGCGCGTTCAAGGCGAAGCTGTCCCAGGCCGCCGCGCTGTTCCAGGCGCCGGCGTCCCAGGTCGCTCGCCTGGCTGCCGCGCTGGAGGACAAGCAGCGCAACGCCGGTACCGAAGCAGCCGAAGCACCCGCCGAGAGCTGAACAACCCCCCACCCCGAACTTTTAGTTCGTTTCAGAGAGGAAAGCCACCATGGCGAAGCTGAGCACCACCGAGCTGATCGACGCCTTCAAGGAGCTCACCCTTCTTGAGCTGTCCGAGTTCGTGAAGGAATTCGAGACCACCTTCGACGTCACCGCGGCCGCCCCGGCTGCCGTTGTCGCCGCCGCCCCGGGTGCCGCTGCCGCCCCGGCCGCCGAGGAGCAGGACGAGTTCGACGTCGTCCTCGAGTCCGCTGGTGAGAAGAAGATCCAGGTCATCAAGGTCGTCCGTGAGGTCGTCTCGGGCCTGGGCCTGAAGGAGGCCAAGGAGCTGGTCGAGGCCGCTCCCAAGGCCCTCCTGGAGAAGGTCGACAAGGAGGCCGCCGAGGCCGCCAAGGAGAAGCTCGAGGCCGCGGGCGCCAAGATCGCCATCAAGTGATCTCGGGCGCGTCAGCGCCTACCGCAGCACCGTCGAAGGGGCGGGCATCCACCACGGATGCCCGCCCCTTCGCTGTCTCCGGCCCCCTGCCCGCTTCGACTTTCGCGGGCTAAGTGCGACGCGTCGTCACGCTAAGCACCTGAGCCCCGAAGTGCGTTTAGCCCCCTAATCGCGACGCGGCAGCGCGCCGACCTGGGCAAGGGACCGTCGTGGATCTGCGCGTGGGGGTGACGTGCACTACGGTGCTGCAAGCGGTGCACGGGCCGGTAGCGGGCTGCGCGAAAAGTTACCCGCGGGTCTGGCCAGAAAAGAAAACTCGTGAGTAACCTGTTCGCACTCAGCTCGTTGCACCTGGTTGACGCGGGTATCGCTGCGCGGACGCATGCGTTCTCCCGAGCCAGTGGCACGGGACGGCAGTGCGCGACGACGCGGAACAGCTCCTGGAGGTGCGATGGGTGCCGAGGTGGTCATCGAAGGTCTTTCTAAGTCCTTCGGTAAGCAGGCCATCTGGCGGGACGTCACGTTGACCCTGCCTCCGGGCGAGGTGTCGGCGATGCTCGGTCCGTCCGGAACCGGTAAGTCCGTCTTCTTGAAGTCGATGATCGGTCTGCTCAAGCCGGACCGCGGCCGTTGCATGATCAACGGCGTCGACATCGTGACGTGCTCCGAACACCAGCTCTACGAGGTGCGCAAGCTCTTCGGCGTCCTCTTCCAGGACGGCGCGCTGTTCGGGTCGATGAACCTCTACGACAACGTGGCGTTCCCCTTGCGCGAGCACACGAAGAAGTCGGAGACCGAGGTCCGCCGGATCGTCCTCGAGAAGCTTGAGATGACCGGTCTCAACGGCGCCGACAAGAAGCTGCCCGGCGAGATCTCCGGCGGTATGCGCAAGCGCGCCGGTCTCGCCCGCGCCCTGGTGCTCGACCCGCAGATCATCCTGGTCGACGAGCCGGACTCCGGCCTCGACCCGGTCCGCACCACCTACATCTCCCAGCTCTTTCTCGACGTCAACGCGCAGATCGACGCGACGTTCCTGATCGTCACGCACAACATCAACCTCGCCCGCACCGTCCCGGACAACCTCGGCATGCTGTTCCGCAAGGAACTGGTCATGTTCGGGCCGCGCGAGGTGCTGCTGACCAGCGAGGAGCCGGTCGTCAAGCAGTTCCTCAACGGCAAGATGGACGGCCCCATCGGCATGAGCGAGGAGAAGGACTCGGCCCAGCTCGCCGCCGAGCGCGCGATGTTCGAGGCCGGTCACCACGCGGGTGGTGTCGAGGACGTCAGCGGGGTGCCGCCGCAGATGCAGCCCACGCCCGGCGTGCCGACGCGGATGGGCGCGATCCGCCGCAAGGACCGCGTCATGCAGATCCTGTCGGGTCTCCCGCACGAGGCGCAGCAGAGCATCATCGAGTCGCTTTCCCCGGAGGAGCAGCAGCGCTACGGCGTCCGCCCGCAGCGGCTCGCCGCCGCCGGACACCGCGGACCGCAGAGCGACGGTTCGATGCCGAACCACCACCAGGGGCAGCTGCCCGACGACCAGGTCGCCCACATCCCGCATCCGGGGAGACCGGGCAACCACCGCATGCGGCCACATGATCCGGGGTCAGGTGGCGCGTGAGCTCTCCCGCTTCATCGGCGAAGATTCCCGGGATCGGCATGTTGCGCGAGACCGGGAACCTGTTCGCTCTCGGCCTCGACATCGTTCGTGGCATCTTCCAGCGCCCGTTCCAGCTGCGGGAGTTCATCCAGCAGGCCTGGTTCATCGCCAGCGTCACGATCCTGCCGACGGCGCTCGTCGCGATCCCGTTCGGCGCGGTCATCTCGCTCCAGTTCGGTTCGCTCGCCCGCCAGCTCGGCGCCCAGTCCTACACGGGCGCCGGGTCGGTGCTCGCCACCGTGCAGCAGGCCAGTCCACTGGTCACCGCGCTGCTGGTCGCGGGCGCCGGCGGTAGCGCGGTCTGCGCGGACATCGGCGCGCGGACGATCCGTGAAGAGATCGACGCCATGGAGGTGCTCGGCGTCTCCGCGGTGCAGCGGCTGATCGTGCCGCGTGTGCTCGCGATGATGCTGGTGGCGCTCCTGCTGAACGGCATGGTCAGCGTCATCGGCGTGCTCGGCGGTTACTTCTTCAACGTCGTCCTCCAGGGCGGGACGCCGGGCGCGTACCTGGCGAGCTTCTCCGCACTGGCCCAGCTGCCGGACCTCTGGGTCGGCGAGCTGAAGGCGCTGATCTTCGGCTTCATCGCCGCGGTCGTCGCCTCCTACCGGGGACTGAACCCGTCCGGCGGCCCGAAGGGCGTCGGGGACGCGGTGAACCAAGCGGTCGTCATCACGTTCCTCATGCTGTTCGTGGTGAACTTCGTGATCACGCTGATCTACCTGCAGATCGTGCCCGGAAAGCTGGACTGACGCATGACCTTCCTCCAGGGCGCCAAGCGGGTCGCCAACCGTCCACTGCAGACACTGGATCAGCTCGGCGACCAGATGTCGTTCTACGGCCGCGCGTTGCTGTGGATACCGCGAACACTTCGCCGCTACACCAAGGAAGTCCTGCGACTTCTCGCCGAGGTGAGCTTCGGCTCCGGTTCGCTCGCCGTCATCGGCGGCACGGTCGGCGTGATGGTCGGCCTGACCCTGTTCACCGGTGTGCTCGTCGGCCTGCAGGGCTACTCGGCGCTGAACTCGATCGGCACCTCGGCCTTCACCGGCTTCCTGACCGCTTTCTTCAACACCCGTGAGATCGCGCCGCTGGTCGCGGGCCTCGCGCTGTCGGCGACGGTCGGCGCCGGGTTCACCGCCCAGCTCGGCGCGATGCGGATCTCGGAGGAGATCGACGCGCTCGAGGTCATGGGCGTCCCGAGCCTGCCGTACCTGGTGACCACGCGGATCATCGCCGGTTTCGTCGCGGTCATCCCGCTGTACGTGATCGGCCTGCTGAGTTCGTATCTGGCGTCCAGGCTGGTCGTTATCTATATCTACAACCAGTCAGCGGGTACCTACGACCATTACTTCGACCTGTTCCTACCACCACAGGATGTGTTGTATTCGTTCATCAAGGTGCTGTTGTTCAGCGTCTTGATCATCCTGTCCCATTGCTATTTCGGATACCGGGCCTCCGGTGGCCCCGCCGGTGTCGGCGTGGCTGTCGGTAAGGCGGTCCGGCTGAGCATCGTCACGGTGTCCATCATGAACTTCTTCATCGGTTTCGCGATCTGGGGAACCGACGTCACGGTGAGGATCGCAGGATGATTCAGGGGCGGGTGGGATGGTGAAGACACTGCGGCGCAGGCTGCTGGGTCTGCTGCTAGTCGCCGTGCTCATCGGCGGGGTGGCGCTGAGCATCGCGCTGTACGAAAGGGCGTTCACGCCCGTGGTGAGCGTGAAGCTCCAGTCGGGCAGCATCGGGAACCAGCTGCTGAAGCAGTCGGACGTGAAGGTCCGCGGGCTCATCGTCGGTTCGGTGAAGGACATCGCCGCGACGACGGAGGGCGCCGAACTCACGCTCGCGCTGAATCCGGAGTCGGCGAAACTGATCCCCCAGAACGTTTCCGCGCGATTCCTGCCGAAGACGTTGTTCGGTGAGCGCTTCGTGTCCCTCGAAATCCCGGACGCCCCTTCGGCGAAGACGATCGCCGAGGGCGACGTGATCACCCAGGACCGCACGTCCAGCGCCGTCGAACTCGAGCAGGCCTTCGCCCATCTGATGCCGGTGCTTCAGGCGGTTCAGCCGCAGAAGCTGTCGAGCACGCTCTCGGCGATCTCCACCGCGCTCAACGGCCGCGGCGACCAGCTCGGCGACACGCTCGCGCAGCTCGGCACCTATGTCGGCGACCTGAACCCCCACGAGCCCCAGCTCCAGCGGAACCTCAAGGAGCTGGCGGAGTTCTCGGACAACCTCAACGCCGTCGCCCCGGATCTGGTGCAGACCTTGGACAACCTGAGCACGACCACGCGCACCGTGGCCGACCAGAAGATGAACCTGCAGAACCTCTACGGCAGCGTCACCCAGGCTTCGGTCGATCTCCAGACCTTCCTGCGGAACAACGCCGACAACCTGATCCGCCTCGCCGACAGCGCCCGCCCGACGGCGGAACTGCTGGCGAAGTACGCGCCGTCGTACCCGTGTGTGATCGGGCAGATGGCCGCCAGCCTGCCGAAGATCGACAAGGCGCTGGGCAAGGGCACCAACCGGCCCGGTCTGCACGCGACCATCGAGGTCACCGTCAACCGCGGTCCGTATCTGCCGGGCAAGGACGAGCCGAAGTTCGAGGACAAACGCGGTCCGCGCTGTTACGACCTGAAGCAGTTCCCGGACCCGTTCCCGCAGTACCCGCCGGATGGCCCGATCAAGGACGGCAGCACGGTCAAACCGCCGTCCCGGTCGGCCAACGACGGCCTCTCGCCCTCGAATGGTTTCGCCAACGTCGGTGGTTACAACGGCGGGGGAGCGCCCGGCGGTAGCCCGTCCTACAGCACGTCCGAATCGGACTTCCTCGCGCAGTTGGTCGCCCCGCAGGTCGGCATGGCCGCCTCGGACGTGCCCGGCTGGGGTTCGCTGCTCGTCGGGCCGCTCTACCGAGGGGCGGAGGTGCACGTCAAGTGAGGGGACTGCTCGCACCGCTGATCAAGCTTTGCGCCTTCGTCGTGATCACCGTGCTGTTCACGACGATCCTCGGGATCAGCATCGCCAACATCAACACCACCAGCACCAACGCCTACAAGGCACGCTTCAGCGACGCGACCCTGGTGCTGCCCAACGACGACGTCCGCATCGCGGGCGTCCGGGTCGGGCAGGTCAAGGAGGTCCGCATCGTCGACCGCCGCCAGGCCGAGATCGAGTTCGAAGTGGACGCCGGCCGCAAACTGCCTGCCGGGGTGACCGCGCAGATCAAGTTCCGGAACCTGGTCGGCCAGCGCTACCTTTCGCTCGGGCAGGGCACCGACTCCTCCGGTAAGACGCTGGAGCCCGGCGGCAACATCCCGCTGGAGCGGACCACGCCCGCGCTCGACCTGACGCAGCTGTTCAACGGGTTCAAGCCGCTGTTCACCGCGCTCAACCCGGACGACATCAACAAACTGTCCTACGAGGTCATCCAGGTCTTGCAGGGTGAAGGCGGCACGATCGAAAGCCTGCTGCGGCACACCGCGTCGCTGGCGACCACGATCTCCGACAAGGACCAGGTGATCGGTGAGGTCATCGACAACCTGAACTCGGTGCTCGACACGGTCAACGCGCATACGCCGCAGCTGAACGACCTGATCGTCAAGTTGCAGCAGCTGGTCTCCGGGCTGGCCGCGGACCGCGAGCCGATCGGTGACGCCATCGAATCGCTCGGCACCCTCGCGCAGACGACGTCCGGTCTGCTCGGCGAGGCTCGCGAGCCGCTCAAGCAGGACATCGCCGCACTCGGCACGCTGACGAAGAACCTCAACGACAGCCAGCCGATCGTCGAGCACTTCATCCAGTTCCTGCCGCAGAAGGTGACGGCGCTGACCCGCACCGCCGACTACGGCTCCTGGTTCAACTTCTTCGCCTGTGAACTGACGGGAGCCGTCGCCCTGCCTCCGCTGATCAACGAGCCGATCAATCTGCCGCTGCTGCCGGTGAACCGGGCGAGGTGCACGGCATGAAGTCGTTCCAGAAACGCAATCCGATCCCGATCGCGCTGGTCGGTATCTCGGTGCTGCTGCTCGGTTTCCTCGCCGCGCTCAACTCCGAGGACCTGCCGGTGATCGGCGGCGGGACGACCTACAGCGCGGACTTCAGCGAGACTTCGGGCCTGCAAGAGGACAACGACGTCCGGGTCGCCGGGGTGAAGGTCGGCAAGATCTCCGAGATCAAACTCGACGGCGACAAGGTCCGGATCTCCTTCAAGGTCAAGGACGCCTGGCTCGGCGACAAGACCAGTGCGGCGATCAAGATCAAGACCGTGCTCGGCCAGAAGTACCTGGCGCTCGACCCGCAGGGGCAGCGCACGCTCGACCCGAGCGCGACCATCCCGCGTGACCGGACGATGTCGCCGTTCGACGTGCTCGACGCCTTCCGCGGGCTTTCGCAGACCGTCGACGACATCGACACCGCGCAGCTGGCGAAGAGCTTCGACGTCATCACGGAGACCTTCGCCGACACCCCGGCCGACGTGAAGGGCGCCCTGAACGGCCTTTCCCGCCTCTCGGACACGATCGCCTCGCGGGACTCGCAGCTGTCGACCCTGCTCGCGAACACGCGGCAGGTCTCGCAGACGCTCGTCGACCGCGACGCCGAGTTCCAGAAACTCCTCACCGACGGCAACAAGCTGCTCAGGGAGGTGTCCCGGCGCAAGGACGCGATCGCCGCGCTGCTGGACGGCTCGCGCAACCTCGCCACCCAGCTCAAGGGCCTGGTCGACGACAACGACGCGCAGCTCGACCCGGTACTCACCCAGCTCGACCAGCTGACCTCGATGCTGCAACGCAACCAGGACGCCCTCGGCCACGGCATCGCGCGGTTCGCGCCGTTCATCCGGGTGTTCACGAACACGATCGGCAACGGCCGCTGGTTCGACAACTACATCTGCGGACTGGTCCTGCCGTCGTTCGGGCCGATCAACGAGAAGGGGTGCTACGAGAAATGAGTACCCGTCTCGGAGCCGGCCTCGCCCGCGGTTTCACCATCGCGATCGTGCTCGCGCTGGTGGTCGCCGGCGCGCTGTGGTGGACGCTCAAGGACGCCGGCCGCAACCACCTGACCGCCTACTTCGCCGGTACCGTCGGCCTCTACGAGGGCAACAGCGTCCGCATGCTCGGCGTCGACATGGGCACGATCACCAAGATCCAGCCGATGGGCAACCAGGTCCGCGTCGAACTCGAATACGACCGCTCGGTGGCGGTGCCCGCCGACGCGAAGGCGATCATCGTTTCGCCGTCGCTGGTCAGTGACCGCTACGTGCAGCTGGCCCCGGCCTACAAGGGCGGCCCGCGGATCGACGACGGCGCCGTCATCGGCCTCGACCGCACCGAGGTCCCCCTGGAGGTCGACGAACTCGCCGCCAGCCTTTCGCGGGTGAGCAAGTCGCTCGGCCCCAACGGTGCCAACAAGAACGGCTCGCTGTCGAACCTGCTCGACACCGCCGCGAAGAACTTCGACGGCAACGGGCAGGCGCTGCACGACACGATCACGAAACTCGGCCAGGCCGCGGGCACGTTGTCCGGCAACAAGGACGACCTGTTCAAGACCGTCGAGAACCTCGGCTCCTTCTCCCAGACGCTGGTGAACAGCGACAAGCAGGTCCGCGACTTCGAGCGGCAGCTCGCCGACGTCAGCGGATTCCTCGCGGGGGAGCGGGAAAACCTCGCGGCCACGGTGAAACAGCTGTCCGACACGCTCACCGCGGTGCAGGCGTTCATCGAGAAGAACCGCGACCGGCTCAAGTCCAATGTGGACAAGCTGGCCAGTGTGACCAAGGTGCTCGTCGACCAGCGCGGCGCGCTCGCCGAGATCCTCGACGTCGCCCCGGTCGGCCTCGGGAACCTGGTCAACACCTACAACGCCTCGTCGGGCACGCTCGACGCGCGGGCCAACCTCAACGAGCTCACCCAGCCCCCGCTGGTGATGGTGTGCAACCTGCTCAAGCAGACCCCGGACGCGCTCGACGCGCTGGGCGACGCGTGCAAGGGGGTCGCCGGTCTGGTCGACGGGCTGGTGCCGCTGCCGTCGATCGCGCAGGTGATCCAGTCCTCGCAGGCGGGCCAGCTGCCGCCGCTTCCGCTCCCCATCGCGGGGCAGCTCTACGGATCGGCGGCGAAATGATCAAGAGGTCTCTTGCCCTCGCGGCCGCCGGAACCGTCGCGGCGCTGACGTTGAGCGGTTGCGCCTTCAGCGGGATCTACGACATCCCGCTGCCCGGCGGCGCCGAACTCGGCGACCACCCGTACACCGTCAAGGTGCAGTTCCGGGACGTGCTGGACCTGACCCCGCAAGCCGGGGTGAAGGTCAACGAGGTCTCCGTCGGCCGCGTCGAAGCGATCGGGCTGACCCAGGACGGCTGGAACGCCGAGGTCACCGTCCGGGTCAACGGCGACGTGAAACTGCCGGCGAACGCGCTGGCCAACGTCAGGCAGTCGAGTCTGCTCGGGGAGAAGTACGTCGAGCTGACCGCGCCCGCCGACGGTCAGGGCAAGCTCGCCGACAACGCGGTGATCCCGCTGGCGCGCACGAACCGCAGCGTCGAGGTCGAAGAACTGCTCGGCGCGCTTTCGCTGCTGCTCAACGGCGGTGGCGTGGAACAGCTCAACACCATCACCAAGGAACTCAACAACGCCACCAGCGGCCGCTCGCCGGAACTCAAGGCGCTGCTGAACAACACCAACCAGCTGGTGACGAACCTGGACAAGCAGTCCGCGAACATCACGCGGGCGCTCGACGGGCTCAACCGGCTCTCGCTGACCCTGAACGGCCAGAAGGACAAGCTGGTCGGCGCGGTCGACAATCTCGGCCCCGGTCTCGGTGTGCTGGAGCAGCAACGCGGTCAGCTGGTCACCATGCTCAACGCGCTCAACCACCTCTCCGGCGTCGCCGTCGACACGGTGAACAAGAGCAAGGAAGACCTCGTCGCCGACCTCAAGGCCTTGCAGCCGACACTGCAGAAGCTCGGCGAGGCGGGCTCGGATCTGCCCAAGGCGCTTGAGATCCTGCTGACCTTCCCGTTCAGCGACGCCGCATACGACGGCGTCAAGGGCGATTACTTCAACCTGTTCGCGAAGGTCGACCTGAACCTGAACGAGATCCTCAAGAACCTCGGCCGCAGCCGCGAGAACCCGCTCAAGGACGTCGCCGGAGTGCCGGGGCTGACCGGCGGGACCGAGGGACCCGGCGTGAACCCGCCGCTGCCGATCCCCGACAGCGTCGGTGGCGTCGCGGGCAGCCAAGCGAGCGCGCCGCAGGGCGGTGGGCAGCCGCAACAGACCGGACCCGCCGGGATCTTCGGCCTGCTTTCGGGAGGTGCGGGCTGATGCTGCTCCGTAGGACGAAGCTCCAGCTGGTCGCGTTCGCGATCATCTCCATCGTCGCGATCGTGTACGCGCTGATCCGGTTCGCCGGTCTCGGCCAGGTCTTCGGCGACGAGGGCTACACGGTGAAGCTCGAACTCAAGCAGTCGGGCGGCATCTTCCAGAACGCCGAAGTCACGTACCGCGGCTTCAACATCGGCCGTGTCGGCGAGCTGCGCCTGACCAAGGCCGGGCTGGAAGCCGACCTCAACATCGCGCCCGACGCCCCGCAGGTGCCCGCCGATCTGGACGCCGTGGTCGCGAACCGGTCGGCGGTCGGCGAGCAGTTCGTCGACCTGCGGCCCAGGGGAGAGAAGGGCCCATTCCTGAAGCCGGGTTCGGTCATCCCGGCCGACAAGGTCAAGACGCCGGTGCCCACCGAGCAGCTCATCGGCGACCTCGACAGCCTCGCGGCGTCGGTGCCGACCGACTCGCTGCGCAAGGTCGTCGACGAGTCGTACAACGCCTTCAACGGCACCGGCCCGGACCTGCAGCGGCTGCTCGACACCGCGCGCAGCTTCACCACGACCGCGCAGGAGTACCTGCCGCAGACCATCCAGCTGCTGGAAAAGGGCGGGCAGGTCCT
The DNA here is from genome assembly GCF_046269425.1 of Amycolatopsis sp. cmx-11-12. NCBI lineage: Bacteria > Bacillati > Actinomycetota > Actinomycetes > Pseudonocardiales > Pseudonocardiaceae > Amycolatopsis > Amycolatopsis sp. cmx-11-12. Next base: position 218,150 of record NZ_JADNQM010000002.1, on the reverse strand, counting down.
CGACACGCAGAACGACATGGCGAGCTCGATGAAGTCGTTCAGCGCGGACCTGAACAAACTCTCCGGCACGCTGAAGAACTCCGACGCCGACATCCGGAAGCTGATCGGGATCACCCCGCAGGTGGCGACCCAGATCAGCGAGGTGCTCGCGGAATCGGGGCCGGGGCTGGGCGCGCTGACCGCGAACCTGCTCACGACGTCGAACCTGCTCGTGACCCGGCTCGACGGACTCGAGCAGGGCCTGGTGACCTATCCGATGCTCGCGGCGGGCGCCAACACCGTCGCCAACGACGGCACCGCGCACCTGGGTCTCGCGCTCAACCTGTTCAACCCGCCTTCGTGCACCAAGGGCTACATCGGCCTCGACAAGTACCGCGAAGGCACCGACACGACGGTGCGCCCGCCGAAGGACGACGCGTACTGCGCCGAGCCGAAGGGCAGCCCGATCAACGTGCGCGGTTCGCAGAACGTGCCGTACAACGGCGTTCCGCAGATCCCGTCGCAGGGCGACGTCGCCGCCAACGCGGGCCGGTCGGCCGAGGAGCTGGCCAGCCTGCGCGCGGCACAGGGCATGCCGAGCGTCCTGCAGAGCCCGGGGGTCAGCCTGGCCAGCCTCGGCGCGCTGCTGGGCCTGCCCGGCTGAGCCCGAGACCGTATACCTACCCTGGAGTGTCATGAGTTCTTCTCGATCGCGGACCCTGGTCCTGGGGGCGGCGGCGTTCGCGCTGGCCGCCTTCGTCGCCGCGGCGATCTTCGGTGTCATGTGGGCCGTGGCCGCCTCCGACGACAACGCCGATCTCGCGCGTTCGCGTGACGACGTCGTCAAGGCGGGCGGCACCGCGATCAAGGCGTACACCGAGGTCGACTTCGAGAACCTCAATGGCTTCTTCGACCGGCAGAAGGCCGTCTCGGACGAGAAGATGGTCAAGCAGCTGGAGCAGCTGGAGCCGACCTACCGCAAGGCACTCGGTGACGCGAAGACCAAGGTCGCGACCACGATCCAGGACATCGCCGTCGAGGAACTCGACGATCACGAGGGCAAGGCGAGTTTCCTCGCCGCCATCACCACGCAGGTCACCCAGGGCGACAAGGCGAGCTCGAAGGCGTTGCGCCTGGAGGTCTCGATGACCCGGGTCGGCGATGAGTGGAAGCTGTCCGGGATCGACAACGTGCCCCTCGTCGCGGCCGGCCAGTAAGAGCGTCACCCAGAACGGAGTCCGTAGTGCCCTCCTCCCGCCGCCAGCCCCCTCGCAGCACTCCGCCGGTGCGCCGCCCCCGGGTGGCCGGTCTGCGACGGCCCGGTTCCTCTTCCGCTTCCGAGGTCGACACGGCTCCTTCGGTGGAGTCGGTGGATTCGGTGAAGGAGACGCCCGAGGCGAAGCCGGCGCCGGTTCGGCGTCCTTCGCCGCGGCCTGCTCCGCGTCCGGTGCCTGAGCCTGAGCCTGAGCCTGTCGAGGCCGTTGAGGAGCCTGCTGAGGTCGCTGAGGCTCCTGAGCCTGAAGTGGCCGTTGTCGAGGCTCCTGAGAGCACTGAGGCTGCCGAAGAGGAGGTTGTCGCGAAGCCGAGCCCGCGCGCGAAGGCGCGGGCGATCGCCGAGGCGAAGCCGGACGACATCGAAGAGGCCGAAGCCGAGGTCGCCTCCGAGGCCGATTCCGACTCTGACTCCGACTCCGACGAGAAGCCGGTCAAGGCGAAGAAGCCGGTCTCCAGGCAACTGATCCTGGCGGGCGCGCTGGTCGTCGTCGGGCTGCTGCTGGCCGCGACCGCGGTGCTGTTCAAGATCCAGGCCGACGACGTGTCGAGCTCGACGGACAACACCGCGCTGCTGGACGTCGCGAAGACCGCGCAGGTCAAGGACCAGGTCGCGAAGGCGACCGAGGCGCTGTTCTCGTACGACTACAACAACATCGCGAAGACCGAGACCGCGGCGGGCGATCTGCTGGTCAACGACGAGGTGCGGGCGAAGTACAACCTGCTGATGGGCGAGGTCAAGCGACTGGCCCCGCAGCAGAAGATGGTCGTGACCTGCAAGGTCACCCGCAGCGCCGTCATCCGGCTGGAAGGCGACCGGGCCGACGTGATGGTGTTCGTCGACCAGAGCTCGACGCGGGCCGACACGAACAAGACGACCGCCGGGAGCGCGCAGCTGCACTTGAACGCGGAGCTGCAGGGCGACAAGTGGAAGATCACGGCGATGAACACCTACGCCGCTCCGCCCAACCCGGCCCCCGCCGCACCCCCCGCTTCCCCGGCCCCCTCCAAGTAGCGCGCCCCGGACCGGATCGCGTTTAGCCCCCTAAACGCGATCCGGTCGCCGGACGACCTGAGGCCCTGCCCGCGTCGCGTTTAGGGGGCTAAACGTGACGCGTCGCCGCGCTGACCAGGGGTTACACGCCGCGGCTCGAGCGGAGCTTGAAGCTCGCCTTTCGCGCCTTCTTGGCCATCCTCTGGTCCGGATGTTCCACGCCGACGACATTCAGGAGTTCGAGTCTGTCCGGGTGGTCAGAGGACGTCAGCAGGTCCACGATGTCGAAGCCGTCGTCCATGTCGGCGAGTTGATGAACGAACGCGCCGAGCGCGTGCATCGCCGCGAAATGGTCGGCCATCCCGAGGACGACCTCGTCGCGGGTGACCGTTTCCGGGCCGACCGCTCCACGTTCGGACAGCCACATCGCGGCGACCGCGCCGATCAGACCGCCTTCGGCTTGGACTCCCACGGCGGTCTCGAGGCCGATCTCGCCGGTTTCCCCGAGCGCGATCAAGGCGAACAGTCGTTCTTCGGGAAGCCGCGCCGCGCGGAGGAACTCGCTCGCCTCCACAGCCGCGTCGGAGGGTGACCGGTGCCGGACCCAGGCCTTCAGCTCCGCGTCGATGATCTCCGGCGCGGCGTCGACGAGGCGTGGGCTCAGCTCATCGAGGCTCGCTTCCGCGGCGTCACCGATGACCGGCGCGTCCACTCCGGCCTCGCGGAGTTCCCTGTTGATCGCCCAGACGGCGATCGGGGTGAGGCTGACGAGGACCGGGGAGGGATTGGGCTTGCCGACGATCTCGGCGATCCTCGCGAGCCCGGCCGGGTCCGCGGTCTCCTGCTCGATCGCGCCGAGCCGTCCCAGCAAATCCAGCGTGACGGCTGTCGCGTACCGCGTCGACTCACTGGGTGCCTGGCCAAGATCGAGTGCCGAAGCCAAGACCCCGAAGAGAAGCTCGACCGGCACCGGGACCGGACCCGACTGGTAGAGCGTGAGGGAGATCGATGCGACCAGTTGGGGAAACAACATCCCGAAGGCCAGCGGCACGGCATCGTTTTGGGAGGCGATGCCGGACCCGGCTTCACCGATCGTCGAGTACAGCCGCTCCCAGAGCTGGAGAGGGTCGTCGAGGAGCTTCGCGTTCTTCTTGACGGGCACATGTTTGCCCTTGAAGACCCGGACCAGCCCGGAAGCCTCCGCCCACCGAGGGATCAGCGTGCCGCCCGGCTTGCTGTTCTCGTCCAACCCGGCGACGTATCCGCGGAGATCGTCGATGAGGAGACTCCGAGCTGCGGCTAGCCGCAGCTCGGCCTCCGGCCGCAAGAAGACCGGGGGCATTGCCTGCGTCATCTCGGTCCTGGCGTCCTGCTCGCACATTTCGCACACGCGGCCCAGTCTGGCAGCGCCCGGCGGAGTACGTTCAGCGGGCTGATCGCGATGCCGCCCAGGCGCGTCGCGTTTAGCCCGCTAAACGCGATCCCCGCGCCCCCCTGTGCGCCGCACCAGAAGACTCACCGACCACAACCGCCACAGGGCCCAGCCCACTCCAGGAGCGCCCCGCCCCGGCCCGGTGACTCTCCGGAACGGCCTCCGGCGGGAGCGCGTTTAGCCCGCTAAACGCAGGTCGGCGCCCCAAGGCCGTCACCTGCGGGTACCGGGCGGTAACCAGGACGACCGTCCTGTGAAGCCCCCATCGCGGCGCTACTTCGACGCTGCGCCAACCGGCGGGTCCGCCGCGCGGCATCTTGACTCAGAGCCCGCGTGGGGTCACGCTTACTGCCAACGGTGAGAACCGGCGGTGCCCTTGCGGGAGGGACGGTCCGGGGAAGCCGAGGAGAGGCATACCTGAAGACGTTGCGACGCAGGCTGGGCCCCATCAGGAGCGCCCCCTGGACATACCGTGACGTTCGGGCTAGACTGCTTCTTTGCGCTGCCCTCTTTCAGGCTGCCCGGAGCCGGTAGTTAGGATAGTGGGCACACGGCACCCTTGACAGTCCGCATCAGCTGTTGCTGACGCGGCTGCTCACCGCTCATTGTCCCCGGAAGGACGCATCTTGGCAGTCTCTCCCGCGAACCAGGCCACTGCTGCGACCACCTCGGCTGTATCTCGCTCGGAGTCCACGGGAATCCCGGGAGCCCCCAAGCGGGTCTCCTTCGCAAAGATTCGCGAGCCGCTCAACACCCCGAACCTGCTCGACGTGCAGATCAGGTCTTTCGAATGGTTCACCGGCGACGAGGCGTGGTTCGAACGCCGCGTCGAAGAAGGTGAAGAAAACCCGGTCGGCGGCCTGGAAGAGGTCCTCAACGAGATCTCGCCGATCGAAGACTTCTCCGGATCCATGTCGCTGTCCTTCTCCGACCCGCGCTTCGACGAGGTCAAGGCCTCCGTCGAGGAGTGCAAGGACAAGGACATGACGTACGCGGCCCCGCTGTTCGTGACCGCCGAGTTCGTGAACAACAACACTGGCGAGATCAAGAGCCAGACGGTCTTCATGGGCGACTTCCCGGTGATGACCGACAAGGGCACCTTCGTCATCAACGGCACCGAGCGTGTCGTCGTGTCCCAGCTGGTCCGTTCGCCGGGTGTGTACTTCGACAGCAGTGTCGACAAGACCACCGACAAGGACGTCTTCAACGTCCGCGTGATCCCGAGCCGGGGTGCCTGGCTCGAGTTCGACGTCGACAAGCGCGACACCGTCGGCGTCCGCATCGACCGCAAGCGCCGCCAGCCGGTGACCGTGTTGCTGAAGGCGCTGGGCTGGACCACCGAGGCGATCCGCGAGCGCTTCTCCTTCTCGGAGACGCTGCTCGCCACCCTCGAGAAGGACCACACCGCCGGCACCGACGAGGCCCTCCTCGACATCTACCGCAAGCTGCGCCCGGGCGAACCCCCCACCAAGGAGAGCGCGCAGACGCTGCTGGAGAACCTGTTCTTCAAGCCGAAGCGCTACGACCTGGCCAAGGTCGGCCGGTACAAGGTCAACAAGAAGCTCGCCCTCACCACGCCGTACGACACCGGGACGCTGACCGAAGAGGACATCGTCTCGACCATCGAGTACCTGGTCCGGCTGCACGCCGGCGAGGACAAGGTGACCGTCGGCGACCAGACCATCCCGGTCGAGACCGACGACATCGACCACTTCGGCAACCGTCGTCTCCGCACCGTCGGCGAGCTCATCCAGAACCAGATCCGCGTGGGTCTGTCCCGGATGGAGCGCGTCGTCCGTGAGCGGATGACCACCCAGGACGTCGAGGCGATCACGCCGCAGACCCTGATCAACATCCGTCCCGTCGTGGCGGCGATCAAGGAGTTCTTCGGTACTTCGCAGCTGTCGCAGTTCATGGACCAGAACAACCCGCTGTCGGGGCTGACGCACAAGCGTCGTCTGTCCGCCCTCGGCCCGGGTGGTCTGTCGCGTGAGCGCGCCGGTATGGAGGTCCGTGACGTCCACCCGTCGCACTACGGCCGCATGTGCCCGATCGAGACGCCGGAAGGCCCGAACATCGGCCTGATCGGTTCGCTCTGTTCGTACGCGCGGGTCAACCCGTTCGGTTTCATCGAGACCCCGTACCGCAAGGTCGTCGAGGGTCGCGTCACCGACCAGGTCGACTACCTGACCGCGGACGAGGAAGACCGGTTCGTGAAGGCGCAGGCCAACGCGCCGATCTCGGACGACGGCACCTTCGTCGAAGACCGCGTCCTGGTCCGTAAGAAGGGCGGCGAGGTCGAGCTGATCGACCCGCTGGACGTGGACTACATGGACGTCTCGCCGCGACAGATGGTCTCGGTCGCGACGGCGATGATCCCGTTCCTCGAGCACGACGACGCGAACCGCGCGCTGATGGGCGCGAACATGCAGCGTCAGGCCGTGCCGCTGCTCCGCAACCAGGCGCCGTACGTCGGCACCGGTGTGGAGCTGCGTGCCGCGGTGGACGCCGGTGACGTGCTCGTCGCCGAGCAGTCCGGTGTCGTCGAGGAGCTCTCGGCCGACCTGATCACGATCATGCACGACGACGGCACGCGGAAGAGCTACGGACTGTACAAGTTCCGTCGCTCTAACCACGGCACCTGCTTCAACCACCGCCCGATCGTCAACGAGGGTGACCGGGTCGAGCAGGGTCAGGTCATCGCCGACGGCCCGTCCACCGAGAACGGTGAGATGGCGCTCGGCAAGAACCTGCTCGTCGCGGTCATGCCGTGGGAGGGCCACAACTACGAGGACGCGATCATCCTCTCCGAGCGCCTGGTGCAGGACGACGTGCTCACGTCGATCCACATCGAGGAGCACGAGATCGACGCCCGCGACACCAAGCTGGGCGCCGAGGAGATCACCCGGGACATCCCGAACGTCTCCGAGGAGGTCCTCGCCGACCTCGACGAGCGCGGCATCATCCGCATCGGTGCCGAGGTCCGCGATGGCGACATCCTGGTCGGCAAGGTCACGCCCAAGGGTGAGACCGAGCTGACCCCGGAAGAGCGCCTGCTCCGCGCGATCTTCGGTGAGAAGGCCCGTGAGGTCCGCGACACCTCGCTGAAGGTGCCGCACGGCGAGACCGGCAAGGTCATCGGCATCCGCGTGTTCTCGCGTGAGGACGACGACGAGCTGCCCCCGGGCGTCAACGAACTGGTCCGCGTCTACGTGGCCCAGAAGCGGAAGATCCAGCCGGGCGACAAGCTCGCCGGCCGCCACGGGAACAAGGGTGTCATCGGCAAGATCCTCCCCGCCGAGGACATGCCGTTCATGGAGGACGGCACGCCCGTCGACATCATCCTGAACACCCACGGTGTCCCGCGTCGTATGAACATCGGTCAGGTCCTGGAACTCCACCTCGGCTGGCTGGCGTCGCAGGGCTGGAAGATCGAGGGCAACCCCGACTGGGCGAAGAACCTCAACGAGGAGCTGTACGACGTCGACCCCGGCACGAACACCGCCACCCCGGTGTTCGACGGTGCCAAGGAAGACGAGCTGACCGGCCTGCTCGGTGCCACCAAGCCGAACCGCGACGGTGAGCGCATGGTGAAGCAGAACGGCAAGGCCACGCTGCTGGACGGCCGCTCCGGCGAGCCGTACCCGTACCCGGTCGCGGTCGGCTACATGTACATCCTGAAGCTGCACCACCTTGTCGACGACAAGATCCACGCCCGGTCCACCGGTCCGTACTCGATGATCACGCAGCAGCCGCTGGGTGGTAAGGCGCAGTTCGGTGGCCAGCGCTTCGGTGAGATGGAGTGCTGGGCGATGCAGGCGTACGGCGCCGCATACACCCTGCAGGAGCTCCTGACCATCAAGTCGGACGACGTGGTCGGCCGCGTGAAGGTGTACGAGGCGATCGTCAAGGGCGAGAACATCCCCGAGCCGGGTATCCCCGAGTCGTTCAAGGTGCTCCTGAAGGAGCTCCAGTCGCTCTGCCTCAACGTCGAGGTGCTGTCCAGTGACGGCGCCGCGATCGAGATGCGCGACTCCGACGACGAGGACCTCGAGCGCGCCGCCGCCAACCTCGGCATCAACCTGTCCCGCAACGAGTCGCCCTCGGTGGACGACGTCGTGCACTGACGGCTGTCCGAGGCGGGGCCTGCCTCCCGTGGGCCCCGCCTCGACCGCCAACCCCTCTAGTCGACTCAACCCCAAGGGGATGCAAAGACGTGCTGGACGTCAACTTCTTCGATGAGCTCCGCATCGGTCTCGCCACCGCCGACGACATTCGTCAGTGGTCCTTCGGTGAGGTCAAGAAGCCGGAGACCATCAACTACCGGACGCTCAAGCCCGAGAAGGACGGCCTCTTCTGCGAGAAGATCTTCGGCCCGACCCGGGACTGGGAGTGCTACTGCGGTAAGTACAAGCGGGTCCGCTTCAAGGGCATCATCTGCGAGCGCTGTGGCGTCGAGGTCACCCGCGCCAAGGTGCGCCGTGAGCGGATGGGCCACATCGAGCTGGCCGCTCCCGTCACCCACATCTGGTACTTCAAGGGTGTTCCTTCCCGCCTCGGCTACCTGCTCGACCTGGCGCCGAAGGACCTCGAGAAGATCATCTACTTCGCGGCCTACGTGATCACCGGTGTGAACACCGAGCTGCGGCACAACGACCTGCCGACCCTCGAGAACGAGATCGGCGTCGAGCGCAAGAACCTCGAGACCAAGCGTGACGCGGACATCGAGGCACGGGCGCAGAAGCTGGAAGCCGATCTGGCCGAGCTGGAGGCGGAGGGCGCCAAGTCCGACGTCCGCCGCAAGGTCAAGGAAGGCGGCGAGCGCGAGATGCGTCAGCTGCGTGACCGCGCCGGTCGCGAGCTGGACCGTCTCGAGGAGGTCTGGACGACCTTCACCAAGCTCGACGTCCGTCAGCTGATCGCCGACGAGCTGCTCTACCGCGAGCTCATCGACCGCTACGGCGAGTACTTCACCGGCGGCATGGGCGCGGAGGCCATCCAGAAGCTGGCCGCGGAGTTCGACGTCTCGGCCGAGGCCGACAACCTGCGCGACACCATCCGCAACGGCAAGGGGCAGAAGAAGCTCCGCGCGCTGAAGCGGCTCAAGGTCGTCGCGGCCTTCCAGATGACCGGAAACGACCCGCGTGGCATGGTGCTCGACGCCGTCCCGGTGATCCCGCCGGACCTGCGCCCGATGGTCCAGCTCGACGGTGGCCGGTTCGCCACCTCCGACCTGAACGACCTCTACCGCCGGGTCATCAACCGGAACAACCGGTTGAAGCGGCTGATCGACCTCGGCGCGCCCGAGATCATCGTCAACAACGAAAAGCGGATGCTGCAGGAGGCCGTCGACGCGCTGTTCGACAACGGCCGCCGCGGCCGCCCGGTCACCGGTCCCGGTAACCGCCCGCTGAAGTCGCTGTCCGACCTGCTCAAGGGCAAGCAGGGCCGGTTCCGTCAGAACCTGCTCGGCAAGCGTGTCGACTACTCCGGCCGTTCCGTCATCATCGTCGGCCCGCAGCTGAAGCTCCACCAGTGCGGTCTGCCGAAGGACATGGCGCTCGAGCTGTTCAAGCCGTTCGTCATGAAGCGGCTGGTCGACCTGAACCACGCGCAGAACATCAAGTCCGCCAAGCGGATGGTGGAGCGCTCGCGCCCGCAGGTGTGGGACGTGCTCGAAGAGGTCATCACCGGCCACCCGGTGATGCTGAACCGTGCGCCGACCCTGCACCGCCTCGGTATCCAGGCCTTCGAGCCGCAGCTGGTCGAAGGCAAGGCCATCCAGCTGCACCCGCTGGTCTGTGAAGCGTTCAACGCGGACTTCGACGGTGACCAGATGGCCGTGCACCTCCCGCTTTCCGCGGAGGCGCAGGCCGAGGCCCGCATCCTGATGCTGTCGGCGAACAACATCCTTTCGCCGGCGTCGGGCCGCCCGCTCGCCATGCCGCGTCTGGACATGGTGACCGGTCTGTTCCACCTGACCCGTCTCACCGAGAAGGCCGAGGGTGCCGGCAACGCGTACTCCTCGCCCGCCGAAGCGATCATGGCGTACGACCTCAAGGCGCTGAGCCTGCACGCCCCGGTCAAGATCCGCATCGTCGATCGTCAGCCCGCCAAGGCCGACGAAGCGGCGCTCGCGGAGAAGGGCTGGGAGCCGGGCAAGGCTTGGCTGGCCGAGACCACCCTTGGCCGCGTGCTGTTCAACGAGCTGCTGCCGGCGGACTACCCGTTCATCAACGAGCCGATGCCGAAGAAGCGTCAGGCCCTGATCGTGAACGACCTCGCCGAGCGCTACTCGATGACGCAGGTCGCGCAGACCCTGGACCGCCTGAAGGACGCCGGTTTCTACTGGGCGACCCGTTCGGGTGTCACGGTCGCGATCTCCGACGTGCTGGTCCCGACGGGCAAGAAAGCCATTCTGGACGAGTACGAAGGCAAGGCCGACCAGGTCGAGAAGCGGTACCAGCGTGGTCAGCTGTCGCACACCGAGCGCAACAACGAGCTCGTCAAGGTGTGGACGCAGGCCACCGAAGAGGTCCACAAGATCATGGAGACGGCGCTGCCGGACGACAACCCGATCGCGATGATCGTGAAGTCGGGTGCGGCGGGCAACATGACGCAGGTCCGGTCGCTGGCCGGTATGCGTGGTCTGGTGTCGAACCCGAAGGGTGAGTACATCCCGCGTCCGATCAAGGCCAACTTCCGTGAAGGCCTGTCGGTGGCGGAGTACTTCATCGCGACGCACGGTGCCCGTAAGGGTCTGGCGGACACGGCGCTCCGTACCGCCGACTCGGGTTACCTGACCCGTCGTCTGGTGGACGTGTCGCAGGACGTCATCGTCCGCGAGGTCGACTGTGGCACCACCCGCGGCATCAACATGCCGATCGGTGAGGACATCGGCGACGGCAAGGTCCTGCGTGACCAGCACGTCGAGACCAGCGTGTACGCGCGGAACCTGGCGACCGACGCGGTCGACGCCAAGGGCAACGTCGTGCTCAACGCCGGTGACGACATCGGCGACCCGGCACTGGACAAGCTCATCTCGAGCGGGATCGCCAAGGTCAAGGTGCGTTCGGTGCTGACCTGCGAGTCGGCCGTCGGTATCTGCGCCACCTGCTACGGCCGGTCCATGGCGACCGGTCAGCTCGTCGACGTCGGCGAGGCCGTGGGTATCGTCGCGGCCCAGTCGATCGGTGAGCCGGGTACGCAGCTGACGATGCGTACGTTCCACCAGGGTGGTGTCGCCGGTGACGACATCACGACCGGTCTGCCCCGTGTCCAGGAGCTGTTCGAGGCCCGGGTCCCGAAGGGCAAGGCGCCGATCGCCGACGTCGATGGCCGTGTGCGCATCGAGGAGAGCGAGCGGTTCTGGAAGATCACGCTGATCCCGGACGACGGCAGCGAAGAGATCGTCTTCGACAAGCTGTCCAAGCGTCAGCGGCTCGCGAACACCCCGAACGGCCCGCTGGGCGACGGTGACCGCGTCAACGTCGGTCAGCAGCTGCTCGAAGGCACGCCGGACCCGCACGAGGTCCTGCGGGTCATGGGGCCGCGCGAGGCGCAGATGCACCTGGTGGACGAGGTCCAGAAGGTGTACCGGGCGCAGGGTGTGTCGATCCACGACAAGCACATCGAGGTCATCGTGCGGCAGATGCTGCGCCGCGTGACGATCATCGACTCCGGTGCCACGGACTTCCTCCCGGGCGAGCTGCCCGAGCGGACCAAGTTCGAGGCGAAGAACCGGGCGTCGGTCGCCGAAGGTGGCGAGCCCGCTTCGGGTCGTCCGGTGCTGATGGGGATCACGAAGGCCTCGCTGACCACGGACTCGTGGCTGTCGGCGGCCTCGTTCCAGGAGACCACGCGTGTCCTGACCGACGCGGCCATCAACGGCCGTTCGGACAAGCTCGTGGGCCTCAAGGAGAACGTGATCATCGGTAAGCTGATCCCGGCCGGTACCGGGATCAACAAGTACCGCAACATCCAGGTGCAGCCGACCGAGGAGGCGCGGGTCGCCGCTTACGCGATCCCGTCCTACGACGACGGCTACTACACCCCGGATGTGTTCGGCTCCACGCCGGGCGCCGCGGTGCCGCTGGACGACTACGACTTCGGCCGCGACTTCCGCTGATCGAAGCGAAATCCACGAGAAGGGCCCCCGCCGATCCGGCGGGGGCCCTTCCCGTTTCCACAGCCCCCACACCTGGGCACGCTCGCGCCAGCCCGGATCGCGTTTAGCGGGCTAAACGCGATCGGGTCCAGGGGCGACGACCGGTGCGATATCGGGCGGTATGCGCGACGGATGGCGGCCGATCTCCGGCGCGTCCGTCGACAAGATTGGGTGCATGAAGCCACTTGCGAAAGACGTGGAAACTCAGCTCGATTCCGCATTGGACGGTGTCTGCCGCGCGGGAGTACCGGGGGTGTTCGCCGAGGTGCGTCAGGGCGAGCAGGTCTGGCGTGGCGCTTCCGGAGTCGCCGACCTCGAAACCGGTAGCCCCGTCCATCCCGGCATGCGGCAGCGCGTCGGCAGCATCACCAAGACCTTCGTCTCCGCCGCGGTGCTGCGGCAGGTCGAGAAAGGACGGATCCGGCTCGACGCACCGATCGGTGACCACCTTCCGCAGCTGGTCCCCGGGGAACGTGGCCGGAAGATCACGGTCCGGATGCTGCTCAACCACACCAGCGGCCTCGCCGAGTACCTCCCGTACGCCTTCCCGTCGCTCAAGGAACTCGCCCCCGAAAGTCTCGATGACAACCGGCTTCGGGAGTTCCGTTCCGTCGAGCTGATCGCGTTGGGGGTCGGCGCACCCGCCACCAGCGAGCCGGGAAGCACCCCTGGCGTGTACTCGAACACGAACTACCTGCTCCTGGGCGAACTCCTGGAACACCTGACCGGCACCACGGCCGAGAAGCACATCGCCGACGATGTCATCGGGCCCGCTGGTCTCACCGGGACTGGATTCCCCGACGGGCCGCAGATCGAGGAGCCGCACTCGCGGATGTACGAGGCGCTGTTCGGCCGGATCGACCCGCCGCGCGACTACAGCGTCTACAACATGTCCTGGGTGATGCCCGGTGCCGGGCTGATCTCGACCGTCGAGGATCTCAACCGCTTCTACGGCAAGCTGCTCGCCGGCGAGATCGTCACGCCGTCCTCGCTGGAGCAGATGCAGCGCACTGTCCCGGTGATCGCCCAGGACGGGCGGACGCTCGACTACGGCCTCGGCCTGTACAAGACCGAGACTCCCGAGGGCGTTTTCTGGGGTCACGACGGCACGGTCTGGGGAGCGTTGACGATGTCCTGGACCCGCGCCGACGGCGGCCGGCAGTTCTCCGCCGCGATGAACCTCGTGCGGTGGAGCAAGCCCGGCGCCGTTCCCCACCCCATCGATGACGCACTGGCGACCCTCAAGCACGAAGCCCTCTGCGGCCACCCCTGACCCCACTCCCCGGAGCGCGTTTAGCCCCCTAATCGCGCTCCGGGGGCGTGTTGCGTTTAGCGGGCTAAGGGGTCCTAACAGATTGAGTGGGTTTTGAGTCGGCGCCAGCAGATGATGGCGCAGCCGAGGGTGAGGAAGGCTTCGTGGATGTCGTCGCGGACTTCCCAGCGGATGCGCAGGCGTCGGAACCAGTGCAGCAGGGCGAACGCGCCCTCGACGACCCACCGGTAGACGCCGAGGCCGGAGCCGTGTTCCTCGCCGCGGCGAGCGATGACAGGCGTGATTCCCGCGGCGCGGACCAGGCGGCGGTACTTGTCGTGGTCGTAGGCGCGGTCGGCGTAGATCCGACGCGGCCGACGGCGAGGCCGCCCACGGCGGCCCCGGACCGGCGGGACCGCGTGGATCAACGGCATCAGCTGGGTGACGTCATGCCGGTTCCCGCCGGTCAAGGTCGCCGCCAGCGGGATACCGGTGCCGTCGGTGATCACGTGGTGCTTGGACCCGGTGCGGGCCCGATCGACCGGGCTGGGACCGGTTTTCGGCCCCCTTTTAACGCCCGCACATGCGACCCGTCGACCGCCGCCCGTGACCAGTCCAGCTGGCCGGCCGCGTGCAGCTCCGCCAGCAGCAGCTCGTGCAGCTGCTGCCACACCCCGGCCTCGGTCCAGTCCCGCAACCGGCGCCAGCACGTCATACCCGACCCATAGCCCAGCTCCTGCGGCAGAAACTCCCACGGAATCGCCGTATAGAGCACGAACATGATCCCGCACAACGCCTTACGGTCATCCAACCGCTTACGCCCAGGATGCCGAAACCGACGCTCCACCCCCGGCAACAACGGCTCGATCCGCTCCCACAGACCATCATCGACCTCCCACGGACGCCGCTGCCCCACCCAGCCCACCCCTCACACAACGATCACCGAGACACAGCATCAAACCACACTCGAGATCATTCTGTTAGGACCCCTAAGTGCGATCTGGCGGGAAGGGAGGGCGACTTGCGTTCAGCCCCCTAATCGCGATCCGGGCGGAGCGGGGCGCAGGTCAGGGAGTGCCGGGAGACGGGGAAGTCGAAGTAGGTATCCGGGAACGGCTCCCCGTTGAGGGTGTAGTGCCACCACTCCTCAGGCAGGTTCCGGAAACCGGCCGCCGCGAGCGTGCCCTTGAGCAGTTGCCGGTTCACCCGTGCCTCGCCGGCGATCCGAGGGTCGTCGGTGTGCGAGAGCGTGTCGAAGCAGTCGTACCCGGTCCCCATGTCGACCATGTTGTCCGGGAACCGGTCCGCCGCGAAGCACGGCGTCAGCGCCTCGCCCGGTCGATAGGGGCGCTGCGGCCGGGGCGGCAGTTTCACGATCGTCAGGTCCACCGTGCTCCCGCGGCTGTGCCCGGACTTCTCCGCGATGTACCCGTCGGCGAACAACCGGTCCTTCGCCACGTTCGGATAGAATTCCGCCTTCATCTTCTCGTCGGCGAGATCCTTGGCCCACCGGACGAAGTGGTCGACGGCGCGCTGCGGCCGGTAGCAGTCGTACACCTTGAGCGTGTAGCCCTGCCGCAGCAGCTGCCGCTGAGCCGTGCGCAGCCCCTCCGCGGCTTGCCGCGTCAGGAGGCACAGGGGCTGGACGTATCCGTCGATCTTCCGGCCGACGAAGTTGTGCTGCCCGCGGTACCGGATCTCGTGCGGGATCGTCGGCGCCACATCGGAAAGCGCGACGAACTCGGGTGGCGCCTTCGGCTCGGATGCCTGGGCGGGCGCGGGAATCGCGGTGAGCACGGCGAGGGCTGCAACGGTCAGCGTCCTTCTGAACGTCTTCGGCATGGCCCTGTCTTACCGCCTCCGAAGGCTCTGTGGACCTGCGGATCCACCAGAGTTCCCTGGATTGAATAACGAACCCATAACGGCCCAGTGTTCGCCGGACGCAGGTTACTGGTCCGTTGTGACCTGTAGTAGTGCCGCCAGGTGGCCTAATTCCCAGCACTCGGAAAATCGCCACCCGTCCGGCCTAATGGCGCATCCGCATCGTGGGAAATTCACCCGGTCGTGGCGAGTCCCATTCTTTGACCACGACATTGACACTCGTGCGGCTTCACACGAGTATTTCGCCCATGCAATCCCCAGTCGCCTTGGTGTGGCGCCGGCACGTTGACTTGCGGCAGCAAGCAAGCGCGCTGTGTATGGATTCCTGATCTGTTCCGGCTCGTCGCGTCGTAACTGAATTCGCGCATCCGAAATGGATGTGCCCGTTCTTCGTGCGCTGACGCTTTCCGTGCACCGCAACGGTTCCCTATGTGGTCCGGCGGTTGATTGCTTTCCCTTGATCCGTGCCGGTGACGCCTGCGCGAAAGGGGGAGAGGTGTGCCAATTGTCTGGCGCTTCGGTAGCGAAAACAGGGAGAAAGAATGTTATCCAACTCGCCCAAGTTGCGAAAAGAGTGGCGAAAAGTGGTGATTGGCGCCATGGCGGCGGTGCTCGCCGTGGGAACGGTGACCTATACCGGCTCCGCCACGAGTGCCTACGCCGATGTCCAGGTCGTCAAGGACGCCAAGAAGGCGGCCGACGGCAAGGAGTACTGGGTCCAGAATCACCTCGTGTCCAAGGATGTCGCCGCGTCCCGGAGCGCCGACGGCCAGCGCAAGAAGTGGCTGCTGGTCTGGGCCGGTGACGAGAACATCGCCGACACCCTGGTCAAGGACGTCAAGAACCTGCCGGGTTCGCTCGGCGGCGGCCTCAACAAGATCAAGAACGCGTTGCCCGGTCCGGATTTCCTCGCCGTGATCGACGCGACGCAGGGCTCGCCGACCTACGGCAAGGTCGTCAACACCGCCACCGTCGGCCCGCTCGTCGAGAACGAGCCGCACCACATGCAGTACGTGTGGCACAAGGGCGACACGATCTACGCCGGTGCGCTGTTCGCCGCCGCGACGTACGCCTTCGACGTCTCCGCGTTGCCGCAACTGAAGCTCAAGGGCGTCAGCCTCCCGACTCAGACGCTCGGCGGTTCCGTGCCGGACGCGTACTGGGTGCTCAAGGACGGCACCGCGTACGGCACGTACATGGGCGGCCCGGTCGTGCCGGGCCCGCACACCTACGCCAACGGTTCCACCGTGGTGGGCAACGGTTTCGCCGGCAGTCCCGGCGAGGTCGTCCGCTTCGACCAGAACGCGCAGGTGCTTTCCGAGTCCCCGGCGGCCACACCGCAGGGCGACAACAAGAAGCTGTGCGACAACCTCCCACAACTCGACAAGCCGACTTGCGCCAACCCACACGGCATCCAGGCCCGTGAGGATCTCAACACCCTGGTCACCAGTGACTACGCCGAGCCGCGGAACATCATCCTCGACCCGGTGAAGCAGCCGTCGCCGTACCTGCGCCGGCCGACCGTTCGCACATGGGACATCTCCGACCGCAACAAGCCGAAGCTCAAGGCGGTCTCGTACCTGCCGGACGGCCCGCGGGCCGACCCGGCGGACCCGCTGCACGCCGAAAGCCGTGCGGTCATGGAGACCACGGTGACCAACCTGCCCGGCCACAAGGGCGCCTTCGCCCAGACCATGCAGGGCGGCGCGGTGTTCTACACGCCGGACATCACCGCCAAGGAGCCGCACTGGATCCAGGTGTTCGACGACGGCGCCGCGAACAAGGCGATCCACCCGAACAACGACTCCAACGGTGGCGGTTCGAACGGTGGCTGGATCCAGACCAGCCCCGACGACAAGTACCTCTACCGCGCGATCACCGGACGGTCCAAGGGCGCGCTCGGCCCGGACGACCCCGGTACCACCGGCGGCGTCTACATCCTCGACATCCAGAAGCTGCTCGCCGCGGGCGACAAGGTCGAGAACATCAACGGCCGGATCGATACGAAGGAGAAGTCCCAGCAGGGCGGTGGCGGCGACCTGCCGACCGTCGTCGGCGCGGCCGCGATCAACCCGGGCACGCCGGGTGGCGGCCCGCACTGGGGCGCGTACGACAACTTCGTCCTCGGTGACGATGGCTACTACCGCGAAACCGACAAGCCGCAGCACCTCGCGGTTTCGAACTACTTCGTCGCACGGTCCGGTTTGGACGGTGACCACAAGGTCAACCTGCTGAACCTCGGCCAGGACGGGAAGCTCGCGGTCGACCAGAACTTCCGGGACGAATTCACCGGACAGGTCGGGATCAACTTCAACCGGAAGACCTGGCCGCACGGGTCCTTCGGCAACGCCAAGCCGCACTCCGAGCTGTTCGTCGTGGCTGACGCGGATCTCAAGTAACCCTGCTCGGCGCGGAAGGCCGTGGGTGGCGGGCGCACCCCGTCACCCACGGCTCCGCCGATCTACTCGGAGAAGGTTCCCATGGATCACCACGTCATACCGGCGAGTTCGGATTCGGCCGGAGTCGGCATCGCCTTGGTCCTGCTCCGGCTCGGCCTCCTGCTGGCGACGGCTTTCCTCGCCGGCACCGGAATCCTGCGTCCGCTCGTGGGCGAACTACCCAAACGTCTGTACCTCACCATCGTCGCGCTCGGCGGGGTTTCCGCCGCGCTGGCGGCGGTTTCCGCTTTCGCGACCGACGTCAACGTCATCGCGCTGAGCGTGCACCTCGTGCTCGCGGTGGCCATTCCGATTCTTGTCAGGTGGCCGTCCGCCGGGCGCTGGGCTTCCCTCGCGCTCGCCGCTCTGGTGGTGCTCGAAACCTCGCTCGGGCGGACCGGCGTCGAATTCGCCATCGACACCGTCTACGTCGCGGCGGCGGCCTTGTGGTTCGGCGTCACCGTTCTTTCCGTCTGGGTGCCCGCCGACCGCTGGCGCCAGACGAACTTCCGGCTCGGCCCGCTTTCCCTGACGCTGGGCGGACTTCTCGTCGTCGCGGGTGTGGTCCAGCTGTTCTCCTCGGGGCTCGGTTTGGACCGCCGGATCTACGAAACGCTCTTCGGCATCACGTTGCTGGTGATCGCCGTGTTGCCGGTCGTCGCCACCGTTGTCGCCGGATTCTTCCTCTCCGGCAAGGAATCCACGCGTGCTTACCGATTCGGCGCGGCTGCCATTGCCATCGGTTTCGTCGCGTGGAGCGCCCTCGCGGCCGTCCCCAAACCGCCCGAGGTCCCGATCCCAGGTGTCGCTCTGCTCGCCGACGCCTCCATCGGTGAGCGTCAGTTCCCGGTGCTGGTGAGCCCGCAGCGACCCGGCAAGAACCTCGTCCATTTCCCGGCGAGCGCGGGAGACGACCTGTCCGCCGGAATCGACGGCGGCCTGATCGGCAAGGCCATCGTGCGTCCCGGCGCCGAAGGCACCTGGGCCGAGGTCGACCTGCCGAAGGGGCGCAGCGACCTGATCATCAGCCGTGGCGACGAGAAGACGACGATCGAGGTCGACGCGGGTGAGGAGCAGGGCCCCGCGATCGAGGACGTGGACGCGCCCGAGTGCGCTTCGGCCGCGCTGGGCGGCCTGATCGCCGACCGCCGCGAAGTCCTCACAGCATGCCCCGCCGACGCGCTTTCCAGTGAGGACAGCGGTTCGCTCGTCAAACTCGTCGAGTTCCTCGCCGGGCGCAAGCCTTCCGCGCTCACTATCGTCGAGGACACCTCGCCACGCAGTGCCGCCGCCGCGAAGCTGGTCCGGGAGACCGCCGCGCGCGTCGGGCTCCCTGTGCAGGCCGAGGCGGGCCCGAACACCGCGCTGCTCGTGGTGTCCGGCTGGGCGGGTGGCTACACGGCGATGACCCGCGCGGCCGAATCGCAGCGGCTCAAGCCGACCCACCAGTACGGTCTGTACCTCGCGCCCTGGCTGCTGAACGGCCCGATCGTCAACTCCGTCGCGAGTTCCTCGCTGCCACTGAGGTTCGACCCGCGCGAGCAGGTCGCCGTGAGTTTCGCGGTCGCCGCGGGCAATGCCTTCGGTGGCGAAAGCCCCACCCTCGGCGGCTTCCGCAGCTGGCTCGGAGACCAGTGGCGGTCGATGAACGGCGACGTCCAGATCTTCGCGGCGGCGCAGGTCAACGCCATGCCGATGTACCCGGGCGAACCGCACGCCGTCGGGATGATCGCCGACCGGAACTACGCGGGGCAATGGATCCCCGACGGCACGATCGTGCCGGTCAGCTCGGTACTCCGGTGAAGGATTCCGCTCGATTCCAGCAGCGGTAAGGAAAAAGGGAGAAGAGATGAAGCGAATCGCGGCCCGTGTGCTGCTGCCGCTCGCCGTCGCGGGCGCGCTGTCCGGACTCGCCGGCGGGGTCGCCTCCGCCGACCCGTTGCCGGGCCTGCCGACCGGTGGCGGTGGCCCCGCGCTCTGGCTGATCCCCGGCGTCGACCTCGGCGGACTGCTCGGACCGACCGTCCCCGTACCCACCGACCTCCTCGCCCCGATCTACGGGCTCATCACGCCGATTTCGTAAAACCGTTACCAGTAAAGGAGAATCTCATGAAGAAGACCCTCGTTCGCGCGGTCACCGGTGCGGCGCTAGCCGGCCTCGTCGTGCTCGGCTCGGCTGCTCCCGCGCTCGCCGTGCAGGCGGCCCCGAGCGATGTCGTGGTCGTCGACGAACCCGACACGAGCGACCTCAACAACATCTGGACGTTCGCGCCGCTCGGCGTGCCGGTGCTCGGCCTGATCCAGTCCCTCAACGGCGTCCCCGGACGGCTGCTGCCGTCCTGACTTCCGTGGCGGCGCGGCTCTCGGGCCGCGCCGCCGCTTTCGGTGAGGAGAACCGATGGCCGACAGACAACTGATCGGGCGCATCGCCATCGCGGGGATCGTGGTGGCCGCGCTCGCGACCTGTGTGGTGCTGCTCAACGGCGGTGAAGAGCCGCAGGCAGAGACCGTGGCCGTCGTCGGCGAACCGACGGGCACGGCGCCGTCACGCGAACCGGACCGCACGATCACGCGGACCCTGAGCCAGCCGCAGCCGGTGTCGAACGACTGGCAAATCGCCTACGAGCTCGCCGGGACGGGGACCGCGACCGTGGTCTACGACTCGAACGGGCTGGGGCTCGTGCACCAAGAACTCCAGGTGACGCTGCCGTGGCGCAAGGAGCTCACGTGGAAGAACACCGGTACCCCGCCGACCGTCCAGCTGATAGGGCAGGGCGAGGGCGCCGTCGAATGCCGGGTCGCGGTGGGCGGCGCCGTCGTCACCTCGGAGAAGTCCGCCCCCGGTGAGGTCGCCACCTGCGCCGGCCGCCTGGCCCCCTCCTGACCAGTGCCGCGCGGCGACTTTAGCGGGCAAACCGCGATCCGGGGCGCGGCGACTTCAGCCCCCTAATCGCGATCCGGCGGCCGGGGAAAATCAGTGGCCGGGCTGGGCAGAATGGGGCCATGAGCTGGAGCTTCGAAGTCACCCCCGTCGATCACCCGGACGCCGCCCGGTTGCTGCGCGAGTACCTGGACGAAATCGCGTCCCGGTTCCACGGGCGCCCGATCGCCGACGACGAACTCGACGCCCTGCTCGACGAGCATCACAGCAGGTACCTGGTCCCGCCGACCGGCGCTTTCCTCCTCGCCTGGCGTGACGGGGTGCTCGCCGGCTGCGCAGGGCTCCGGGTCATGGACCCGGAAATCGTCGAACTCAAGCGCGTCTTCCTCCGGCGTTCCGAGCGTGGCAAGGGCGGCGCGGCGCTGCTCGTGGCCGCCGCCGAGGACGTCGCCCGCGGCCTCGGCGCCACGACCATCCGCCTGGACACCCGCAGCGACCTGGTCGAGGCGAGGGCCCTGTACGCGCGCCTCGGCTACGACGAGGTCGAGCCCTTCAACGACGACCCCTTCGCCCACTACTACTTCTCGAAGTCCCTGGTCGAGGCCCTGTCGGATCGCGTTTAGCCCGCTAAACGCGACGCGGTCGCGGGGCGTAGGTCGCTTTCGCGAGGAGGGTGCCGGCGAGGACGGGGGCCAGGCCGATCAGCAGCAGGAAGAAGCCCGTGTCCTTGCCCTCGATCAGCGGATGCCACCACAGTGGTGTCACGGAGATGTCGACGACGTCGCCCCGGTCCGGGAACGTCCCGAACGACATCCACCGCAGGTCCTTGACCGCGTGCGTCTCGCCGTCGAGTTCGTAGGTGCCGTCCACCAGGTTGCCGTTGCCGCAACTGGTGCAGTTCGACGTGCCCGCCTCCGCCAGGAGGGTCGTGGTCACGGTGAGCCGCGCCACGGGAGCGAGGCCGGTCAACGCGGTCAGCGAGTTCACCGCGAGCGCCAGCCCCGGCAACACCAGCGCGAGCGCGACGACCGTGCGCGCCACCAGGGACAGCGACGACAGCGGCTGACGGCCCGTCGCTTCCCTGCGCCGGTTGAGCGGGCCGCGGAGCCCGGCGAGTGGGCCCCGGCGACCGTCGAGCCATCCCGCGTCACTGGTGTCGGAAGCCTTCGCGACCGAACGGAAATCAGCGTCCTCCCAGTCCACTGTGGACGCCAGGATGGCCAGGCGCCGGGAGTCGGCGAACATCATCTCTTCGGTCAGTGTCCCGGCTTCGGCTGCCCACAGTGAGCCGCCGTGGAAAGCCACCTCGCGGACCCGGAACCACGGGTCGCGGTCCAGCAGATCACGGACGCCCTGGGTCGACAGCAGGGCCTGGGCGAACTTCGGATCCGACGTCGTCACGGTGAACCGGCGATCGAACTCCGTGCCGGTCTCGAACCTTTGAAGCAACGCGTCCGGCTTCGGCGCCCCGATGGTGTTCCGCGTGATGCGGGCGTCCTCCAGCGGTGTGAACCGCTCCGGTTCGAAAGCACCCGTGACGGGGGTGATGACGACCGACGGCACGACGGGTGTCCGCAGCTGGATCAGGGCGTACGTCCCATCGATCAGGTCGGCCGTCCTGGCCAGTTCGGGGAAACCGTCGGAGGAACCGCCGAGCCGGTACTCGACCCCGAGCAGCCGATGCCCGTGGTGGCCGAACTCGACCACCGTCACCACGGACTCGGGGGACGCCTGTGCGTGGCCGACGGCGATGCCGCGCCGGGGGAGTACGCCGAAGCTCGGCTCGCCGACCCCGTCGAGCCTGCCGGTCCACGTCTTCTGCCGATACCCCCGGAACGCCGCCAGAGCCGCGATGATCAGCGGGAACGCGAACCAGAGCCAGCCGGGAACCGCGCTCCCGGACCCCGCCGAGAGCCAGTACAGCGACGTCTCGGAGACGAGGATCCCGCAGAGGGCGTAGCTGACGGCGGCCGCGGTCGGCCGCCGTCCGTCGAACCGCCCGCCGAGCAGCAGCAGCGCCAGTGCCACGGTGTAACCACCGGCGATGAGCCACGGTCCGGCCAGCTGATCGTCCATCGGGCGACCCTACTGGTCCATGTCGAGGTTCTCGCGGGTCTCCTCTTCGCTGTGGCGACCGCCGGTGCGGCCGTATTCCTGCCCGGTGGTGGTGTTCTTGGTGTTGTCGATGGCCTTGTTCGCGAAGTCGAAAGCCGCCTTGCCCTGATAGGCGGATCCCTTCGACAGGTCGGCCGGGTTGACCCCGACGACCTGCTTGATCGCCTGGTTCGGCACACCCTTGAGGACGTCCTTCGCGGCGTCGCCGAACGTGCCCAGCTGTGTCCCGGTGTCCTTGGCGAACGCGCCGACGATCGTCTTCTCCTGACCGGGCGTCATCCCGACCTTGCCGGCCTTCGTCAGCTTCGAACCCTGTTTGACCAGGTCGTCGGTCCACTTGAGCATGAAGCCCATGAACTTGTCGAGCAGCTTGCCGAGTTTGCCGAGGTGCTTGGTGATCTTGCCCATCGCGCTCGCGGCCTTGGCGATCGTCGCGGTCATCGCCGCGGCCACCGTGGAGCCGAGACTGACGACGGACGCGGCCAGTGCGGGCAGCCAGATGTAGATCGCCCAGGTGACCAGCTCGGAGATGATCGATTTGACGACCTCTTCGATGACGGTCATCACCATCGACCACATCTGCAGCGTCTCGGCCACCGTGCCGGCGCTGTTGCCGATGCCCTTGATGCCGACGGCGAAGTCGCCGAGCGCGTTCCGGGCGGCGTCGCCCGCGTCGCCCACCCAGTCCTTCAGCGACTCGTCGCCGGTCTTGACGAAGTCGTCGGCCAGCGTGACGAAGCCCTTGGCGATGTTGCCGAAGTTGCCGGCCGCGGTCTTGAGCGCCGGACCGTCACCCGTGACGAAGTGCAGCGCGTCCTGCAGCGGCTGGATCAGCTCGATCAGGATGTTCAGGCCGTTGCTGACCAGCCAGCCCACCGGGTCGAGCACGAAGCTCGCGAGGTCCGCGCCCGCCCCCGCGATGAAACCCGCGCCGTCCTGCACCAGCTGTCCGCCCGCGGCCACGAGGTCGCCGGGGCCCTGCGCGGTGCTGAACTTCTCGTAGGCGGTGGTGACGGTGGTGACGCCCTTGCCCGCGATCGGCACCTTCTTCGCGGCGTCGAGCGCGTTCTTGCCGAAGCTGTCGTCACCCGTGATCTTGACGTTGCCGGCGACACTCGCCTTCTCGTCGGTCATGCCGTCCCCCAGCTCACTTCGGTCCGTCGATCTTGGCTTCGTACTTCCCCAGAGTGATCGTCGCGTCGTTTTCGAAGCCGTTGTAGATCGACGCCGCCTGGGTCATCTTCCCGGAGAACGAGTCCACCCCGGTCTTCATCAGCTCGAGCAGCTCACGCAGGTCGGCGAGCTTGCCGGTGTAGGTCTGCTTCACCGCGAGCCCGATCAGGCCCCACGACTTGTCCGTGACGTCGGCCTGGTCGACGAGGCCGCCGAACTTGCCGGCCTCGTCCTTGTAGTAGCCGAGCTTGTTCGCGTAGTCGGTCAAGGCCTGCGTCTTGACCGCGTGCCCGCCGGCGCCTGGTCCGGTCATCAGTGGTCCTCCTCGTCGAACAGGTTCTTGAGGAACTGGTCACCGGCCGAGTTCCGGCCCGCCGCCGACGGGCCGGGAGTCGATTCGTCCGACCGGCGGAGCACCGTCTCCTCGCTGAAGTCGTCCTCGTTCCGAGGGCGGCGGGCGGGGCGGCCGGTGTCCGCTGGTGGCTCCTCCGACATCTGAGACCGTAGATCGTCGGCCGTGGTTCCCAATGCTTCCGCCTGGGCTTCGAGAACCTGCTCCTGAACGTTCAAATGGAACGCCCCGCCGAACTGCTCGTCGACGATCCCGGCCTGCTTCCGCGCCGCGTCGGCCACCGCGGTGTGCAAAGTGGACAGAAGGCTGGCGGCGAGTTGTTGTGGTTGCTGCCGAAGGGCTTCCGGGGACAGGCGGATGTCCTTGACGGCCCCGCCGGGGCCCGCGACGACGGTGACCGAACGATCCGGTGACGTCGCCACCGACTCCAGTTCCGCCAGTTCCGCCTGCATTTCGCCGACCTTCGCGAACTGCGTTTCGGCTGTTTTGATCTTGGACTGGAACTTCTCGAACTCGGCGACCAGCTGTTCGAACTCGGCCGACATGGAGCCTCCCCGTGCAAGTGCGTGTGACCGGTGTCATCGTGACCTATTCACCGGTTTGACGCGATGGTGTGCTTTCCGGATCCATCCGGCTCACCCGTTAGGGGAATAGGTAGCGTGGTTCGCCGAGTACGGCGGTATCAGCACAGCGAGGGGAGGGCGTCGTGGACGCCGAGCAGCAGGAAGGCACGGAGGAACCCCGGCGGGGGAGTCACGCGGCGCCGGAGGGGGCTCCCGTGCATCCGTTGATCGACCTCAACCGGGATCCACACCCGGGCAGGGCGGATCACGCCAAGCCCGATGAGGACTGAAGGCGCCTCCGTTGAGGCGCCGACGAGGAATGGGCCTCCTGTCGGGAGGTGCTACGCCAAGGCCGACGGGAATGGAACAGCCCGAAACGCCGTTCCATCAGGGTGGCCGCGGCGTGCCGCCCGGCACGATATAGTTATCGACCCCCCGATTTGGTCGGCCCCGAAGTGGCCGGGTATCTTTGGAGACCGTGCCCGGCAGGCGTCGGGCCGTCCCGTGTGCCGTGCGGCGTGAACGGGGTGCTCAGGCATCCGGTTCGAAGGCTTCGCCCACACGGGATCCGACGGAAAATCCCTACGGGAAGTTACCGGTCGCAAGACCGTGACGCGGGCCGACACGCCCGACCGCGGGGGCCGGAGACAGACACGTAGTAGCAAGATCGCGAACAGAAAGCTGGTCCATTGCCCACGATCCAGCAGCTGGTCCGTAAGGGCCGCCAGGACAAGGCTGCCAAGCAGAAGACCGCGGCCCTCAAGGGGAGCCCGCAGCGGCGTGGCGTGTGCACTCGCGTGTACACCACAACCCCCAAGAAGCCGAACTCGGCGCTTCGCAAGGTCGCTCGTGTGAAGTTGACCAGCGGCATCGAGGTCACCGCCTACATTCCCGGTGAAGGCCACAACCTGCAGGAGCACTCGATGGTGCTCGTGCGTGGTGGTCGTGTGAAGGACCTTCCGGGTGTCCGTTACAAGATCATCCGCGGTTCGCTCGACACCCAGGGTGTCAAGAACCGTAAGCAGGCGCGCAGCCGGTACGGCGCGAAGAAGGAGAAGAGCTAATGCCCCGCAAGGGTCCGGCCCCTAAGCGGCCGCTGATCTCTGACCCCGTCTACGCATCCCCGCTGGTCACCCAGCTGGTGAACAAGGTGCTGAAGGACGGCAAGCGGTCCCTGGCCGAGCGCATCGTCTACGGCGCCCTCGAAGGTGCTCGCGAGAAGACCGGCACCGACCCGGTCGTCACGCTGAAGCGCGCCCTCGACAACGTGAAGCCCACCATCGAGGTGAAGAGCCGCCGTGTCGGTGGTGCCACCTACCAGGTGCCGATCGAGGTCAAGCCGGGCCGCTCCACCACGCTCGCGCTCCGCTGGCTGGTCTCCTTCTCCGCGGCCCGCCGTGAGAAGACCATGATCGAGCGCCTGCAGAACGAGCTCCTCGACGCGAGCAACGGCCTCGGTGCCAGCGTGAAGCGGCGCGAGGACACGCACAAGATGGCCGAGTCCAACAAGGCCTTCGCGCACTACCGCTGGTGATGACCGCCCGGCTGCCGATCAAAGCCTTGCCGGGCCCCAATTTTGAGACAGGGGAACACTCTCGTGGCACGTGAAGTGCTGACCGACCTGAACCAGGTCCGCAACATCGGCATCATGGCCCACATCGACGCCGGTAAGACCACCACCACCGAGCGGATCCTGTTCTACACCGGGGTCAACTACAAGATCGGTGAAGTCCACGATGGCGCCGCCACCATGGACTGGATGGAGGAGGAGCAGAAGCGGGGTATCACCATCACCTCGGCTGCCACCACCACCTTCTGGGCCGATCACCAGATCAACATCATCGACACCCCGGGTCACGTCGACTTCACCGTCGAGGTGGAGCGTTCGCTCCGCGTGCTCGATGGTGCCGTCGCCGTGTTCGACGGCAAGGAAGGTGTCGAGCCGCAGTCCGAGCAGGTCTGGCGTCAGGCGGACAAGTACGAGGTTCCTCGTATCTGCTTCGTCAACAAGATGGACAAGCTCGGCGCGGACTTCTACTTCACCGTCCGCACCATCGAGGAGCGCCTCGGCGCCCGCCCGCTGGTCATCCAGCTGCCGATCGGCGCCGAGAACGAGTTCGAAGGCGTCATCGACCTGGTCCGCATGAAGGCGCTGACCTGGCGCGGCGAGGTCCAGAAGGGTGAGGACTACGCCGTCGAGGAGATCCCGGCCGAGCTCGCCGACAAGGCGGCCGAGTACCGGGAGAAGCTGGTCGAGGCCATCGCCGAGACCGACGACTCCCTGATGGAGAAGTTCCTCGAGGGCGAGGAGCTGACGGAGGCCGAGCTGAAGGCCGGTATCCGCAAGCTCACCGTGAACCGCGAGGCGTACCCGGTGCTCACCGGTTCCGCGTTCAAGAACAAGGGCGTGCAGCCCATGCTCGACGCGGTCATCGACTACCTGCCGTCGCCGCTGGACGTCCCCGCCGTCGAGGGCACGCTGCCCGACGGCGAGACCGTCGTGTCGCGCAAGCCGTCGACCGAGGAGCCGTTCTCCGCTCTGGCGTTCAAGATCGCCGCGCACCCGTTCTTCGGCAAGCTGACCTACATCCGGGTGTACTCGGGCAAGGTCTCCTCCGGCGCGCAGCTGATCAACGCCACCAAGGAGCGCAAGGAGCGCATCGGGAAGCTCTTCCAGATGCACTCCAACAAGGAGAACCCGGTCGACGAGGCCCAGGCCGGCCACATCTACGCGGTCATCGGCCTGAAGGACACCACCACCGGTGACACCCTCGCCGACCCGCAGAACCCGGTCGTCCTCGAGTCGATGACGTTCCCGGCGCCGGTCATCCGCGTCGCGATCGAGCCCAAGACCAAGGCCGACCAGGAGAAGCTGTCCCTGGCGATCCAGAAGCTGGCCGAAGAGGACCCGACGTTCCAGGTCAACCTGGACGAGGACACCGGCCAGACGATCATCGCGGGTATGGGCGAGCTGCACCTCGAGGTGCTGGTGAACCGCATGAAGTCCGACTACAAGGTCGAGGCGAACATCGGTAAGCCACAGGTCGCCTACCGTGAGACGGTGCGCAAGACGGTCGAGAAGCTCGACTATGTGCACAAGAAGCAGACCGGTGGTTCCGGTCAGTTCGCGAAGGTCATCGTCAAGCTCGAGCCGCTCGAGTCCACCGACGGTGCCCTCTACGAGTTCTCCAACAAGGTCACCGGTGGCCGCGTGCCGCGGGAGTACATCCCGTCGGTCGACGCGGGCGCGCAGGACGCCATGCAGTACGGCGTACTGGCCGGATACCCGCTCGTCGGGTTGAAGTTCACCTTGTTGGACGGCGCGTACCACGAGGTCGACTCTTCGGAAATGGCCTTCAAGATCGCCGGCTCCATGGCGATGAAGGAAGCCGCGAAGAAGGCCGGTCCGGTCATCCTCGAGCCGCTGATGGCCGTCGAGGTCACCACGCCCGAGGACTACATGGGCGATGTGATCGGCGACCTCAACTCCCGCCGTGGCCAGATCCAGGCCATGGAGGAGCGCGCCGGTACCCGTGTCGTCAAGGCACTGGTCCCGCTGTCGGAGATGTTCGGCTACGTCGGCGACCTGCGGTCGCGTACCCAGGGACGTGCCAACTACTCCATGGTGTTCGACTCCTACGCTGAGGTTCCCGCGAACGTCGCGAAGGAAATCATCGCGAAGGCGACAGGGGAGTAGTTCCCTCTCGCTCGCGGGCATAAGGAAAACTCCTGAACGTCCGCACCACCCACCGAGAAACGAATCTCCGTCTGACGACAGCCACGTCGGCCGGTGAGTAAGCAAAACAGTCCAGGAGGACATTCCAGTGGCGAAGGCGAAATTCGAGCGGACCAAGCCGCACGTCAACATCGGGACCATCGGTCACGTCGACCACGGTAAGACCACTCTGACCGCGGCGATCACCAAGGTTCTGCACGACAAGTACCCCGAGCTGAACACGGCGTCGGCGTTCGACCAGATCGACAACGCGCCGGAAGAGAAGCAGCGCGGCATCACGATCAACATCTCGCACGTCGAGTACCAGACCGAGAAGCGTCACTACGCCCACGTGGACGCCCCCGGTCACGCGGACTACATCAAGAACATGATCACCGGTGCGGCGCAGATGGACGGCGCGATCCTCGTGGTCGCGGCGACCGACGGCCCGATGCCGCAGACCCGTGAGCACGTGCTGCTCGCGAAGCAGGTCGGCGTGCCCTACATCGTGGTCGCGCTGAACAAGGCCGACATGGTCGACGACGAGGAGATCCTGGAGCTCGTCGAGCTCGAGGTCCGCGAGCTGCTGTCCTCCCAGGACTTCCCTGGTGACGACGCTCCGGTCATCAAGGTCTCCGGCCTGAAGGCCCTCGAGGGCGACGCCAAGTGGGGCGAGAGCGTTCTCGAGCTCATGGCGGCCGTCGACGAGAGCGTGCCGGACCCGGTGCGCGAGCTCGACAAGCCGTTCCTGATGCCGATCGAAGACGTCTTCACGATCACCGGCCGTGGCACGGTCGTGACCGGCCGTATCGAGCGTGGCCGCGTCAACGTGAACGAAGAGGTCGAGATCGTCGGCATCAAGGAGAAGTCGACCAAGACCACCGTCACCGGTGTCGAGATGTTCCGCAAGCTGCTCGACCAGGGTGAGGCCGGCGACAACGTCGGTCTGCTGGTCCGCGGCATCAAGCGCGAGGACGTCGAGCGCGGCCAGGTCGTCGTGAAGCCGGGTACCACCACCCCGCACACGGAGTTCGAGGGCTCGGTCTACATCCTGTCGAAGGACGAGGGTGGTCGTCACACCCCGTTCTTCAACAACTACCGCCCGCAGTTCTACTTCCGTACGACGGACGTGACCGGCGTGGTGACCCTCAAGGAGGGCACCGAGATGGTCATGCCGGGCGACAACACGGACATCAGCGTTGTGCTGATCCAGCCGGTCGCCATGGACGAGGGCCTGCGTTTCGCCATCCGTGAGGGTGGACGGACCGTCGGCGCCGGCCAGGTCACCAAGATCAACAAGTGATTTAACGCCACCCGGGGGTCTGATACACCCCCGGGTTAAAGGCGTCAAATCACGTGTGCGACACTATTCAGGTTGCTCGTCCTGGGGCGGCCGAACCTTTCGAGGTTCCGGCCGCCCTGGTATGAGCGGCCACGGTCCGTGGAGCTCTTCCTTCGGGTGAGGCCAGCGGGCGCGGCGGTTGAGACGGCACGGCCGGATCGCTGCCTCCTCTCATGAGGAAGACCAGCAAGACGACGATCCCGCGGGATCCGTCTGTGCGTCGGGCGCGACACGCCCGACCGCGTGGACCGGGGACAGGGCCGTTGAACTGCGAGAACCCCGGCCCAGCCGAAGGTTTGAAGAGACAAAGCGGCACGAGACGACAAGGAACGCAGCCACCATGGCGGGACAGAAGATCCGCATCCGGCTCAAGGCCTACGACCACGAGGCGATCGACACCTCGGCGCGCAAGATCGTGGAGACGGTCACGCGCACCGGCGCCCGTGTTGTCGGGCCGGTGCCGCTGCCCACCGAGAAGAACGTTTACTGCGTCATCCGCTCGCCGCACAAGTACAAGGACTCGCGCGAGCACTTCGAGATGCGCACGCACAAGCGTCTGATCGACATCCTCGACCCGACGCCGAAGACGGTCGACGCGCTCATGCGCATCGACCTGCCGGCGAGCGTCGACGTCAACATCCAGTAGCGGCTGGCGAGCGGCGGAGAGTAAGAGACTCATGTCTGACAGGCAAATGAAGGGCATCCTGGGCACCAAGCTCGGCATGACCCAGGTCTTCGACGAGAACAACCGGGTCGTCCCGGTGACCGTCGTCCAGGCCGGTCCGAACGTGGTCACCCAGGTTCGGACCCAGGAAACCGACGGCTACAAGGCCGTGCAGCTGGCTTTCGGCGCGGTCGACCCGCGCCGGGTGAACAAGCCGCGCACCGGCCACTTCGACAAGGCGAGCGTGACCCCGCGTCGTTTCCTTGCCGAGCTGCGTACCACCGACGCCGAGACCTACGAGGTCGGCCAGGAGATCACCGCTGAGGTGTTCGAGGCCGGTATCGAGGTCGACGTGACCGGTACCAGCAAGGGCAAGGGCTACGCCGGTGTCATGAAGCGTCACGGCTTCAAGGGCCAGGGCGCGAGCCACGGTGCACAGGCCGTGCACCGCAAGCCCGGCTCGATCGGTGGCTGTGCCACCCCGGGCCGCGTCTTCAAGGGCCTGCGCATGGCGGGCCGCATGGGCAACGACCGGGTCACCACACAGAACCTGACCGTGCACGCGGTGCGTGCCGAGGACGGCCTGCTGCTGATCAAGGGCGCCGTGCCCGGTCCCAAGGGCGGCCTGCTGTTCGTGCGCAGCGCCGCGAAGGGTGGTAACTGATCATGACCAGCGTCGAGCTGAAGACCCCGGCCGGTAAAGCCGACGGCACGGTCGAGCTCCCCTCGGAGATCTTCGACGTGCAGGCCAACGTGCCCCTCATGCACCAGGTCGTGGTGGGCCAGCTGGCCGCCGCTCGCCAGGGCACGCATGACACCAAGACCCGCGGTGAAGTCCGCGGTGGTGGCAAGAAGCCGTACCGCCAGAAGGGCACCGGCCGCGCCCGCCAGGGTTCGACCCGTGCGCCGCAGTTCACCGGTGGTGGCGTCGTCCACGGCCCCACGCCGCGTGACTACACCCAGCGGACCCCGAAGAAGATGAAGGCCGCCGCTCTGCGTGGCGCCCTCTCCGACCGGGTTCGCGCCGGGCAGCTGCACGTCGTGACCGAGCTGATCGCCGGCGACAAGCCGTCGACCAAGTCGGCCAAGACCGTGATCGCCGCGATCACCCAGGCGAAGCGCGTCCTCGTGGTCCTGAACCGCGACGACACGATCAGCTGGGCGTCCGCGCGGAACCTGCCCGAGATCCACCTCATCGCGCCTGACCAGCTCAACACTTACGACGTGTTGGTCAACGACGACGTGGTGTTCACCAAGTCCGCTTACGACGCTTTCGTCGCCGGTCCCGTTCGGGGCAAGGGCGTCAAGGCCTCGGCGCGGTCGAGCGAGGTTTCGGAAGGGAGTGACGAGCAGTGAGTGCTATCGCCATCGCCGATCCTCGCGACATCTTGCTCGCGCCGGTGATCTCCGAGAAGTCCTACGGACTGCTTGAAGACCACAAGTACACGTTCGTGGTTCGCCCGGACGCCAACAAGACCCAGATCAAGATCGCGGTCGAGCAGGTGTTCGGCGTCAAGGTGGTCAGTGTCAACACCCTCAACCGCCAGGGCAAGCGTAAGCGGACTCGCGCCGGCTTCGGCAAGCGCAAGGACACCAAGCGCGCCATCGTGACTCTTTCGGCTGAAAGCAAGCCGATCGAGATCTTCGGCGGACCCACCGCGTAAAGGACTGAGCTGACACATGGGCATCCGCAAGTACAAGCCGACGACCCCGGGTCGTCGTGGCTCCAGCGTCTCCGACTTCGCCGAGATCACTCGGTCCACCCCGGAGAAGTCGCTGCTGCGTCCGCTGAGCAAGTCCGGCGGCCGTAACTCCAGCGGCAAGATCACCACCCGCCACAAGGGCGGTGGCCACAAGCGTGCGTACCGGCTGATCGACTTCCGCCGGAACGACAAGGACGGCGTTCCCGCCAAGGTCGCGCACATCGAGTACGACCCCAACCGGTCCGCTCGTATCGCGCTGCTGCACTACGCCGACGGCGAGAAGCGCTACATCATCGCCCCGGAGAAGCTCAAGCAGGGTGACACGGTTGAGAACGGCCCCCGCGCCGACATCAAGCCGGGTAACAACCTGCCGCTGCGCAACATCCCGGTCGGCACCGTGATCCACGCGATCGAGCTCCGCCCCGGTGGCGGCGCGAAGATGGCGCGGTCCGCCGGTGCCAAGGTGCAGCTGGTGGCGAAGGACGGGCCTTACGCCCAGCTTCGTCTCCCCTCGGGCGAGATCCGCAACGTCGACGTGCGCAACCGCGCCACCATCGGCGAGGTCGGCAACTCCGACCACTCCAACATCAACTGGGGCAAGGCGGGTCGTAACCGCTGGCGCGGCAAGCGCCCCACCGTCCGTGGTGTCGTCATGAACCCGGTCGACCACCCGCACGGTGGTGGTGAGGGTAAGACCTCCGGTGGTCGTCACCCGGTGAACCCGAACGGTAAGCCCGAGGGTCGTACCCGTCGCCGCAAGGCTTCGGACTCGATGATCGTCCGACGTCGCCGTACCGGCAAGAACAAGCGCTGAGCAGGGAGGTAGAAGCACATGCCACGCAGCCTTAAAAAGGGCCCCTTCGTGGACGACCACCTGCTCAAGAAGGTGGACGTTCTCAACGAGTCGGGCAAGAAGACCGTGATCAAGACTTGGTCGCGTCGCTCCACGATCATCCCGGACTTCCTGGGTCACACGATCGCGGTGCACGACGGACGCAAGCACGTCCCGGTGTTCGTCACCGAGGCGATGGTGGGTCACAAGTTGGGCGAGTTCGCCCCGACTAGGACCTTCAAGGGCCACATCAAGGACGACCGCAAGTCGCGCCGCCGCTGAGCGGGCACGAGAGAACAAGGAAGCTAGCGATGAACGCCCAGAACGACGTGGCCGAGGCATTGCCGACGGCTTACGCGCGGGCTCGCTTCGTCCGGGACTCGCCTACCAAGGTGCGCCGGGTGATCGAGCTGATCAAGGGACGTAGCGCCGCCGACGCCTTGGCCGTGCTCCAGTTCGCCCCGCAGGCGGCAAGCGAGCCGGTCGCGAAGGTGCTCGCCAGCGCCGTGGCCAACGCCGAAAACAACCTCGATCTTGACCCGGACACCCTCTGGATCAAGAACGCCTACGCCGACGAGGGCCCGACCCTCAAGCGCATCCGTCCGCGGGCCCAGGGCCGCGCGTACCGGATCCGCAAGCGGACCAGCCACATCACCGTCGAGGTGGAGTCGCGTCCCAAGGCCGAGGCCAAGAAGGCACAGGGCAAGAAGAAGGCAGGTGGCCGGTAGTGGGCCAGAAAATCAACCCGCACGGCTTCCGCCTGGGTATCACCACGGACTGGAAGTCGCGTTGGTACGCCGACAAGCAGTACGCGGAGTACGTGGCCGAGGACGTCAAGATCCGGAAGCTGCTGTCCACGGGCATGGAGCGCGCCGGGATCTCCAAGGTCGAGATCGAGCGCACCCGTGACCGGGTCCGCGTCGACATCCACACCGCCCGGCCGGGCATCGTCATCGGCCGTCGTGGTGCGGAGGCCGACCGGATCCGCGGCGCGCTGGAGAAGCTGACCGCCAAGCAGGTCCAGCTGAACATCCTCGAGGTCAAGAACCCCGAGGCCGACGCCCAGCTCGTCGCTCAGGGTGTCGCGGAGCAGCTGAGCAACCGCGTGGCGTTCCGCCGCGCGATGCGCAAGGCGATCCAGACCTCCATGCGTTCGCCGCAGGTCAAGGGCATCCGCGTGCAGTGCGGCGGTCGTCTCGGCGGTGCCGAGATGTCCCGCTCCGAGCACTACCGCGATGGCCGTGTCCCGCTGCACACGCTGCGTGCCGACATCGACTACGGCTTCTTCGAGGCCAAGACGACGTTCGGTCGCATCGGCGTGAAGGTGTGGATCTACAAGGGCGAGCTCGTGGGTGGCCTCAAGGCCCGTGAGGCGCGTGACGCCGCCGCGGCCGCCGAGCGTGCCCCGCGCCGTGACCGTGGAGACCGTCCCGCCCGCCCGCGCCGTTCCGGTGCGTCGGGCACGACGCCGACCTCGACCGAAGCCGGTCGGGCTGCCGCCGCCGCCAAGAGCGACGACGCCGCCCCCGCGGCCACCGAGGCCCCGGCTGCTGAGACTGCAGAAAAGACGGAGGGCTGACACGTGCTCATCCCGCGCAGGGTCAAGCACCGGAAGCAGCACTCCCCGAAGCGCCACGGTGCCGCCAAGGGCGGTACGAAGGTCAGCTTCGGCGAGTACGGCATCCAGGCGCTTGAGCACAGCTACGTGACCAACCGGCAGATCGAGTCCGCTCGTATCGCCATGACGCGTCACATCAAGCGTGGCGGCAAGGTGTGGACGACCATCTACCCGGACCGCCCGCTGACCAAGAAGCCGGCGGAAACCCGCATGGGTTCCGGTAAGGGTTCGCCCGAGTGGTGGATCGCCAACGTGAAGCCGGGCCGCGTGATGTTCGAGATCTCGTTCCCGAACGAGGAGACCGCCCGTGAGGCGCTCCGTCGCGCGATCCACAAGCTGCCCATGAAGTGCCGCATCGTGACCCGTGAAGGTGGTGAGTTCTGATGGCGAAGGCAGGTGCCGCTCTGGCATCGGAGCTGCGTGAGCTCACCGCGGAAGAGCTCGTCCTGCGTCTGAAGGAATACAAGGAGGAGCTCTTCAACCTCCGCTTCCAGATGGCGACCGGACAGCTCGACAACAACCGCCGTCTGCGCACCGTCCGCACGGACATCGCGCGGATCTACACGGTCATGCGCGAGCGTGAACTCGGCCTGTCCGTTTCCCCTGACGCCGAGAGTGAAGGTGCCGCATGAGCGAGCAGCCCACCGAGGCGGCCGTCCGCAACGACCGCAAGGTCCGTGAGGGCTACGTCGTCTCGGACAAGATGAACAAGACGATCGTGGTCGAGCTCGAAGACCGCAAGAAGCACCGTCGCTACGCCAAGGTTCTCCGCAGCACCAAGAAGGTCAAGGTGCACGACGAGAACAACGAGGCGGGCGTGGGCGACAAGGTCACCTTGATGGAGACCCGCCCGCTGTCGGCGACCAAGCGCTGGCGTCTGGTGCAGATCGTGGAGAAGGCCAAGTAAGTAGGGCTCTTTTTGAGTCCCTTAGTTCCGCAAGGCTCGCGTCTCAACGCGAGAACCAGCGCGACATACAGGAGTTGACGTGATCCAGCAGGAGTCGCGGCTTCGGGTTGCCGACAATACGGGCGCGAAGGAAATCCTTTGCATCCGCGTTCTCGGTGGTTCGGGGCGGCGCTACGCGGGCATCGGCGACATCATCGTCGCCACCGTGAAGGACGCCATGCCGGCTGCCGGCGTGAAGAAGGGTGACGTCGTCAAGGCGGTCATCGTTCGCACGCGCAAGGAGCGCCGTCGTCCGGACGGTTCTTACATCCGCTTCGACGAGAACGCTGCTGTGCTCATCAAGAACGACAATGAGCCCCGCGGCACCCGCATCTTCGGCCCGGTGGGCCGCGAGCTGCGCGACCGAAAGTTCATGAAGATCATTTCGCTCGCGCCGGAGGTGTTGTAGAGCATGAAGGTGAAGAAGGGCGACACGGTCGTCGTCGTCGCCGGCAAGGACAAGGGTGCCAAGGGCAAGGTCATTCAGGCCTACCCCGAGCGCGAGCGCGTGCTGGTCGAAGGCGTGAACCGGATCAAGAAGCACACGCGGATCTCCCAGACCCAGCGCGGCGCGCAGTCCGGCGGCATCGTCACGCAGGAGGCGCCCATTCACGTCTCGAACGTGATGGTCGTCGACTCCGACGGCAAGCCGACCCGGGTGGGCTACCGCATCGGCGAGGACGGCAAGAAGGTCCGGGTCTCGCGCCGGAACGGTAAGGACATCTGATCATGACCACCGCAGAGAAGATCGCCCCGCGCCTCAAGGTGCGGTACCGCGAGGAGATCAAGGGACAGCTCCAGGAGGAGTTCTCCTTCGAGAACGTCCACCAGATCCCGGGCGTCGTCAAGGTCGTCGTGAACATGGGTGTCGGTGACGCCGCCCGTGACAGCAAGCTGATCGAAGGCGCCATCCGCGACCTGGCCGCGATCACCGGGCAGAAGCCCGAGGTTCGCAAGGCTCGCAAGTCCATCGCGCAGTTCAAGCTGCGTGAGGGCCAGCCGATCGGTGCGCGCGTCACGCTGCGCAACGACCGGATGTGGGAGTTCCTCGACCGGCTGCTGACCATCGCGCTGCCGCGTATCCGTGACTTCCGCGGGCTTTCGCCGAAGCAGTTCGACGGCAACGGCAACTACACGTTCGGTCTCAACGAGCAGTCGATGTTCCACGAGATCGACCCGGACGCCATCGACCGCCCGCGCGGTATGGACGTCACTGTCGTCACCACCGCCAACACCGACGACGAGGGCCGCGCGCTGCTTCGCAAGCTCGGCTTCCCGTTCAAGGAGAACTGAGTCGATGGCCAAGAAAGCACTGGTCCACAAGGCCGCGAAGACGCCGAAGTTCAAGGTTCGCGGTTACACGCGTTGCCAGCGGTGCGGTCGCCCGCACTCGGTGTTCCGCAAGTTCGGGCTCTGCCGGATCTGCCTTCGCGAGATGGCACACGCGGGCGAGCTGCCCGGTGTCCGCAAGTCCAGCTGGTAAGAGTCTCCTTTGCCAATCCGGCCCGAAAGCAGGCGGATACGGTCTGAGCCAACCGGCTCATCTGGACCCTTGCCGCCGTGACTGCCGGTCGGATTGGCAAACAATCGGATACAGAACTCCCACTTCGCCACAGGCCCCGCACTTCGCAGGGAACCAGGGCGAGAAAGGTTGACAGGTCACCATGACGATGACCGACCCCATCGCAGACTTCTTGACCCGTCTGCGTAACGCGAACTCGGCTTACCACGACGAGGTCGTGCTTCCCCACTCGAAGATCAAGGCGAACATCGCCGAGATCCTCAAGCGCGAGGGCTACATCGCGAGCTACCGCGACGAGCCGGGCGAGAAGCACAAGAACCTCATCGTGGAGCTGAAGTACGGCCCCAACCGTGAGCGCAGCATCGCCGGCCTCCGCCGCGTGTCCAAGCCCGGCCTGCGGGTCTACGCAAAATCGACCGAACTGCCGTCGGTTCTCGGTGGCCTCGGCGTCGCGATCATTTCGACGTCGTCCGGCCTTCAGACCGACCGTCAGGCCAAGCGCAACAGCGTGGGCGGCGAAGTCCTCGCCTACGTCTGGTAAGGAAGGGGGCACAGACATGTCACGCATTGGAAAGCTGCCGGTCGCCGTCCCCTCCGGGGTCGAGGTGACCATCGAAGGTCAGCAGATCAAGGTCAAGGGGCCTAAGGGCACCCTTGAGCACACCATCGCCGAGCCGATCACCGTGGAGCGCGCCGAGGACGGCACGCTGCAGGTGAAGCGTCCCGACGAGGAGCGCACCAGCCGTGCCCTGCACGGTCTCACCCGGACGCTGGTCAACAACCTCGTCGTCGGTGTGACCGCGGGCTACGAGAAGAAGCTCGAAATCCACGGTGTCGGTTACCGCGTGCAGGCCAAGGGCTCGGACCTCGAGTTCGCCCTCGGCTACAGCCACCCGGTGAAGATCGAGGCCCCGGAAGGCATCACCTTCAAGGTCGAGACCCCCACCCGGTTCTCGGTCTCGGGCATCGACAAGCAGAAGGTCGGCCAGATCGCCGCGGTCATCCGCAAGCTGCGCCGCCCGGACCCGTACAAGGGCAAGGGCCTGCGCTACGAGGGTGAGAAGATCCGCCGCAAGGTCGGAAAGACGGGTAAGTGATCATGAGCGACACGACTACGAAGCGCAAGCCGGTCGGCAAGGACATCTCGACCCGCCGCCGCGTCGCGAAGGCCCGTCGGCACTTCCGCCTTCGCAAGAAGATCAACGGCACGGACCAGCGTCCGCGCCTGGTCGTCAAGCGTTCGTCGCGGCACATCGCCGTGCAGCTGATCGACGACCTCGCCGGCAAGACCCTGGCGTCGGCGTCCACCCTCGAGGCGGACGTCCGCGCCCTGGACGGCGACAAGAAGGCCAAGGCCGCCAAGGTCGGGGAGCTTCTCGCCGCCCGCGCCAAGAACGCCGGCGTCTCGACCGTGGTGTTCGACCGTGGCGGTAACGCCTACCACGGCCGCATCGCCGCACTGGCCGACGCCGCCCGTGAAGCGGGGTTGGAATTCTGATGCAGATGCTCGTGAATGGAAGGAAAGCCTGATGCCGGGACGTACACGGCAATTCGGCGGCGGCCAGGGCGGACCCGGCGGGCAGGGCGGCAACGACCGCAATGAACGCCGTGGTGGCGGCCGGGATCGTCGCGACAGCGGTCGTGGCGGGGCCGGCCAGGACAAGACCCCGCACCTCGAGAAGGTCGTGACGATCAACCGCGTCGCCAAGGTCGTCAAGGGTGGTCGTCGCTTCAGCTTCACCGCCCTGGTGGTCGTCGGTGACGGCGACGGTCAGGTCGGCGTCGGCTACGGCAAGGCCAAGGAAGTTCCCGCGGCCATCGCCAAGGGCGTCGAGGAAGCGAAGAAGAACTTCTTCCGCGTTCCCCGCGTCGGTGGCACCATTCCCCACCCCATCCAGGGTGAGGAAGCCGCCGGTGTCGTGCTGCTCCGTCCGGCCTCGGCCGGTACCGGCGTCATCGCCGGTGGTCCGGTGCGCGCGGTGCTGGAGTGCGCGGGTGTCCACGACGTGCTGTCGAAGTCTCTCGGCTCCGACAACGCGATCAACATCGTGCACGCGACCGTGGCGGCCCTGAAGGGTCTGCAGCGTCCCGAAGAGGTCGCGGCCCGCCGCGGTCTCCCGCTCGAGGACGTCGCCCCGGCTCGGATGCTGCGTCAGCGCGCGGGTCAGGGGGTCTGACATGACTCAGCTCAAGGTGACCCAGGTCAAGAGCAAGATCGGCACCAAGCACAACCACCGTGAATCGCTGCGCACCCTCGGGCTGCGCAAGATCCGGCAGTCTGTGGTGCGTGAAGACACCCCCCAGGTTCGCGGCCTCATCCACACGGTCCGCCACCTGGTGGAGGTCGAGGAGGTCAAGGCATGACTGCCATCAAGATCCACCACCTTCGTCCGGCTCCCGGCGCGAAGCGCGAGAAGATGCGCGTCGGCCGTGGTGAGGGCTCGAAGGGCAAGACCGCCGGTCGCGGTACCAAGGGCACCAAGGCCCGGAAGAACGTGCCCGCCGGTTTCGAGGGTGGGCAGATGCCCATCCACATGCGGCTCCCGAAGCTTCGCGGCTTCAAGAACCGCTTCCGTACCGAGTACCAGCCGGTGAACCTGGGCGACATCGCCCGCGTTTTCCCGGACGGTGGCAAGGTCGGCAACGAGGAGCTCGTCGCGAAGGGTCTTGTTCGCAAGAACAAGCTCGTGAAGGTGCTCGGCAACGGTGACCTGAACGGCGTCAAGCTGGACGTCACCGCCGATGCTTTCTCCGGCTCCGCCAAGGAGAAGCTCTCCGCCGCCGGTGGCTCCGCCACCACGCTCTGAGCTTTCTTCGCTCGCTTCACCGAAAGGCCCGCCCGGCTCCGCCCGGCGGGCCTTTCGCTTGCGCTCCTCCCGGCGACTTCGACTTTCGCGGGCTAAGTGCGATGCGGCCTCTTCGCCCCGGCGCTCCCGCCGACTTGCGTTTAGCCCCCTAATCGCGATCTGGGGCCAGAGGCGAACAGAGCGACTTTAGCCCCCTAATCGCGCTCCGCCGGTCGCCAAGGTGCCCGCCGCTCAGATCGCGATTAGGGGGCTAAACGCACCAGGCGGCGAGCGTGGCGGGCGGGGATCTGAGCTGGAAGGATCGCGAGGTGGACACACCTCCCGGGCAGGATCCGCAGCCCTTTCAGCAGCAGTCGGTCGCGCCGCCGACAGTCATCTCGGTGTCCGGACCCATGGACCCCGCTAGCGCGCCGGTCCGGTCTGACCAGCCCGAGCCTCGCAGGCTGGTCGCAGCGGGCTTGGCGGCTCTGGCCCTGGTCCTGACCCTCGCCGGCTGTTTCTTCCCGTTCTTCAGCACGGAGCATCGCCTCGACTTCGATCGCAGCGACAAGTTCGTGATCGTGGTCGTCCAAGGCGCGTGGGAAACAGTGATCAACCAGCCCGGAGGACGCAGCCTCACGACGTCGACGTCGCCTGTCGGTTTTCCTCTCCTGATCGCCGCGGCGATCCTGCTGGCGGCCACGATCGTCAGCGCCCGCGCCGCCTTATTGCGACGGCCGGGGATCTTGGATCGATGGCTCGTCACCATCGGGGTGGTGTTCCTCGCCGGAGTCGTCTTCACCGTCACCATGCTGGGATTCGGGAATCAGCTGGGAGAACCCACCGAATCGGCGACGACGCTCAGCGCTGGCATATGGGCTCTGTTCGCGGCCGTCGTCGCGGCAGCCGGCGCGGCGGTCATGAGTCACCGCGTCGAGGAGGCCGAAATCCCGGTGAGCGGCGACCCGGGACTCGCGGATATGCCCACTCCGAAGGACGGTATTTCCGTCGCGGTGCTCCCGCCGGAACCCCAGCCGATGCCCCCGCCGGACTATTCGGCCTTCGCGCCTCCGCCGGATCCCGGCCCGAAAGAGCGCGATTAGCCCGCTAAACGCGCTCGCGTCGGTCGATACGGTGGGGGAGGAGGTGGCCGATGACTTGGGCGGTGGTCTTTTTCGGTGCGGCGGTGCTCGTGGCTTTTACGCCAGGGGCGAACAATCTGCTCGGCCTGCACCACGGCATGACACAGGGTGTGTGGAAAGGGCTGGCTGGCCTGTTAGGCCGATTGGCCGCATTCACGGTGCTGATCGCGGCTGTCGCCGCCGGGCTCGGGCAGCTCCTCGCGGCCTCCGAAGTTGCACTCACGGTGATCAAGTGGGTAGGCGTCGCCTACCTGGTCTGGGTCGGCGGACGGCTGCTGTGGTCGACGTACCGCGGCGACCGGACTGCGCTGGTCACAGGGCCGCAAGGCACTGATTCCGTACCGGCTCCGCGGATCGCGCGGAAGGAATTCGTCGTCGCGATCACGAACCCGAAGGCGATCCTCATCTTCACCGCGTTCGTGCCCCAGTTCATCGACGCAGCTCACGGCTCCTTTCCCGTCCAGATCGCGATCCTCGGCGCCGTCTATCTGCTCGCCGAGTTCGTCGCGGGCGCGACCTACATCGGGGCCGGCGCGCTCGTGAAGTCGCTTCGGCTGTCCCGCCGCGCCACACGCAACGTCGATCGCGGCACCGGTGTCGCGCTCCTCGGCATGGCGGGAGCCCTCGCCGCGTCGAGCTCCTGAACCCACTTCCTGATCACGGTGCGTTTAGCCCCCTAATCGCGATCTGATGGAGCCCGGAAAGCAAGGAACGACAAGGCGATCTGTCAAGGTTCCGGAGCGAGAAGCAGATGTCGATCAACCTTGCGGACCAACCTTCGTTCGGAAAACCCACACGCACTGCGGACACGCCCTGTGAAGCTGTTAGAGTCGGCGACACGCTTCGGGACGAGTGTGCCCCGAAGCGTTCCTGGCTTGTGCCAGAAAGCTGTGTGTTCCCGCCGGCCCCAGGTCGGCCAAGCCGATCGTCGGTACGACAGCCGACGACGCCGAGGAGGTCCCCCGCGTGCTCAGCGCCTTCCGCTCGGCTCTCGCGACGCCGGATCTACGTAAGAAGATCCTGTTCACGCTAGCCATCGTCGCGGT
Source organism: Amycolatopsis sp. cmx-11-12 (assembly GCF_046269425.1). Taxonomy (NCBI): domain Bacteria; kingdom Bacillati; phylum Actinomycetota; class Actinomycetes; order Pseudonocardiales; family Pseudonocardiaceae; genus Amycolatopsis; species Amycolatopsis sp. cmx-11-12. The sequence goes on along the minus strand of NZ_JADNQM010000002.1, from coordinate 176,335 downwards.
CTACCGAATCGGTGCCACCATCCCGGCCCCGGGCATCTCGTACTCCGCCGTCCAGAAATGTACGGAAACCGGGTCGCAGGAGGGCGTCTATCAGCTGCTGAACCTGTTCAGTGGCGGTGCACTGCTGCAGCTGTCGCTGTTCTCGACCGGCATCATGCCGTACATCACGGCGAGCATCATCGTCCAGCTTCTCACCGTGGTCATCCCGCGGTTCGAGGAGCTGAAGAAGGAAGGCCAGGCCGGCCAAGGCAAGCTGACCCAGTACACCCGGTACCTGACGATCGCCCTCGCGATCCTGCAGGCGACCGGTGTGGTGGCGCTCGCCGACCGCAAGCAGCTCTTCCCGCAGTGCGACACCGCGATCATCCCGGACAACAGCGTCTATACGCTGGCCATCATCGTCATCACGATGACCGCCGGTACCGCCGTCATGATGTGGCTGGGTGAGCTGATCACCGAGCGCGGCGTCGGCAACGGTATGTCCGTCCTGATCTTCCTGAACATCGCGGCCCGCATCCCGATCGAGGGTGGCAACATCCTCAGCAGCGCGGGCCCCGTGGTGTTCACCCTCATCTGCGTGTTCGGCCTGGTGATCATCGCCAGCGTCATCTTCGTCGAGCAGGGCCAGCGCCGGATCCCGGTGCAGTACGCCAAGCGCATGATCGGCCGCCGCATGTACGGCGGGACCTCGACCTACCTGCCGATCAAGGTGAACCAGGCCGGTGTCATCCCGGTCATCTTCGCCTCGTCGCTGCTCTACCTGCCGGACCTGATCAGCCGCCTCGTCGGTGACGCCAACAGCAACGCGGGCTGGCAGGTCTTCATCCAGAACTACATCGTCAACCAGTCCAGCTGGGCGCACGTCCTGCTGTACTTCGCGTTGATCATCTTCTTCACGTACTTCTACATCACGATCACGTTCAACGTGGACGAGCGTGCGGAAGAAATGAAGAAGTTCGGTGGCTTCATCCCGGGTATCCGCCCGGGCCGTCCCACCGCGGAGTACCTCAGTTACGTCCTCGGCCGGATCACCCTGCCGGGCTCGCTGTACCTGGGCATCATCGCGATCCTTCCGAACTTCTTCCTGTCCGTTACCGGTAGCGGGAACAACCAGAACTTCCCGTTCGGTGGCACGGCTGTGCTGATCATGGTCGGTGTCGGTCTCGACACCGTGAAGCAGATCGAAAGCCAGCTGATGCAACGTAACTACGAAGGGTTCTTGAAGTGACGCGCCTGGTTCTCGTTGGCCCTCCTGGCGCGGGCAAAGGTACTCAGGCGGTAGCACTGTCGGAGAAGCTCCGGATCCCGCACATCTCGACCGGCGATCTGTTCCGCGCCCACGTGGGCGAGCAGACGCCGCTGGGCCAGGAAGCCAAGCGCTACCTGGATTCCGGTGAACTCGTGCCCGATTCGGTCACGAACGAGATGGTGCGCGAGCGTCTTGCCGAACCCGACGCCAAGGTCGGTTTCCTGCTGGACGGCTTCCCCCGCAACACGAAGCAGGCCGACGTCCTCGGTGAGATCCTCGGCGAGGTCGACACCGAGCTGAACGCGGTCATCCAGCTCCAGGTCTCCGAGGACGTCGTCGTCGAGCGGCTGCTGTCCCGCGGCCGCTCGGACGACACCGAAGAGGTCATCCGCCGCCGCCAGCAGATCTACGTGTCCGAGACGGCTCCGCTGCTCGAGTACTACGTGGACATCCTGGTCACGGTCGACGGCGTCGGCTCGGTCGACGAGATCTCCGCCCGCGTGCTGGAAGCGCTGCGCGACCGCACGTGAACCTCGGAGGACTGCGTGTACTGCAACGGCTTCGTCGTGGGCGCATGATCGAACTCAAGAGCCCGGGCGAGCTCCAGGCGATGCGGGCGGCCGGTCTGGTCGTCTGGCGAACCCTCACCGCGGTGCGCGAGCTCGCCAAGCCGGGGACGACCACGGCCGATCTCGACGAACTCGCCGAGCAGACGATCCGCGACGCCGGCGCGGTGCCCTCGTTCAAGGGGTACCACGGCTTCCCGGCGTCGATCTGCGCTTCGGTGAACGAGCAGATCGTCCACGGCATCCCGTCGAAGACGCAGGCCCTGAACGAGGGCGACATCATCTCCGTGGATTGCGGCGCGATCCTCGACGGCTGGCACGGCGACTCCGCGGTCACTCTCGCGATCGGTGAGGTGTCGAAGGCGGATCTCGCGCTTTCGGCGGCCACCGAGGCGGCGATGTGGGCGGGGATCGCCGCGGTGTCGTCCGGTGGGCGGCTCACGGACATCTCGTACGCCGTGCAGACCGCGGCCGAGAAGGCCGGCCGGGAAGACGGCATCGAGTACGGGATGATCGTCGAGTACGGCGGTCACGGGATCGGGCGCCAGATGCACATGGACCCGTTCCTGCCGAACCTCGGCAAACCCGGCAAGGGGCCGAGGCTCAAGACCGGGATGGCGCTCGCGATCGAGCCCATGCTGACCGGTGGCGGCGGCGAGACCGTCGAGCTCGACGACGGTTGGACCGTCGTGACGGCGGACGGCTCGCGGGCCGCGCACTGGGAGCACACCGTCGCCATCACCGATGACGGCCCGTGGGTGCTGACAGCCCCCGAAGACGCCTGACCCTCCCTGCCTCCGGTTCGCGTTTAGCCCGCTAAACGCGAGCGCGCCCGGACTTGCGTTTAGCCCCCTAATCGCGATCCTCGCGTCGCGATTAGCCCGCTAAACGCAGGTGGGCGCCGGATCGCAGTTAGGCCGCTAAACGCAAGTCCGTCCGCTGGTCGCCGCAGTGCCGGGGCCCGCCGCTGAGGCGCCCGGGCGCTGCCCCCATCGGGTGCGCCGCGGGCCGCCTAGCGCGGCCAGGTCGCAGGCCCGCCGGAGCGCGATTAGCCCGCTAAACGCAGGTCGGCGGAGGCGTACGATGGGGGAGGTCGCTTCCGGCGAGCCCAGGGGCACGTAACACAGTTACCCCCCGTTTGGGCCTCACGACACGGGTTGCGTACACTGTCAAGTCGGTGTACTCATCGCGCCCGGATCCTGCGCGCTCGTGAATTCTCGCGAACGGACATTGGACCCAGGGTGGAGTGTGCCGAAGCACCACCCAGCCAAGCACTCAAGCTCTGACTGATAACACAGCGTAGCGACAGGAAATGCGGAGGACATGGGCAAGAAAGACGGGGCCATCGAGGTCGAAGGCCGCGTAGTCGAGCCGCTCCCCAACGCGATGTTCCGCGTCGAGTTGGAGAACGGCCACAAGGTCCTTGCACACATCAGCGGCAAGATGCGGCAGCACTACATCCGTATCCTGCCCGAGGACAGGGTTGTCGTGGAGCTCTCGCCCTACGACTTGTCTCGTGGTCGCATCGTCTACCGCTACAAGTGATCACGACGAGTTAGCACAAGCAGGAGAGCAGGAGACGTGAAGGTCCAGCCGAGCGTCAAGAAGATCTGCGACAAGTGCAAGGTGATCCGCCGCCACGGCCGGATCATGGTGATCTGCGAGAACCTGCGGCACAAGCAGCGGCAGGGCTGATCACTCGCACTCGTACAGAGTGGATTGACGGCTACACAATCTCCCCGCACCTGCCGGGCCGTGCGAACGGCCCGGTTCACCCTCGGACTTCAGGCCGAGGCCGGGACACCCGAAGCGCAAGCCAAGGGCACGACAGGCGAGTCGGTCCCGGGACCGGACGGGGAGCAGACCTGAAGATGAATTCTATGAAGGAGCATCAACGCCAATGGCACGACTCGCTGGCGTAGACCTCCCCCGCGAAAAGCGGTTGGAGATCGCGCTGACTTACATCTACGGCATCGGCCGTACCCGCTCGAAGCAGCTCGTCGCGGCTGCCGAGCTCAACGCGGACACTCGCGTCAAGGATCTGAGCGATGACGACCTCGCCAAGCTGCGGGTCTACATCGAGGAGAACTTCAAGGTCGAGGGTGACCTTCGCCGTGAGGTGAACGCCGACATCCGTCGGAAGATCGAGATCGGGTGTTACGAGGGCCTTCGCTGGCGTCGCGGACTTCCCGTCCGTGGTCAGCGGACCAAGACGAACGCCCGTACCCGTAAGGGTCCGAAGAAGACGGTCGCCGGCAAGAAGAAGGCTGGCAAGAAGTGAGCGTCCAGGGCAAGAAGGTCGTGCAGATGGGCGGCGTCCACCGCCGCGGCTCGGCATGTGTCTCGCCCAAGGCGCTCTACGCCCGCCCGATGGCGCTCCGCAACCTGTACACCGACGCCGGATCGATCATCCGGCGCGGCCAGGCCGAAGCGGTCGCCGCTCACCAAGAGAACGCGCGCTAACAGGAGAACCCTCAGAACATGCCACCGAAGTCTCGTACTGCGGCGGGGGCCAAGAAGGTCCGCCGTAAGGAAAAGAAGAATGTCGCGCACGGCCACGCGCACATCAAGAGCACCTTCAACAACACCATCGTCTCGATCACGGACCCGACCGGTGCCGTGATCGCGTGGGCGTCGAGTGGTCACGTGGGCTTTAAGGGCTCGCGTAAGTCCACCCCGTTCGCCGCGCAGATGGCCGCCGAGAGCGCCGCCCGCAAGGCTGCTGAGCACGGCATGAAGAAGGTCGACGTTTTCGTGAAGGGCCCCGGTTCGGGCCGCGAGACGGCGATCCGCTCGCTGCAGGCGGCCGGCCTCGAGGTCGGCACCATCCAGGACGTGACCCCGCAGCCTCACAACGGCTGCCGCCCGCCCAAGCGGCGCCGGGTCTGAGGAACGGGGAGGAGTAAGAAGAAATGGCTCGTTACACCGGCCCCGCGACGCGTATTTCGCGTCGCCTCAAGGTTGACCTCATCGGCGGCGACCAAGCTTTCGAGCGTCGCCCCTACCCGCCGGGCCAGCACGGCCGCGGGCGCATCAAGGAGTCCGAGTACCTCCTGCAGTCGCAGGAGAAGCAGAAGGCTCGCTACACCTACGGCGTTCTCGAGCGTCAGTTCGTCCGGTACTACAAGGAAGCCGTCCGGCGTCCGGGTAAGACCGGTGAGAACCTGCTGCAGATCCTCGAGTCCCGTCTGGACAACGTGATCTACCGCGCCGGTATCGCCCGCACCCGCCGTCAGGCGCGGCAGCTGGTGAGCCACGGTCACTTCGTGGTCAACGGCGTCAAGGTCAACGTGCCCTCGTACCAGGTCAGCAAGTGGGACATCATCGACGTGCGGCCGAAGTCGTTCGCGATGCTGCCCTTCGTCGCTGCCAAGGAGTCGTTCGGCGAGCGTCCGATTCCCGCGTGGCTCCAGGTTGTTCCGTCCAATCTCCGTGTGCTGGTCCACCAGCTCCCGGAGCGCGCTCAGATCGATGTTCCGGTCCAGGAACAGCTGATCGTCGAGCTCTACTCGAAGTGATCCACCACCGGGCCGGGGCTTCCCCGGCCCGGTGTGGGCACGGGCGGCGGCGCCCGGAGTGCGCCGCCGTTTCGCCATCCCTTTCGGTGTCATATGGCGGGCGCCGTTTGGAAAGGAATTAGGAAAGATGCTGATTTCCCAGCGGCCGGCTCTCGGCGAAGAGACGGTCAACGAGACCCGCTCCCGGTTCACCATCGAACCGCTGGAGCCCGGCTTCGGCTACACGCTCGGCAACTCGCTGCGGCGCACGCTGCTGTCGTCCATTCCTGGCGCGGCCGTGACGAGCATCCGCATCGACGGCGTGCTGCACGAGTTCACCACCGTTCCCGGGGTGAAGGAAGATGTCACCGACATTATCCTGAACCTCAAGGAGCTCGTGGTCTCCTCGGAAGAGGACGAGCCGGTCACCATGTACCTGCGCAAGCAGGGCCCCGGTGAGGTCACCGCTGCCGACATCGTGCCTCCGGCCGGTGTCACCGTGCACAACCCGGATCTGCACATCGCGTCGCTGAACGGCAAGGGCAAGCTCGAGATCGAGCTCGTCGTCGAGCGCGGCCGCGGTTACGTTCCGGCCCTGCAGAACAAGCAGGCGGGCGCGGAGATCGGCCGGATCCCGGTCGACTCCATCTACTCCCCGGTGCTGAAGGTGACCTACAAGGTCGAGGCGACCCGTGTCGAGCAGCGAACCGACTTCGACAAGCTGATCCTGGACGTGGAGACGAAGCCGTCGATCACGCCGCGGGACGCTGTCGCGTCGGCCGGTAAGACGCTGGTGGAGCTGTTCGGTCTCGCGCGCGAGCTGAACGTCGACGCCGAGGGCATCGAGATCGGCCCGTCGCCGCAGGAGGCGGACACCATCGCCGCCTACGCGATGCCGATCGAGGACCTGGACCTCACCGTCCGGTCTTACAACTGCCTCAAGCGCGAGGGCATCCACACCGTCGGCGAACTGGTCTCGCGCAGCGAGGCCGACCTGCTGGACATCCGCAACTTCGGTGCGAAGTCGATCGACGAGGTCAAGCTCAAGCTCGTCGGTCTCGGCCTCGCGCTGAAGGACAGCCCGCCCGGGTTCGACCCGACCGCGGCCGCGGCAAGCTACGACGGTGAAGGCTGGTCCGAGGGCGTCGACAGCATCACGGACGGAATTTCGGACAATGGCCACGACGATGGCCAGGACTACGCAGAGACGGAGCAGCTGTAAGGCCAGCTTCGGCTCCCTCACCGGTAGGGGTGGGGGAGCCCCGGCCTCCAGCTGTGAGCTGAACGAGGAGAACCGATGCCCACCCCCACAAAGGGACCCCGTCTCGGCGGGTCGCCCGCGCACGAGCGGCTGATCCTGGCCAACCTGGCCACTCAGCTGTTCGAGCACGGCAAGATCACGACGACCGAGGCGAAGGCCCGGCGGGTGCGCCCGCTGGCCGAAAAGCTGATCACGAAGGCGAAGCGGGGCGACCTGCACAACCGTCGTCAGATCCAGCGCATCGTGCGCGACAAGGACGTCGTGCACAAGCTGATCGCCGAGATCGGTCCGTTCTTCGCGGAGCGTCCGGGTGGCTACACCCGGATCACCAAGACGATGGCGCGCAAGGGCGACAACGCCCCCATGGCGGTCATCGAACTGGTGGCCGAGAAGACCGTCACCGCCGAGGCCGAGGCCGCGCGCAAGACGAAGTTCGCCAAGGACGAGCCGAAGGCTGCCGCACCGGCCGCCGAGGAGACCACCGAGGCCCCTGAGGTAGCCGACACGGCCGCCGCTGAGGCTCCGGAGGCCACCGAGGCTCCCGCCGCCGACGAGGCCGCTGAGGCCCCCGCCGCGGACGCGGACAGCAAGAAGGACTGACGTCCTGACGGCACCGAACACCCCGGACGAGCCCGCCACTCCCACTGCGGAGGGCGGGCTCGTTCGTCTGCGTCTGGATGTCTCCTACGACGGCACCGATTTCTCCGGCTGGGCGCGGCAGCCCGGGCGGCGCACCGTTCAGGGACTCCTTGAGGAGGCGCTCGCGAAGCAGCCTCCAGGAGCCTCGGTCCCGAAGTCCGTCGTCGTCGCCGGCCGCACCGATGCCGGTGTGCACGCGGCCGGCCAGGTGGTCCACGTCGACGTGTCGCCTTTAGCGGGCAAAACGCGATCCGGTCGCCTTGAACTGGACGAGCAGGGCATTCCCGACCTGGGGCGGATGTGTCACCGCTGGAATCGGTACCTGCCGGGTGACGTGCGGGTGCTGGGTGCTCGCGTGGCCGCACCGGGGTTCGACGCGCGGTTCTCCGCTGTGCGACGGCATTATCGTTACCGCGTCTCTGACGCGCCGTGGGGCGTGGATCCCTTGCGGCGTCATGACACGTTGGCCTGGGGACGGCCGCTCTCGATCGACGCGATGAACGACGCGTCGGCGTCCCTCTTGGGACTTCAGGATTTCGCGGCCTTCTGCAAGCAGCGCGAAGGAAGCACGACAATTCGCGAGTTGCAGCGGCTCGTTTGGCGGCGGACCGGACCACACACTGTCGAGGTCGGCGTCTCCGCCGACGCCTTCTGCCACTCAATGGTGCGCAGCCTGGTCGGAGCGCTGCTTCTGGTCGGCGACGGCCGTCGTGCGCTGGGTTGGCCCGGCGACGTCCTGGAGAGCCGCACGCGCGACAGCGCTGTCGCTCCCGCACACGGCTTGACGCTGATGGCCGTCGACTACCCGCCGGACACGGAACTCGCCGCCCGTGCCGATCAAACGCGCGCCATGCGCACCCCCTCCTGACCCGACCGCGGCACAGTTAGCGGGCTAACCGCGCCGCGGCGGGCACGCAAGACGGCCTCGACGATGCCTTCGAAATCGGTCGCCAGGTCTTCCGCGGTGACGATGACGAAGCGCCAGCCCTCGGCCTCCGCCCGTCTTCGGCGTTTGCGATCGTGGGCTCGTTGCTGCGGCGTGTTGTGCCATCGTCCGTCGTATTCGATCGCGACCTTGTACTCCTCGTCTCCCAGGTCGAGGCGAGCGACGAAGTGACCCGTTCGAGAGAAGACCTCGAACTGAGGTGTCGCCGCGATGCCGGCGGCGGCCAGCACGATGCGAACCTCCGATTCCGGAGGTGATTCCGCGCGAGGATCGGACAGCCGCAAAGCATGCCTGGCCAAGCGGATTCCTCGATTGCGGCGACCATAGAACTCCCCGTTGAGATGGAGATCGCGCAGCTTCTCGGCTCTCATGAACTGGTCAAGATCCGGCACGCCGGTGCGGAGCCGTCGCACCCATCCGGATTTTCGAGGAGAAAGCCGCAGGAGCAGGTCCAGCGCGATCCGGGTCTTACGCGCGATACGGATGCCGTTCCATGGCCCCGATTCCTCGGGTCTGATCTCAGTACGCCGAATTTTGATTCCGTCGATCGGACCGAAGCGGTATTTCTCCGGAACGACCATCTCGACCGGATCAAGGGGCCTGGCCAGCTCGACGCCTTGAACGGTCGCGGCCGATCGGCCGGTCAGCACGGCTTCCGGAGGCGCCAGCAACGCGGCGCCTCGGCAGCGCAGCTCATGCGTGACCTCCACGTCAGCGCGCGTGTAGACGTCTTGGAACAGCCTCCGGACGCTGGAACCGCGCAGTCTGCTCGCCGTGATGAGGCCCGCTTTGCGTGCCTCGGAGCCGCGGAAGACGTCGGGGAGATGAGATGAATCGAATGGCTTGGTCATATCGACACGGTGATCGACAAGACCGACACCACACGGCCATCACCGGCCCCTCAGGAGCCACTTATCCACAGCCCCCGGCTTGTCCACAGTTCGCACGATTGCCCCTTGACGGACACCCTCCCGGCCCGCTTCCCACGCCACTTCGACTTTAGCCGCCTAATCGTGAAACGGGACGGGACGCAAAACGGGGGCACCGTCCGATGTGGACAGTGCCCCCGCGGAGCACACTTAGCCCGCTAAAGTCGCCGCGCCGGGTTAGTCGCCGCGCCGGGTTAGTCGCCGCGCCGGGTTAGTCGCCGCGGCGGACGGGGCCTAGGAGCTGTTGCTCTTTCGCGGTGGTGACCAGGCGAAGAGGGCGCCAGAGGTTCCGGCCGAGGGCGACGACCTGGTCGTCCTTCAACGTCGTGAGCTGCTTCATCATCTGCGGCGGGAGCCGCCAGATCCGCGCGGCCAGTTCGGCCTGCCCTGGCGGGAGCCGCTGCATCAGCACCAGGTCGGCCGCGTTCGCGGTCGCCCCGGCCTGCGGATGCAGATAGGGCAGCACGTAGACCGTCGTCTGCCACGGCGACCGCGGCGGGAACAGGTCCTGCGGTGTCGGGCCACCGTCGGTCACCACCAGCAGCGGCGCGTCCTCGGACGGACGCGGCAGGTCCACCGGCGACAGCCGCCGGATCTGCACCAGCGGCGACGGCCTGCCGTTCGGCTGATTGCCCGCCGCCTGAGGAAGAACCTGCCACGCGGCCGGTCGCCCGGTCGCCACGACGACCCACGCTCCGACGGCCATCGCCCGCAGCGCCACCTGGCGAGCCAGGTACAGACCACCGACGAGCACGATCCGGGTCGGTGTCGAGCGCAGCGCGGAGATCGTCAGCGGCTCACCCTTGAGCCCGGAGCCGAGGACGATCCCGCCTCGGTCGCCGGACGGGCTGATCGCGTCGAGCATCGCTGGGTCGACGGTGAATTCCGGGGCGACACCGGCGTTCTGGCCGGCGTCACGCATACGGGTGCTCATGCCGTGCCTCCGATCGGCAAAGTCGCGGAGAACCCGGAGATCTGCAGGCCGCGCAACGGCGTCAGCGCCACACCCAGCCGGTCCGAGACGCCCTGCAGCCGCTGGTCGGCCGCGTCCAGTTCACGCGGGTTCCGCGCGCTCAGGCGCACGATGCCCCGCAGGCCGATCTTGCCCTCATCGGCCGACGGCGAGATCGACATCGCCACTGTCGCCGACAGCGCGCGGACACTGGTCAGCGCGTTCAGGCTGCTGCTGATCTTGCCCTTGGGCCAGCTGGTGATCGCGTAGCTCGCGTGTCCGATGCCGGCCGCGGTGACGCCGGTCCAGCGCTCCTGCAGGCCGACTTTCGCGGGCGAACCGGCGACCGCGGTCAGTTCCGCGGCCGAGATGCTGGACCGCAGCAGCTCGTCAGGGTCGAGTGGCCGGGTCGGCACGCCCTGCGATTCCAAGGCGTTGCGGACTCGCGACAGCGCGCCGATCAGCGCGCGATGGGCACCGACGACGCCGCCGCCGCGTTCGCGGATGGCGGCCGGGCACCGGCGCGGGTCGAGCCGGATGGCGACCCACGTCGTCCGCCGCGCGGCCGCGGGAAGCGGGCCGAGCACCTCCATGTAGGAGCTGAGCGCGGGCGAGTCCGACGGGAGGGACGCGCTGCCCGGGTAGCAGTGCCAGATCATCTGGATCGAGTCGAGGACCACGCCGCGGTCTTCCAAACACGGCGCGAGCGCGGACAGCGGCAGGCTCGGCGCGCCACCGGCCTGGGTGATCAGCGCCGGCGCGGGCTCGACGAGCAGGACCGCGGTCCAGGTCCCGTCGTTCCACGCGAGGCCGACCTGCTGGCGTTCGTGGTCGACACCGTGCGCGACGACGAGATCGGGAACAGCGAGGCGAAGCAGGTTCACCCGGGCGTCGTCGGGGCCGGTGACGGCGTCCTCTTCGGCGGCGAGTGTCTCGATGCTGCTCGGCGGAAGTGGAGTCGCCACGCGATCATGCGAACGGACCATGTACCGCATGGTGAGTCCAGCCCATTGGGTGAACCAGCGGCCGCCCCAACGCAGGAACGCGATGATGATCGCGACCCCGAGCACGCCGATCGCGACGTACTTCAGCTTCATGTCGATCGCGAGGAGAACGAGACCGATCGCGAGCCCGAGTTCGAGCACGACCAGGTTCGCCACGGGCAGCGGACCGAGGTTGATCCCGCCGGTCCGGCGCCTCACCGGCGCGGCGATCCGCGGCGCGGGGGCGGACGGGGGATCGGGCTGCGGGCCGGGGCCGCCGGACGGAGGACCGCCCGGGCCGCCTGGTCCACCGGGACCTCCCGGACCACCAGGTCCGCCGGGGCCCCCAGGCCTTCCTGGACCGCCCGGGCCCTGCGGTCCGCCAGGGCCACCTGGTCCGCCGGGTCCACGAGGAACACCGGGGCCTCCCTGGCCGCCGGCCGGGCCACCAGGACCACCTGGTCTGCCGGGCCTTGGCGGAGGCCCCGGCGGGCGACCTGGAGGTTGAGACCCCGGAGGGCCGGGCGGACGTGGAGGAGTGGTGACGGACATCCGCGCTTTCTCTTCCCCTCGTGCGTGCTACGTACCCGGAAAGCCGGTCCCGAGGAACTTGACACTAGCTGGAGTTGGTAGAAACCCCACACCAGACGGTCCCCGTACGGCTATCCTGCGGAACCGTACCGCGACGGGGAGGACTGTAGGTCGAGAATGCCATCAACACCGACTACTAAGTCTCAAGTTCAGGCTTATCAGTTCGTTCTGCGCCGGATGCAATCCGCGCTGGTCCGTCGCGACGCCGTCATGCTTCACGACCCGATGCGCACGCATACGCGAGCCACCATCGTGGGCATCGTGCTGGCCGCGCTGGGCGTCCTGGTCTTCGTCATCTGGGGACTGCTGAGCCCGAAGCCCTCCGTTCCGGACGCGGGCAACATCGTCATCGGCGAACAGTCCGGAACGGTGTACGTCGTGGCGGGGAACCCGAAGAAACTGATTCCGACCTTCAACCTCGCTTCCGCACGGCTGCTGATCATCGCGCAGTCGAAGCAGGGGGCGCAGCAGGCGGGCGGCAAGCCCGCCGGGCCCGCACAAGCCTCCGAAGTGAAGAACCCCACAGTCGTTTCGGACGAACAGCTGAAGAACATTCCCCGCGGTCAGCTCATGGGCATTCCCAACGGCCCGCAGCTGATGCCGACGGAAGGCCAGCGTGTCGCCCCGGACTGGGGTGTGTGCGACGAGGTCGTGTACGACCCGACAGTGCCGAGGCCGGATCTCACGAAGACCGAGACGACCGTCTACGCGGGTGTGAAACAGCTCGGGAACCGTGAGCTCGGCCAGAACGAGGCCCTGCTGGCCAAGGGCGTCAACGGCAGGACCTACCTGATCTACCGGCTGGCGGCGAACCCCAACCTCCCGAACGCGAACGCCGTCAAGGCCGAGATCAAGCCTGACGCCAGTGCCGTTCTCTCCGCGTTGAAGCTGCCCGACCAGCCTCGCGGTATCTCCCAGGGCTTGCTGGACGCGATCCCCGAGGTGCCGGAGCTGAAGCTGCCGGACGTCACGGGCAAGGGCGAGGTCCCCAACTTCGAAATCGAAGGCATGAAGGTCGGCGACGTCTTCTCCACCGAGCAGGCCGAAGGGCGGAAGGACTTCCACCTCATCACGAGGGAAGGGATCCAGTCCGTCTCCCCGGCCGTCGCGGACATCGTCCAGACCGGGAAGAACGACGGCAGCACGTCGGTCATGTCCGTACCGCTGGGCAAGATCCGCAACGTCACGCGGGTGGTCGCCGGGCAGCCGGGCTTCGTCGAGCTCGACGCCTACCCGCAGACCGTGCCGACGGTGCTCAACGCGACTCAAGGTTCCCGGGTGTCCTGCCTGAGCTGGTCCATCGCCGGCGACGGCACCAGCAGGGACGGTCACACCGCGGTGTTCGTCGACGACAAGCTGCCGAAGGGCAGGAACGCCGACGGGTCCGCGCCCGGGGTCAAGATCGGTACTCCCGGCCCGGTCGGCGCGCCGATCAACAGCTTCTTCATGGAGCCCGGTTTCGCGGCGGTCGTCCAGTCGGCGACCGGCAAGGAGACCTTCGACAAGGGGCCGATCCAGCTGATCTCCGATCGCGGGATCCGTTACGGCGTCCCCGACGCCGTCACGGCGGACTCGATCGGGCTCAACAAGCGTGTGCCCGCACCGGAGTCGATCGTCAGGATCCTGCCGGTCGGCGCGTCGCTGAACACGCAGGACGTGCTTCGCGCGTTCGACACGGTGCCGATCGACGACCGGGCTGGATCGGTCGCCACGCAGGGGCAGCAGCCTCCTGCGGGAAACTGATCGCGGGAACCCCTGGGGCGGTACGAGCGTCTCAACGCCCAAGCATTGTCGGGTGAGTGGAGGGCGCAGTGGCCGGCCTGAAGATCGACGGCACCGTCGTCGGTGACTACGCGAAGCGGGTGGACGCGGCCGCCGGAGAACTCGAGCTGGCGGCCGCCGACGTGACCGGAGACGGCCTCACCGTCGAATCCCACGGCACGCTGGGGGAGGAGCTGGGCCTCGGCACGTCTTACGGACGCGCGGCCGAGGCCATCCGGCGCCAGCTGGTGGAAGGCGCGGCCGCGCTGCGGTCGGCGTCGGAGGCCCTGCACACGGTGACCGCGCGGCACGCCGGGCACGACGACGAGGCCGCCCAGATGATCAAGCACGCCGTGGAGCTCTGAACCGCATGATCGCCGAGTCGGAGAACCCGACCGATTCCATCCCGCACCCGATGGCGTCCGCGCGCCCTGCCGCTCCCGTGGCGGCGCCGGGCGCGTTTAGCCCGCTAAACGCGCCCGGCTCGGGAGGTGAGGACCTCATTGGGGCCGCGGAGCCGCATCTCGCCTTCGTTTCGGAGCTGTCCGGTCATCTGGGGCTGATCGATCCGGTCGAGGCCTACCTGACCCCGCTGGCAGGGCGCTGGGAGGACCTGAAGAACGAAGCGGACCGGCTCCGGAAAGCGGCGATGACCGCGGCCACCGTGTCGAAGGAACTGTCGGAGGACCTCGGCCGTCTCGACGCCGGGTGGTCCGGCAAGGACGCCGATGCGTTCGTCGCGTACATCGGGGACATCAACATCGCGGGCTCCGACGTCGAAGACGCCCTGAACACGCTGGCGGGTTCGCTCGACGAGCTGGTGTTGTCGATCCGTCGCATCCTGACCGACCTCGTCGAGATTCTAGTCGACACGGCCGAACTGACCTCCGAGACCGCGATGCTGCCGGTCGGTGGCGTCCGGCGGGCGCGAACTCAGCTGGAGGAGGCGCAGGAGTCGGCCAAGGCGCTGTTCGAAGCCGGGCGCGACGTCCTCGAGGGCTTTGTGAGGCTTTGTGACGGGGTCGACGATCCTGATGCTGTTTCGCGGAGCATCGAGATCGCTCACCGGTACCCGCAGGACGAGTTCAAGCTCCACGACGACTCCGCGGCGGCGGGTGCGCCGGCCGCGGAGAAGGACGCCGCTGAACCGGATTCCGGTGCCGCGACCGAGGAACAGTCGACGTCGCCGTCCGCTGCCGAAGGCAGGCAGACCGGATCGCAGGATCCTCCGATCGAGCAAGGGCAGGCGCCGATCCCCGAGGTCGCGCCCGTGCAGGCCGCTCCGGCTCCTGGACCGGGTGGCGCGGGGGCCGGATCGGCGATGATGCCGATGGGGATGGCGCCGATGGGGATGGGCATGGGCGGGGGAGGCGGGACGGCTCACCAGTCGAAGACGCGGCCCGCCTCGAAGCCGTCCGATGTGGTCGGCGAGCCCGGCCAGGTCGTCCCGCCCGTGATCGGCGAGGACGACAGCCCGGCGAAACCCCCTCCGAAGCCCAAGCCCGCCAAGTAGGTGCCCTCACGGGCCGAGCGACTTTAGCGGGCAAAGTGCGATCCGGACGGCGCGGGGGCGAGTCCAGGGCAGATCGCACTTTGCCCGCTAAAGTCGCTCGGCCTACGGGGTCTTGCGGCCTGGTGAGGTGGTCGGCCGGTTGCGGCGGACCGAGTGCACCACGAACAGCGTGACGAGCAGCGCCACCAGGCCCCCGCCGGTTCCGGCGAGCGCGACGATCATCGGGGCGGGATCGCGGTCGTTCGCGGGCGGCAGATCCCCGGGCAGCTGAACCGGTTTGGCCTTGTCCGCCTCCGACGGCACGATCGCCGTCAGCGCCGCGATGGGATCGATGACCCCGAAGCCGACGAAGTTGTCCCGCCCACCCGGCGCCGCGGGGTGCTGCGCCGTCGCCTTGATCCGGTTCATCACTTCACGCGCGCTCAGGCCCTGGAACTTCGCGCGCACGAGAGCGGCCACGCCGGCGACGTACGGCGCGGCGAAGCTGGTCCCCTGGATGGCGCCGGGTTCCCCGTTGCCCTCGATGGTCAGGTTGGCCAGGCTGCTCGACCCTTCCGCCGGGTCCAGCGAAATGATCTTGGTGCCCGGTGCGGCGACGCTGACCCACGGCCCGTTGACGCTGAACCCCGCGACACCGCCGGTGTCGTCGATCGCCGCGACGGACAGGACGTCGTCGGCGAACCACGGCGGCGTGACGATCATCTTGGGGGACTTGGGGTCCGGCTGGTCGTTCTGCAGGCATTTGTCCCCGACGTTGCCCGCCGCCGCGACGACGACCACGTCGCGCCCCACGGCGTAGTTCACCGCAGCTTGAAGTCGCTGCTCGGGTTCGGTGATGCCGCCGGTGGCCGGACGACAGTTGTCGACCGACATGTTGATCACCTTGGCACCCTTGTCGACGGCCCGGACCACGGCCTGCGCGAGTGTCTTCAGCGTCCCAGCGGTCTTGCCCTGTTCCTGCTGCCGTCCGCCCTTGTCCTGACCGGGCGCTGTCCCGTCCGCCGCGCCGCCGACGGCGCCGTTCCCCTGTGAGGACGGCGGAAGCTGCGAACCCGGATTGTTCGACGAAGCAGGCGGAGCGGAGTTGGATGCCGTGTTGGGCGGCGGTTCCTTTTTCTCCGCCTCTTCGTAATTCTGGCTGGACTGCCGGATCGACAGGATGGTGGCGTCCGGCGCGACTCCCCGGAACCCGATACTCGCGTCGGGCGGGTTCGCGGCGATGATCCCCGCCACCTCGGTGCCGTGGCCGTCGCAGTCCTCGAGCCCCGGTGCCTTGCCGCCGTTGGGAGTCGCGACGTAGTCGCCACCCGATTCGACACGGCCGCCGAAGTACGGGTGCGCGGTGACGCCGGTGTCGATCACGGCGACCTTGATGTCCTTGCCGACCGAACCGGTGGCGCCGCGCATCAGCTGGTGCACCTTTTCGATCTGCAGGTACTCCTGGCCCCACGGTCGGTTCTTGATGTCGACCTGGTCGCCGCCGAGCTTGCTGCGCTGCACGCACTGCGTCTTCTGCTCGTAGTTCTTGTCCGGCTTGCCTTCGTCCGCCGGTTTCTTGGACGTGTCCACCGGAGGCGGGGTCGCGTAGTAGCCACCGGCGTCCGCCGGGACGCTGCTCTGCTGCGCCCACGCGGGAAGTGCCACCGACGCGGGCGAGAGAACACCGATACCGGCCGCCAGCAGCACCGTCCCGGTACGTCCGGCGAGGCCGAGGTGGCGGACGCGCGTCCCCCTGGACTTCCGCGCTACAGCCATCAGAGCATCATCCGATCGGGTCGTCACTTGAAATTGAGGTGGCGCAGCGTCGTGTAGAGATCCATGACGCCGAGCGCCAGCGGGAGCACCGTCGCGATGAAGACGGCCTCGAAGATCTCCACGGTCCTCCGCAGCGGCGGCGAGAAGCGCTGGTTCGGGAAGATCACGCCGACCACGAGCGCGCCGGCGCCGATCAGCAGCAGCGCGCCGAACACGAACAGGACGCGGTTCAGCGGGCTCGCCGACCACATCCAGCCGAGCAGGATGCCCGCGCCCGACACCATTCCGGTGGTCAGCAGCGCGATGGCCTGCGCGCCGTTCGCGTACGCCCGCGCCCGCAGGAGCAGGACCAGCGTGGCGATCACGCCGAGGATCGGGCCGAAGACAGACGGGGACGTCGAGGCGATGATCGCGAACAAGGCCGTCGCCGCGCCGCAACCGGTCAACAGACCCGTCATGTACTCGTGGGCGACCGCGGTGCGACGCTCGATGGCGCGATAGTCCGGGAAGCCCGAGTCTTCCTTGAGTTCTTCGGCGCTGCCGGGAACGTGCGGTGTCGGGAGGGCCGCGAGCTTGATCGTCGCGCGCGGCAGGATCGAGATGCAGGCCAGCGAGAACGCGACCGCGCCGGCGGCGACACCGGCGATCGGAGTGTCGATGAGCGTCGCGGCCAGGAACGTCAGCGCCGAGATCGTGGCCGTCGTCGCGGCCGCGATGAAGGTGGTGATCCCGTGCCCGATGACGAGGATGCAGACCGCCGCCACGATGATCACGAGGGCACTCGCGAGCAGCAGGTTCGCCCACAGGGACAGCCCCGGCACGATGTAGAACCCGCTGACGAAGGCCAGCGACAGGCCGCCCGTCGCGGCGATCAGGACGCCGGTCGCCTCGGCTTTGTAGGCCTTGGCCAGCGTCGCGCCGATCGCGACGCACGCGATCGCGCCGACACCGCCGGCGATCGCGGCGGCGAGTGCGTTGCCGCCGTAGAACGACCCGCTGGTGAAGAGCGCGAGAGCCGCGAAGAACAGCGCCAGGCCGCCCGCGATGTGCCCGAAGCGACGCGCCGTCTCCTTGGTCCACGGACGGAAGCTGTCCGGGGACGACTCGGCGATCGCGTCGACGACGTCGTCGTACAGCGGCGGAGGCGGGTTCTCGTTGCGTTTGCGCAGCTGCAGCAGTTCGCCGTCGACGACGCCGAGGGACGCGAGGGTCCGGCTCGGGTCGAGAGGCGCGTCGCCCAGCTTCGCCAATGCCCAGCCGCCGTGGCGGGCGCCGCCGTCCGGCGTCGCCTCTTTCGCCATTTCCAACAGCATGGGCAGCAGGTCCGCCACCGCGACGTCAGCCGGCAAAGCCACGTCGATCCGGGTGCGTGGCGCGACCACCGTCACCCTGCTGAATACCGTCGTGCCCGTTGCCACTGCCTTCCCCCTGCCCTGAGAGTCTGGTCCCCGGGGAACCTATACCGAACCCGGGTGCCCACATCATCGACTGTCGGAAAAAGACCGGCAAAAGTAGGCAAGCACCCTCCGCGGCCCCTTCCGCGGCAACCGAACGCGGCGACTTTAGCGGGCAAACTGTGACGCTTAGCGGTCCTAAGCATCCGGGAGGTCCCACAGCCGACGGATCGCACTTAGCCCGCTAAAGTCGCCGCGCTCGGCCGGAGGCCTGCGGGTTCGTTGGGGGTTGTCGGTCCGGAGCCCTACACTCCCGGCATGCGTACGGCCCCGGTCGGGGCCGTTCTCGGCGTTGTCCGGATTTCACCGGCCACGTTCGATAGGTTGTTTCGCGCACCCGTACGCGCACCAACGGTGGCCGCCATCGTCGAGTTTGAAGAGGGGTCCTTCGATGAGCACGCTGCAGTTCAAGAAGTCACCGCGCCTGGCGGCACCGCGCCCGCCGGGCGGCGAGGTGCATCTCGAACCGCCGCCTGAGGTGCCGCGCACCATCCCGGGCAACATCGTCATGAAGCTGCTTCCCGCGGTGATGATCGTCGCCTCCATCGGGATGATGGTCTTCATGTTCACCACGGGTGGACGCAACCCCATGATGATGATGATGGGCGGCATGATGGTGCTCAGCACCGTCGGCATGATGGCCGGCGGCGCGGGCAAGGGCGGCGGCGCCAAGAAAGCCGAGATGGACGAGGACCGCAAGGACTACCTGCGTTACCTCGGCCAGATGCGCGACAGGGCCCGCGAGGCCATGGTCGACCAGCGCGCCGCGCTCGAGTGGGTCCACCCCGACCCGCAGACGCTGTGGTCGCTGGCCGCGAGCCGCCGCATGTGGGAACGCCGCCAGAACGACCAGGACTTCCTCCACCTCCGCGTCGGCCGCAGCTCGCACCGCCTCGCGACGCGGCTCGTGCCGCCGCAGACCGGTCCGGTCGACGAACTGGAGCCGATCGCGACGCTGGCCCTGCGCCGGTTCGTGCGCGCGCACTCGATCGTCCCGGACCTGCCGACCCAGATCACCCTCCGCGGGTTCGCCGCGGTCAGCATGCAGGGCGACCGCGGCCTGACCCGCGGCCTCACCCGGGCGATGCTGGCCCAGCTGCTCACTTTCCACAGCCCCGACGACGTCCTCATCGCGGTCGCGACGGCGGGCCGCGCCAAGGAGGAGTGGGAGTGGGCGAAGTGGCTGCCGCACGCCCAGCACCCGGCGCTCGCCGACGGCATCGGCCAGCTGCGGATGATGGCGGGCTCCCTCGCACAGATCGAGGAGTGGCTCGACGAAGAACTCCGTGACCGCCAACGGTTCTCCCGCAACGCGACGCCCGCGCCGGACCAGCCGCACGTCGTCATCATCGTCGACGACGCCGAGGTCACCCGCGAGGAGCAGATCATCCTCGAAGAGGGTCTGGTCGGCGTCACCCTGATCGACCTTTCCGACTCCATCGGCAACCTCGCGGCCCGTCGCGGTCTGCGTCTGGTCGTCGAGGAAGACCGCCTCGGCGCGCGCAGCGCCGGCGGCGTCGAGTGGTTCGGCCGTCCGGACACGCTCAGCGTGGTCGAGGCCGAAGCGCTGGCACGACTCCTCGCCCCGTACCGCGTCGGCACCGCCGCGCAGGACGCCGCCGAGGAAGAGCCGCTGCTGTCCAACCCCGGTCTGCTCGAACTGCTGGGCATCCCCGGCGACCCGATGACCTTCGACGTCCAGCAGGCCTGGCGCCCGCGCCCGGTGCGGGACCGCTACCGCGTCCCGTTCGGCGTCGGCGAGTACGGCCAGCCGGTCGAGCTGGACATCAAGGAAGCCGCGATGGAGGGCATGGGCCCGCACGGCCTGTGCATCGGGGCGACCGGTTCCGGTAAGTCCGAGTTCCTCCGCACCCTGGTGCTGGGCATGCTCGCCACGCACTCGTCGAGCACGCTCAACTTCGTCCTCGTCGACTTCAAGGGTGGTGCGACGTTCATGGGGTTGGACGCCGCACCGCACGTTTCCGCGGTCATCACCAACCTCGCGGACGAGGTCACGCTGGTCGACCGCATGAAGGACGCGCTGGCCGGCGAGATGAACCGGCGCCAGGAAGCGCTGAAGAACGGCGGTAACTTCAAGAACGTCTGGGAGTACGAGAAAGCGCGCGAGAACGGCGCCGACCTCGACCCGCTGCCCGCGCTCTTCATCGTCTGTGACGAGTTCTCCGAGCTGCTGGCCGCGAAGCCGGACTTCATCGACCTGTTCGTCGCCATCGGACGGCTGGGCCGGTCGCTGCAGATGCACATGCTCCTCGCGTCGCAGCGGCTGGAAGAGGGCAAGCTGCGCGGTCTCGACTCGCACCTTTCCTACCGCATCGGCTTGAAGACCTTCTCCGCCGCGGAATCCCGTGCCGCGATCGGCGTGCCCGACGCGTTCGAGCTGCCGTCCGTGCCCGGTGGCGGCTACCTGAAGTACGACACTTCGACGCTGGTCCGCTTCAAGGCCTCGTACGTCTCGGGCCCGTACCGGCCCGCGGGCATCAAGGCGGCGGGCCCGGCCGCGACCGTGGTCCGCGCGGACAAGCGCCCGCAGCTGTTCGTCCCGGACTTCGTCGAACTGCCGAAGGAGCCGGAGCCGGAACAGATCGAGGCCGCGCCGGTCGAACAGGCCAAACCGGAGGAGGCCGTCGAGCCCAGTGAGCTCGACGTGATCGTGTCCAGGCTGATCGGGCAGGGACCGCCGGCGCACGAGGTGTGGCTGCCGCCGCTGAAGGAACCGAACTCGCTCGACACGCTGCTGCCGAACCTGAACCCCACCGACGACCGCGGTCTGTCCCCGGTCGGGTTCTTCGGCAACGGACGGTTGCAGGTGCCGATGGGCATCGTCGACCGCCCGTACGAGCAGCGTCGTGACCTGCTGTGGGCCGACTTCTCCGGTGCCGCGGGGCACGGTGTGATCGTCGGCGGGCCGCAGTCGGGCAAGTCCACCATGCTCCGGACGCTGATCATGTCCATGTCGCTGACCCACACCCCCGAGGAAGCGCAGTTCTACGCGCTCGACCTCGGTGGCGGTACGTTGGCCGGTCTCCAGGGCCTGCCGCACGTCGGTGGTGTCGCCGTCGCCCGACGGGAGCCGGACAAGGCCCGCCGGATCGTGGCCGAGCTGACCACCCTGCTCACCGACCGGGAAGGCCGGTTCGGTGCCATGGGCATCGACTCGATGAACGAGTTCCGCAACCGCAAGCGGCGCGGCGAGATCAAGCCCGAGGAAGACGCCTTCGGTGACGCCTTCCTGATCGTCGACAACTGGAAAGCACTGCGGGACGACTTCGACGAGCTCGAGGTCTCGATCACCAAACTCGCCACCCAGGGTCTTTCCTACGGCGTGCACGTCATCATCGCGGCGAACCGGTGGGCGGACATCCGCCCGGCGATCAAGGACATGATCGGCACCCGGTTCGAGCTCCGCCTCGGTGACCCGAGCGAGTCCGACATCGACCGCCGGGTCGCGGTGAACGTCCCGGCAGGCCGCCCCGGCCGCGGTCTGACCAGGGACAAGCTGCACCTGCTGACCGGTCTTCCGCGTATCGACGGATCGAGCAACCCCGACGACGTCGCCGCCGGTGTCGCCGACGCGGTGGCGAAGATCAAGGGCGCGTGGCGTGGCCGCCCGGCGCCGCAGGTCCGCCTGCTGCCCGAGATGGTCACCTACGACGAGGTGCTCAGCATCGACACCAAGCGCAACACGAAGCTGGTGCCGATCGGTGTCAACGAGGAAGACCTCCAGCCGATCTACCTCGACTTCGCGGCCGACTCGCACTTCTACGCCTTCGCGGACGGGGAGTCGGGCAAGACGAACCTGTTGCGGCAGATCACCCGGGGCATCACCGAGCGGTACACGACGCAGGAAGCGGTCGTCATCCTCGTCGACTACCGGCGCACGATGCTCGGTTTCGTCGGCGGCGACCAGCTGCTCGGCTACGCGGTGTCCGCCGCGCAGCTGGACAGCATGGTCAAGGACGTCCACGGGTCGATGACCCGGCGGCTCCCTGGTCCGGACGTGACGCAGGAGCAGCTGAAGACCCGGTCCTGGTGGACCGGTCCGGAGCTGTTCATCATCGTCGACGACTACGACCTGGTCGCCACGCAGACGAGCAACCCGCTGAAGCCGCTCGCCGAGTTCCTCGCACAGGCGAAGGACGTCGGCCTGCACGTCATCGTGGTGCGCCGCAGTGGTGGCGCGAGCCGGGCGATGTTCGACCCGATCCTCGGCAAGCTCAGGGAGATCGCGGCGCCCGGTATGGTCATGAACGGCTCGCGGGACGAGGGCAACCTCGTCGCCAACGTGAAGCCGAGCCAGATGCCGCCGGGCCGAGGCAACCTCGTGACCCGGAAGCACGGCAAGCAGCTCATGCAGGTCTCGTGGATCCAGCCGGACTGACCTCCCGCTGAACCAGGTGAGGTCCCGGCTGGGCGAGGGGTGACGACGACGATCTGCGGGAGTGGCTTGTGACTGTGCGGGTAGCGGTGGACTTCGGGACATCGAGCACCTGCGTAGTCGCTTCGATCAACGGCCGCGAACCGCAGGTCGTCGTGGTGGACGGGCAGCCCCTGATGTCGTCGGCGGTGTACGCCGCGCCGGACGGGACGCTGTTCGTCGGCCAGGAGGCGGAACGGCAGGCGGCGGTGGATCCGTCGCGCTACGAGCCGAACCCGAAGCGCCGGATCGACGAAGGCGACCTGCTGCTGGGCGACAACGTCCTCCGCGTGACCGACGTCGTCCACGCCGTGCTGAAGCGCGCGGTGACCGAGGCGCGACGGCTCGCCGGTGACGCCGAGGTCGAGCTGCTCGTCTTGACCCATCCCGCCGATTGGGGCGCGACCCGGACCCGCCTGCTCCGGCAGGCCGCGGGTGGTCTCGCGCGTCAGGTCGCCCTCGTCCCGGAGCCGGTGGCCGCGGCGGTCTATCATGCCGCGACGTTCGCCCCGGCCGAGCTCAATTCCGAGCGCACCGTCGAGTTCAGCGGCAGACCGGGGGACGCCCTCGCGGTGCTCGACCTCGGCGGTGGCACCGTCGACGTCTCCGTGGTCCAGCGGATGCCCGGCAGTCCGGCGGATCGCAGTTTGCCCGCTAAACGCGCCGGGTTCCAGGTGCTGGCCACCCGGGGGGATCCGAGCTTCGGGGGCGCGGACGTCGATCAGGCGCTCCTGGAGCACGTGGGTTCGCTGGTGTCGTCCGTGGATCCGCCGGAATGGCGGAAGCTGGTCGAGGGCCGCGAACTCACCGACCGGCGGCGCCGCCGGGTTCTGCGGCAGGACGTGCGTGGCGCGAAGGAGACACTGTCCCGGCACGCGTACACCGACGTCCCGATGCCGCCGCCGTTCGCCGACGCCCACGTGACCCGGGAGGACCTCGAGCGGCTCATCACGGGCCCGCTCGGGCGCGCCGTCGAGCTGACCGTGGCCGCGATCGGCGATTCCGGGCTGCGGCCGAAGCAGCTGACGGCGATCTTCCTCGTTGGCGGGTCGAGCCGGATCCCGATGGTGTCGCGGCTTGTGCACGAGCGGACCGGTGTCGTGCCCACGACCTTGGACCAGCCGGAGACCGTGGTCGCCCGCGGCGCCCTGCGCGCGGTACTGATCGACCCGGACCGCACGGGCTCGCTGGCGGGCTCCGCGGTCTCCCGCGTCGGCGCGCCCGCGCCCGCCCCCGCCGACCGGCGCCCCGACCCCCAACGCCCCCAGTTCCCCCGCCAGCCCGCCCCGCCCACGCCGCCGCAGAGCGCGTTTAGCCCGCTAAACGCGCCGCGGCAGGGGATCGCCACACCGCCGCCCTGGCGGCCGGGCGAGCCCTCCCGGGACACCAAACCGGCCGAGCGAGGCGGCAAGGGCAAGAAGACGCCCTGGATCATCGCCGCGGCCGTCGTGGTCGTGGCGGCCGTCGTCGGTGGCGTCCTCTTCGCGGTCAACAGCGGGGAGGACGTGCCGGAGGGCCGGACGCTCGCCCAGTACGACTACCGCTTCATCGCGCCGATGGACTGGATGCAGACCGACGACCGCGTCGCCAAGCGGCAGGTGGTGATCCATCCGAACGACTCCCTCACCGGGGACGATCTCGTGGTCGCCCAGGAGTACGTGATGAACTACGACGCGACGGCCGACAGACAGAAACTCGTCGACGAACTCGGCCGCGAGGCGGAGGCCGCGCCGGCGAAATACAGCGGCTTCAACGGTTCCGCGAACTACGCCGGTAAAACCATCATCTATTACCGCGAGACCAAGCCGAGCGCACGCGTCGACTGGTACGTCGTCGCGCAAGGAAAGATCCGCGTCCACATCGGTTGCCAGTACGGCACCGGCTCACCGCTCGAGCAGCGGGTGAGCGCGGCCTGCGAGCAGGTCGTCAAAACGATGGCGGTCGTCAACTGAAGGGGGAGGCAGATGCCACCCGAACCCGAGACCGCCGCCGAGCATTTCGCGCGCACAGGGCGCGACGCGGTCACTTATGCCCGGCAGGTCGCCCGCACGGCCAAAGCGCGGTACGAACGCCGTCGCGGTGAGAACGCGGAACTGGCGAAGCAATTCGGCAAGGGACGGCTCGCGGGCGGCGAGACCGCGCCGACGCCCGCCGTCGTCCGGAACGCCGCGAAACGGTTCCGCACGGGGGCCGGTCTCCCGGTTCCCGCTTTGCCCTCGGCGGCGGACTTGGTTCCCTTTCGGCCAAAACCGGCGGCCAGACGGCCACGTGTGGGTGACGACGACGAGGACTTTTCGCAGTCGCGAATCATGGGCCGCGGCGATTGACCGACCCCTGTGCACTTGCTAAGTCACGTGGTGAAAGCCCTTTTCTCCCCGTGAATCGCAGCGCGCACGCTGGGTTCCCGGGTTCGGTTCCCGCCAGGAGCGTTAACGCAAGCAACTACTTGAAACCAACGAGCGACAAGAGGGAACCAGACGTGGCAGTGTCTCCGTCGTAGGTCCGTACCAAACGAACTTCACCGAGTACGGATAAACCACGAACGAAGGGGGTAGCTCCCATGGCTGGCGGATTTACCGGGACAGTTGAGCAGTTCACTCAGTCCGAGAAGCGCGTGACCGAGGTTCGCGTTTCGATGGACCAGAACCTGAGCAAGCTTCGCGACAACATCGAGGCCACCCGCGCGGGCTGGACCGGCGACGCGGCGCTCGCGTTCAACAACGTGATGAAGCGCTTCGACGAGGCGGGCCGCGGTCTCAACCAGGCTCTCCAGAACATCGGTGACCTGCTCGAGCAGGCCGGCTCGAAGTACAACGCTTCCGAGCAGCAGCAGCAGGAACTGATCAACTCGGTCAACAAGGGCTTCGGCGTCCTCGGCTGATCCACTGTTCCACCTGATCACCATCCAAGCTTTTCTTAATCACTGGAGGAACCCATGGGCGAGATGAAGGTCGATTACGCCACGATCCACGCGGCGGCCGACGACTGCAAGAACACCGGCGGTGAGCTGGAGGGCCTGTTCGGACAGCTCAAGAGCGACCTCGCTCCGCTGGTCAACACCTGGGACGGTGACGCGAAGACCGCGTACATGGCCGCTCAGCAGGAGTGGGACAACAAGTTCGAGGAGCTCAAGCAGCTTCTCGCGCAGGTCGCCGGCGTGCTGCCGCAGCTGGCCGACGGTTACCAGAGCACGGAGCAGGGCGTCACCGGCCTGTTCTGAGTCTCACGCTCCGAACGAGCAACGGCGGGCAGGCATCTTCGGATGCCGAGCCCGCCGTTTCGTTTGTGTGCAAGAAAAAGCCGCGACAGCGTTGGCCGTCGCGGCTTTCGGCGTGCGGTGCGTCAGTGCGGTGCGCCGACCTCGAATTCCGGTGTGGTGTTCAGCACCCGGACGGTGACCTTCTTCTGCTGTCCCGAAAGATCGATCGAGCAGTCGAACGTGGTGCCGTTCACCACCGGTTGGCCGGAAGGGCATTCCACGTTCTTCACGTCCGGCTCCCCGTAATGCTCGCTCAGCACACGGGTGACCCCGTCCTGGACCGACTTCTGGTCGAGACTGTCACCCGCGAACGCGCCGAGCAGCCAGGCCCCGACGCCGCCCGCGACCACGACGGCCGCGGCGATTCCGCCGATCAGCAACGTCTTCTTCGAAACCTTCGGCTTCTTTTCCGGCTGTGCACCGAAAGCGCCGAGTCCGCCGTAGTTGGAGGACTGCGCGGGCTGGAACCCTCCGCCGTACTGTCCCTGCGGGGGAGTGCCCGGAATCTGTTGCGGTGCCTGCCAATTCTGCTGCGGCGCGGGCTGCTGCGGTTGCTGCTGCCACGCCGTACCCGATGCCGGAGCGCCGGTTTGCTGCCAGGGCCCGGAAAACGAGCCGGTGACGCCGGGCTGCTGCTGCCACTGTCCCGTGTACGAGCCGGTGCTCGCGGCGCTGGGGTCGTTCTGCTGCCACTGCCCGGAATGCGGTCCGGTGGCCTGCCCTTCCTGCTGCCAGCCCTGCTGCTGGTTCCCGGGATTCGCCGGCGGCTGCCACCACTGCTGCGGTTGCTGCGGCTGTTGTGGTTGCTGTGGCTCGGTCATGCCTCAGACGCCTTTCAACTCGTTGAACCGGCGGTTGAAGTCGTCTTTGGCCGCTTTGTCCGGCAGCACGGTGATCTGCGAGGCGTCCGGCAGCTTCGGCAGGTCCTGCGTGGTCGCCTTGCCGGTGAACCGGAAGTCGTAGCGCAGCTCGATCTTGTGCCCGCCACCCTCGATCTTGGCGTCCATCACGATCTGGTTCAGCGTCCCGTCCGGGTTGAGGGAGACGGTCGTCGGAACCGGGGCCTTCTTCATCTCTTCCGTGATCGCACCGCTGATCGACGGCGGCAGGATCTCCACCCGCCGCTCGATGAACTTCCCGAACGGGACGTCGGCGGTCAGTTCGATCCGCTTGTCCGGAAGGCTCTTGGCGCCCTTCACGATCTTCTTGTCCGCGTTGTAGGACACGGCGATCGCGTCGGCCATCTTGCAGGCGGTGATGATCCCGACCCACGCGCAGGGAATGGTCAGCCCGGCCTCCGACTTCGGCATCGAAACCCACGCTGTCGGGGCGAGGCTCTTGTAGACGGGCCCGAGGTACACGTACTCGACGGCCCCTTCGGCCGGGGTGTACCAGTCGATGCTGTCGTCCGGGTTCTTCTGCGAGCGCTGACGGCTGACCCGGCCTTCCGGGGAACCGGTGCGGGCCGAGGAGATCGTGCTGCGGACGTACTTCTCGTCGAAGCGGAAGTAGGCGCCCGATTCGCTGGTGACGTCACGCTGGTCGCCGATGGTGTCCTGCAGCTTGTTCATCGCCGCTTCGAACTTCGTGCCGACGTAGGTCGCCGCGTCGTCGCCCTTCGGCACGGCGGTGCCCGCCCGGGCCTGGCCGCAGGCGGTGGTGAGCGCCAGCACGGCGCCCAGTACGCACAAGATGGTCGTTGGCCGTTTGTTCATCGCCGTTCCCCTGAATCGAGTCCCCGCGCGCGGTGCGCGTCCGGATCGTCTCATCCTCCCTCGCGAAGGACGATGCCGTGGGCGGTTCCGCCACACCGGCGGGGTACAGTTGCGAGGCGCCCGCCGGGCGCCGGTCCTAGTATGGGACCCCGGACCGACCCCCGCTTCGCAGTAGGGTCGGGCGTGGGGGTATCTTCATATGTCGTTGTGCGCTGCGGCGCGTAAGCGCTAGGCCCGCACAGAACCCACACGCAATGTTGACGACGAGGTAGACCCTTGCCCACGTACAGCCCCAAGCCCGGCGACGTCACTCGTGCCTGGCACGTGATCGACGCCGAGGATGTCGTGCTCGGCCGGCTCGCGACCGAGGTCGCCACGCTGCTGCGCGGCAAGCACAAGCCGACCTACGCCCCGCACGTGGACACCGGTGACTTCGTCATCATCGTCAACGCCGAGAAGGTTGCGCTCACCGGAAACAAGCGCGAGCAGAAGTTCGCGTACCGGCACAGCGGTTACCCCGGCGGTCTGCGGAAGCGCTCCTTCGGCGAACTGCTCGACACCAAGCCCGAGCACCTGCTCGAGAAGGTCGTCAAGGGCATGCTCCCGAAGAACAAGCTCGGCCGCGCACAGGGGAAGAAGCTCAAGGTCTACGCAGGCCCTGAGCACCCGCACGCCGCGCAGCAGCCGCAGGCGCGCGAGATCACCAAGATCGCGCAGGTCGCGCAGTGAGTGAGGAACAGTCTGTGACCAGCACCGAGGAGACCGCGACCGAGGCCGTTGAGGCCGTCGCGACCACGGAGACCCCCGCTGTCGGCGACGCCGTCGCGACCAGCGAGACCCCGGCCAGCCCGCGCCCGTCGCGTGCCGCCGGTGGCAACGCCCAGACCGTCGGCCGCCGCAAGGAAGCCGTCGTCCGGGTCCGCGTCGTCCCCGGTACCGGTGAGTTCAAGCTCAACGGCCGCACGCTCGAAGAGTACTTCCCGAACAAGGTGCACCAGCAGCTCATCCGTGAGCCGCTGGTGACGGTCGACAAGCCCGACTCGTTCGACATCTTCGCCAACCTGCACGGTGGCGGGATCTCGGGCCAGGCCGGTGCGCTCCGCCTCGCGATCGCCCGTGCGCTCGTCGAGGTCGACGCCGACGACCGCCCGGCCCTGAAGAAGGCCGGCTTCCTGACCCGTGACGCTCGCGCCACGGAGCGGAAGAAGTACGGCCTCAAGAAGGCCCGTAAGGCTCCGCAGTACAGCAAGCGCTGATCGCGCCTCTGGCGCAACCCGCGGAAGCGCCCATCCGTCTCTCGGATGGGCGCTTCCGTGTTTCCGGGGTCTTTCGGTCCCGTTTCCCCGTGGTCCCACCTGCCCCATGCGCCCCACCCGTTTCACGTTTAGCCCGCTAAACGCACTTTTTCGGGGCTCGCTAGGTTGTCGTGGTGGTTTCTCAAGGAGGTCGACAGATGGCTCGTCTATTCGGTACCGACGGCGTACGTGGCCTCGCCAACGAGGAGCTGACCCCGGAGCTGGCGCTCTCGCTCGCCGCCAGCGCGGCCCGCGTGCTGGCCGCCCACGACCGTTCGCACCGTCCGGTCGCGGTCGTCGGCCGTGACCCGCGGGCCAGCGGCGAGATGCTCGAGGCCGCCGTCGTGGCGGGTCTCACGTCCGCCGGTGCCGACGTGCTCCGTCTCGGCGTCCTCCCGACGCCCGCCGTCGCCTACCTGGTCGGCGCGCTCGAAGCCGACCTCGGCGTGATGATCTCCGCCTCCCACAACCCCATGCCCGACAACGGCATCAAGCTCTTCGCCGCGGGCGGCCACAAGCTCCCCGACGGGATCGAGGACGAGATCGAGGCCGGTCTCGCCGCTCCCGTCGCCCGCCCGACCGGTATCGGCGTCGGCCGCGTCAAGGACATCCCCGACGCGGGTGACCGCTACATCCAGCACCTGCTGGCCGCCACCCCGCACCCGCTCGCGGGCCTGCGCGTCGTCGTCGACTGCGCCAACGGCGCGTCGTCCTTCGCCGCCCCCGAGGTCTACCGCAAGGCAGGCGCCGAGGTCATCGCGATCCACGCCGACCCGGACGGCGTGAACATCAACGAGCACTGTGGGTCGAATCACCCGGACGCGTTGCGCGCGGCCGTCGTCGAGCACTCCGCAGACCTCGGGATCGCGCACGACGGCGACGCCGACCGCTGTGTCGCGGTCGACGCCGCGGGTGAACTGATCGACGGCGACCAGATCATGGCCGTCCTCGCGCTCGCCCTCGCCGAGACCGGCGAGCTGACCAAGAACACCCTGGTCGCGACCGTGATGAGCAACCTCGGCCTGCACCTGGCGATGCGCGCGCACGACATCAACCTCGTCACCACCGCCGTCGGCGACCGCTACGTCCTCGAGGAGCTCCGCGCGAGCGGGTTCGCCCTCGGTGGCGAGCAGTCGGGGCACGTCGTCCTTCCCGCGTACGCCACCACCGGCGACGGTCTCCTCACCGCGCTGCGGGTGATGAGCCGCATGGCGGCCACCGGCAAGTCGCTCGCCGACCTCGCCGCCGTCATGAACCGCCTGCCGCAGGTCCTGGTGAACGTGCCCGTGGCGGACAAGGCGGCGGTCGCCGTCTCGGCCGCGGTCCGTGACGCCGTCGGCGCCGTCGAGGCCGAACTCGGCGAAGAGGGCCGCGTCCTGCTGCGCCCGTCGGGCACCGAGCAGCTGGTCCGCGTCATGGTCGAAGCCCCCGCGCACGACACCGCGCAGGCCGCCGCCGACAGGCTCGCGGGCGTCGTCTCCTCCGCCTCGTAAGCCCCCTCACGATCTTCCCAACTGGCTGCGCCCCGGTTACCGGCCCGGTACATTCCGTGTGCGTATACCTAGGGGAGGGTGACGGTGACGGGCAACGGGCACAAGGTCGATCCGGCGCAGCTGAACGAAGCGGCCAAGGTTCTGCAGGACCTGCCCAAGCAGGCCTGTGAAGGGCCGATCGGGGCGGTCGAGCAGATCAACCTGAACGCCGGCAGTTTCGGGCCGGCGCACGGGGACTGCTTCACCGGCTATTCCACGAGCATCCAGCGACTGGCGAAGTGCGCGCGCAGTTACCTCGCGGCATCGGACGAGTTCGGCCGCAAACTGGCGGCGTCCAAGGACCTCTATCAGTCCAATGAGGACGCCAACGCCGGTGAGATGAGGAAGCACTGATGGGCCTCGCAGATGTCGGCGGGGACGTCGGTCACGACATTCCCAGCCGGGCCGAAGTCGAGAAGATCCTCAACGACCCGAACATCGATCGCGACACCAAACGCGAACTCGCCCTCAACTACATCGACTACATCGAGGACGAGAGCCCGGAAAGCTGCGGTTTCGCCAGCGAAGCCGACCGGAACGGCTTCCGGGACCACATCAAGTCCATGAACGGTGACTGGATCACCGAAAGCGACATCGGTGACAACGACGGCTACCTCGAAGATGTCCAAGCGGCCTACAAGACCGCGCACGAGAAGTACGACGCGAACCAGGCCGCGGGGCGGCAAGGCGATCGCGACGCGCTGAACAAGGACGCGGCGAAAACCCAGGAGATCGCCGGTCGCGCCACCGAGACCGACCCAGGCTGCGCGAATTCGAACGACATCATGGTCCCCGGCCTGTCGGGGTTCAAGGTCTACGAGATCTTCCACCCGCTCTACGTTCGCGCGCTGGGCTTGGCGGGCGGTGGAGCGGCCGTCTCCCTCGGCGAACTCCAGCGGCTGTACCACGAACAGGACAACATCCCGTTCAACTTGTTCAAGGCGAGCGCGGACGAGTTGACCGCGGTCAACACGGCCATCGCGGGGTCGGCGCAGGACGTCTCCGGGAAACTGGGGAACTCGCTCGGCACCTGGGAAGGCGCCGCGGCCGATCAGGCGCGCGCCTACCAGAAGGCCTACTCGGACAAGACCGGTCTGGTCGCCGAGGCGTTCAAGGCGGCGGGCGACGGGCTTCTGCGGACCAACGCCTCGGTGGGCAAGTTCTGCCGGGAAAAGGTCGAGTGGCTGCAGAAGTGGTACACCGACAACATCGACGGCGCCACCGCGCAGGACATCGAGCGGATCATCCGCGTCGCCGACGGTTCGTGCAGCCAGAACGACATCATCCACTGCATCAAGTTCCTGAGCATCGAGGCCAAGGACGCGTTCAACGACGACGCCGGTGACATCGACCAGAGCACCATCGACGAGGTTCTCAAACCTCAGGCGGTGGCCTGGCTGAAGAACGTCTTCCTCGGCTGGTTCGGCAAGCACGTCGAGAACTTCCAGCTGGTCTGCAAGAACACCCGCGACGCGATCAACGGCGCGTGGAAGGCGTACTTCGATTCACTCGGTCAGGTGGTCGAGAATCCGTACGCGGATCTGGGCAAGACCCCGGAGACGGGCGGCGAAAAGCCCGTCGAGAAGGGTGGCGGCGGGAAGGACACCGGTGGCGGGGGCGGCGGGCCTTCCTCCGGTGGGGGCGGCGGACCCTCCTCTGGCGGCGGCGGGCCGAAGCCGCCGCCGAGTGCGGTCGAGTACATGCAGCCGGAAAAGCCCGAAGTGCCGGGGCAGGAGAAGAACCCGGTCACGGACAAGCCGCTCGACGTCGACCCGGCGACCGGCGAGCCTTATCCGATCGACCCCCGCACGGGTGAGGCGATCAAGAGCGACACCGACGGCACCCGGCCCGAGACGGTGACGGTCGAGCAGGGCGACCGCAAGATCTCCATGGCCGAACCCGGCGCCGACGGGAAGATGGGCATCTCCGTCCAGGACGGCACCGGTCAGGCCAAGGATTACGACCTCGACTTCGGCGACGGCAAGGCCACGCCCGGCACCGGCGACGCGGCGGGTGGGCCCGTGCACCGGGACACCGCCGAGCGGCTGGACCAGCAGTCGGCCTCGCGTCCCCTCGCGAGCCCGGGGCAGGTCTATCAGCCGGGCCCCGACGGCAAGATCCACATCGAGGACGGCGGCCTCAAGATCACCGCGGAACGGCCGAGCGGTCCCGAGGGGCCGACGCTGGTCACTGTCGACGACGGGTCGGGGCATCCGTCGAAGTACACCTTGGGTGAGGACGAGCCCGCGAGCGGTCGTCACGCGAGTTCGGATCCGACACCGCAGGCGGCGGGCGCCGCTGCCAGGCCGGTCGAAGAGGTCGGGCGTCAGCAGGCCGATCAGGGAGTTCGCTCGCACGACGCGACATCCGGCGGTGTCGGCGGCGGAGCATCCGCCTCGGTGCCCGCGGGAACCGCTCACCAGCCCGAACCGGTGGCGGCGGCCGCGGACGGTGGTTCCGAATCGACCACCGCCCAGTCGTTGAGCAACCCGTTCGACGGTGGCGACGACGGCCTGGGTGACACGTCGGATCCCGCCGGATCCGGTGGCGGCGCGTCCGCTCCCTCGGCGCCGTCCGGCCTCGGTGCCGCTCCCGGTGGGGGCGCCCAGGATCCGGCCGCGGCCGGAGCGGGGATGATGGGCGGCATGGGCATGATGGGCGGCGGGGCGGCCGGAGGCGGGCAGGGATCCGGTGAAGACCAGCAGCGCACGTCCAGCGGATACCGGGTCGACGGCGGCCTGTTCGACACCGCGACGACGACGGGCAGCCGGATCAGCGGGTCGCTCGACGACGACGGCGTCATCGGCTTCCGCTAGCGGGTCAGGGGAGGGGATCAGTGAATCCTGAGGAGGATCTCGCCAGACTCCGGCACAAGCTGGCCGGGTTGGAGCGCGAGAACGGCGACCGGATGTACCTGGTCGACAACCGGGCGACCAAGGCGATCGAGGAGACCAAGGCCGCGGGGGACAAGCTCAAGCAGGAGACGGGTGCGGCGCTGGCCGCGCGTCTCGAGCAGAAGCGGCGGGCGGAGGCCGCGGGCGGTTGGGCGACCGAGTCGACCCTCGGTGACAAGGTCGAAGACGACGGCGATTTCGGGTTCGAGGAGGACGAGGCGGAGAACGAGCGCCGCGCCGGGTATCGGGCGGCCGACGAGCCGCCGATCTCGTTCCGGCCGCCTCCTGCCTCGCAGGCCCCACCACCACCACCACCACCACTTCCACCGGCGGCTCCGGTCGCGGTTCCCGAGGATCGTCCTGCCGGGCGGCATCGGCGGTCGGCCGCACGGGGTGACGACGACGATTTCGCCGAAACCGACTGGCTGGCGACCTGAGCCGTCAGGCTCGCAGTGTCACGATGGCCCGCTCGACGCCGTGGAAGACGGCATGCGTCTTGTACTCCACGTCTTCGGCGACGTGGTCGGGCGTCAGGATCTCGGCAAGTGCGCGTAGCGCCACTTCGCCCTCGGCGACCGCGACTCGCGAGCCGGGGCAGGTGTGGCGGCCGAGGCCGAAAGCGAGTTCGTCGCCGGGGCCCAGCGGGATGGCCAGTTTGTTCCCGGTCGTGAAGTCCTTGCCTGCCAAGGAGAACGGCGCGGTCACGCGGCGGGCGGTGAAGCGGGTCGGGGCGATTTCGTGGATCAGGCCGCGTACGTCGTCGAGGACGTCTGGGCGGCGTAGGAGTTCGAGGCCGGCGAGGGCGAGGAAGTTCATGGAGTTCTCGTACGCCGCGTGGGCGAGCATCACCGGCGTGATCATCAGTTCGTCTTCGGTGATCCGGCCCGCTTCGTGCGCTTCGCGGATTAGCGCCAGCCCGCCGCCTTCGACAGCCGTCGCCTTGAGGAAGAACATCGCGACCCTGAGCGCGGCGGTGTCGGCTCCGGCCGGTCCGCCCGACCAGACGTCCAGGTTCGCGGCGGTCTCCGAAAGGTTCGTCAACAGCTTCCCGTCGAGTGGCTCCACCGTGCCGAGCACCGCCTCCGTCACCCTGGCCGCCGCAGGCCTGGCGAAGTCGGCCACCAGGTCGAACCGAGCGCGCGACTTTAGCCCCCTAATCGCGATCCGGAGGTCGGTGAGCACGGCGTCCGGCAGGGGCTCCACCAGGGCGATGACCTCCTTGACGACCGCGCGCAGCCGACGGTGGTCCGCGCCGTCCATCAGCAGGAGGTTCGGGGTCTCGGCGGCGGCACCGCCCGGGTTCGAGCTGAGCTCGCGGTCGCGCAGGGCCTTGACGCGGTCCGCCGGATCGTCCAGCACGAAGAAGTCGTCCACGTTCGTATGATGCCCATGCCGCGGCCGGAAGAGGTGCCAGTGCCCGAAGAAGTGCCCGAAGAAGTGTTGCGGACCCCGCTCGTGCACCGCCTGCTGGAGCGCGTCGAGGTCGAGCGCCCGGCGTACACGCACCTCGACTGCTCGAACCGGCACGAACTCGTCGAGGACACGCTGACCTGGGCCGAACTCCTCGTCCACGTCCGCGCTGTCGCCGCGAAGCTGCGCGAAGTGATCCAGCCGGGAGACCGCGTCGCGATCACGGCGCGACAGGACCTCTCCTACGTCGTCGCGTTCTTCGGCGCGCTGTACGCCGGGGCCGTCGCGGTGCCGCTGTCCGCGCCTGACGTCCGCGCTCACCGCGAGCGGCTCGTCGGGGTCCTCAACGACTGCGACGCCGACATCTGGCTCACTTCGGAAGGCCTGGTCGAGCGGATCACGGAGTTCGCCGAGACCGAGCCGGTCCCGGCGCCTCGCGAGATCGTCGCCGTCGACACCCTGCCGCTGGATCCGGCGGACCGGACCCCGCCGTCGCCGGTTTCGCCCGAAGACCCCGCCTACCTGCAATACACGTCCGGCACGACGCGATCTCCCGCCGGGGTGATCATCACGCATCGGGCCCTCTCGGCCGCGTGCTGGCAGATCTGCGACGCCTACGACGTCGGCGAGCACACCACCTGCGTCGGCTGGATCCCGTTCTTCCACGACATGGGGCTGGCGCAACTGCTCGCGGGGACGATGCACTCCGGCGGCCGGACGGTGTTCATCGCGCCACTGGAGTTCATCCGGCGCCCGGAGCGCTGGCTGCTGCTGATGTCGGCGTATCCGAACACGCTCACGGCGGCCCCCAACTTCGCGTACGACCTGGTGACCGAGGCCGTGCCCGAGCCGAAGCGCGCCGAGTACGACCTCTCGACGGTGTCGATCGCGCTGAGCGGCAGTGAACCGGTCCGGGCGGCGACCGTCCGGAAGTTCCTCGCGGCGTATGAGCCCCACGGTTTCCCGCGCGGCGCGTTCCGGCCGTCCTATGGCCTGGCCGAGGCGACGGTCTACGTCGCCAGCGGCGACTCCAACGGCCCGGTGCTGACCGAGATCGACGGCCGCGAAGTCGTCGAGATCGGCTGGCCACGGGGGCAGCGGATCCGCGTCGTCGCCCCGCCGGATCGCGTTTTGCCCGCTAAAGTCGCCGCGCCGCCGGATCGCAGTTTGCCCGCTAAAGTCGCCGCGGGCGAGATCTGGGTCAAGGGGCCCAACGTGGGGGCCGGGTACTGGCGTCGTCCGGAGTTGACCGCCGAGGTGTTCGGCGCCGAGCTCGACGGGGAAGGCGGCTGGCTCCGCACCGGCGACCTGGGGTCGATCCGGGACGGCAGGCTCTCCGTGACCGGACGCCTCAAGGACCTGATCATCGTCGACGGCCGCAACCACAGCCCTCACGACATCGAAGAGACCGTCGCCGCCGCTCACCCCCTTCTCGGGCCGGAGCGGGTCGCCGCCTTCTCGGTCGACGGCGACGAAGGCGAGGGCGTCGTCGTGGTCGCCGAGCGCGCTCGGAAGGCCCCCGACTTCGACGAACCCGAGATCGCGCGGGCGGCCACCCGCGCCGTCGCCGAGCGTCACGACGTGGCGCTCCGGGCGTTTTTCCTGGTGAAACCCGGCGGGCTGCCGCGGACGTCCAGCGGCAAGGTCGCGCGTTCCGCGGCCAGAACGCGGTATTGGGCGCCGGATGGGACAGAATCCCCCCATGGCACCTGACGGGAGCGAGTACGTCGACGAGATCAAGGCCCTCGTCTGCAAGACCTTCGACGTCGATCCGGACACCATCGACGAGAACACGCCCTTCGCGGAAATGGGCGTCGACTCCCGGCGCCGCGTCCGGCTCCTGGCGACCGTCGAAGTGGAGTTCGGGATCGACATCGATCTCGACGAGCTGGACCGCCTGGTCGACATCCGGGGCGCGGCGACCGTGCTCGCCGAGGCCGTCGAGACGGGCGCGAAACCGCGGAAACGCGGTCTACCAGGCCTCTTGCGCCGAAATCGTTTGAGTTAGCAAAGGTGTGAATGTCCCTGCGGCCTCGATGACCGGTGGGTACATTCTGTGTGCATATGCGATGGCACCTGATGCCGCCGGCGTGCGTCGTAGGTAGGACAACGAGGCGGATACAGCGGGACGAAGGGGGCACCGGTCATGCCGGACGGGGGCTACAAAGCCGATTCAGAGGCGATGCTCACGGCGTCGACGTCGTTGGAGCGCGCAGCTGAGAACACGACGTCCGAGGCGGGGAAGGTGGGGCCGACGCAGGTCCAGCCCGCGGACTTCGGCCGGGTGCACAAGGACCACCAGAAGGGCTACGCCACCGGGATCCTCGCCATCTCCGACGCGATGAAGGGCTACGCGGGCCAGCTCACCCAGCTCGCCGGCGGGGTCAGTACCGCGTCGACCCGCTACACCTCTTCCGACCAGGCGAACGCCGCGGCTGCCAACAAGGCGGGAACCCAGTAATGAGTGAACCGACGCCCGCGCAGATCAAGGAAATCCTGAACGACCCCTACGTCACGAAAGGCACCAAAGACGCGTTGTTGTTGCCGTTCGGCAACAGGGAAGAGGCTTACAAGAAGGCCGTCGCCGAACGTGACTCGAACGCGGCCGGGGACAAGAAACAGGCCGCCGAAACGAAGCAGGCCGACAAGGACCTCGACGCCATGTCCCGGCCGGCCGCGGGGGGTGCCACCACCAAGTCCGACCAGGTGCTCGACCTCGGGAAGCCGGCGTTGGACTTCTTCTCCGACTGGGCCGAGCAGGTCTGGAACAAGATGCCGGAGAAGTCGTACGAAATCAGCTACAAGACCGACATCTGGGACCGGTTCCACGAGAACCGTGAGATCAACTTCCAGAAGATGTTCGACGAGGTCGAAGATCTCGGCGACGCGAAGAAGGCCGTCGAGCAGACCCAGAAGGACGCGACGGCGGCGCTGACCACGCTCTTCCACGACTGGAAGGGCGAAGGTGCGACGGCCGCGAAGGTCAAATACGAGCAGCGAATCCAGCCCGACGCGAAAGAGCTCATCGCGCAGATGGATGGCGCCATCAAGCTGGTGCCGTCGACCATCGACAAGATCTACAGCGCGCTCAAGCTGAAGGTCGACGAAACGCTGAAGCTGCGAGTCGACAAAGTCGCTACGGCGCCGCTGTTCACGGCGAAGCAGGTCGTCGAGATCGCGAACGGCAAGGTCGATTCCAAAGAAAAGCTCATGGACGTCGCGGTCTGGCTCGACTCCGCGTGTCCGGGTAACAACCTCGCCGAACGGCTGCGTGACGACGACTGCAAGCTGAACGACGAGAACAAGGACTACGCGATCGGGGCCGCGAAGCAGTGGCTGAAGGGCTCGTTCGCCACCGAGTTCGGTGAGCGGTTCGAGAACTTCAAGAAGCTCTGCAAGAACGCGACCGAGACGATCAATACGCAGTATCACGAGCTTTCGCGATTCATGGAGGACTACACGAATCCGTTCCCCGCGGCCGGATCCGAGAAGCCGCCCGCCGATGACGGCAAGGGCAATGGCAACGGGAACGGCAACGGGAATGGCGGCGGCAGTGGCAGTGGGAGTGGCGGCGGAAGCGGGAGTGGGAGCGGCGGTGGCGGCACGCCGCCGGCGGCATCGGTTCCCGAGGCGCCGAAGCCGGAGGACAAGCCCGCTGACGGGACGAACCCGGTCACCGGGAAGCCGCTCGAAATGGACCCCGAGACCGGCAAGCCGTACCCGATCGACCCGGCGACGGGTGAGGCGATCAAGGACGGCATCGACGGTCAGGACACCATGACCGTCGAAAAGGGCGACAACAAGATCGAGATGACCGAGCCGGATAAAGACGGCAAAATGGACATCAAGGTCGACGATGGCAAGGGCAACGAGAAGGACTACAAGCTCGACTTCGACGACCCGAAGGGCGAAGACGACAAGCCCGGCGAAGAGGGCAAGGACGGCAAAGACGGCGAGTTCGGCCCGAAGGGCGCGGTCAAGGAAGGCGAGCCCGGCGCCGACGGTGTCTACCGGCCCGGCCCGGATGGCAAGATCCACATCCAGGACGGCAACCTCAAGATCACCGCCGAGCAGCCGCAGGGCCCGAACGGTCCGACCGTGGTGACCGTCGATGACGGCAAGGGCGAGCCGACCACCTACACCCTCGACGAAAAGGGTGAGAAGAAGGAACTCAAGCCCGGCGATGTCGTCGAGACCGACGACATCAAGAACGGTCTCGACGACCGGAATCCCGGAAACCCGCAGCCTGGCAAGGTCGATGAGGTGCGCACGATGCCCGCCCCGGCCGATGGCGGAGGCTTCAGTGCCCCGGGTGGCGTCGAGGTCGGCGCCGGTGTCGGTGGTGGTGGCGAAGGGGCCGCCGCGGTGTCCGCGGGGGCGGAGGCCAGTGGTGGCGCGGCGTCGGGTCCGGGTGGTGACGGCACCGTGCCGACCGCCAGTGGCGGCGGAGGCGGGGGCAGCTTCGAAGGCGCGCTCGGTGGCGTCGGCGAGGGTGGTTCTGCGGGGTCGCTGAACGAGGCCGGTTCGCTGGAAGCGGGCATTCAGACCGGGGGCGGCGCGCAGCCGGCCGGGGTCGAAGGTGGTCTCGGAATGGCGCCCGGTGGTGGGATGGACCCGGCCCCCGCGGGCGCCGGTGCCGGCAGCTCGTCCGCCGGAATGGGCGGCATGATGGGGGGAATGGGTGCCATGGGCGGCGCGGCCGGTGGTGGTGGCGGCGGCGGTGACACGCAACGCGGGTCGAGCCAGTACCGCGTCGAGGGTGGCATCTTCGAGACCAGTGGCGCGGGCGGCCGGATCAGCGGTTCGCTCGACGACGAGGGTGGC
The DNA here is from genome assembly GCF_046269425.1 of Amycolatopsis sp. cmx-11-12. NCBI lineage: Bacteria > Bacillati > Actinomycetota > Actinomycetes > Pseudonocardiales > Pseudonocardiaceae > Amycolatopsis > Amycolatopsis sp. cmx-11-12. The sequence continues at coordinate 136,875 of NZ_JADNQM010000002.1, read as the reverse complement.
GACCGTTCGATCAGCTACGAGCGATGATCGGTAGCCGGGGAACGAGGGAGGACCGATGAGCGCTGTTGACCGGCTGGCGGCCGCGATGTCCAGGCAGGACGCCGCCATCACGGAGCAGGTGGAGCAGCGTGGGCTGCGGGAGCGGCATCTCGTCGAGGCCAAGGCCCAGGCGATGGAGACCATGCAGAAGGACGCGGCCGTCCACGACAAGTACGCCGCCCACATGCAGGAACTGGGGAAGCGGAGCAAGGAGGCGGGCGGCTGGCTGACCGGCAAGACGACCGCCGACCGCAGCCACACGATCGGCTTCGACATCGAGGACGACGACAAGCCGGACGCCCGGTTCGCCGAGTTCGGCGCCCGTCAGGGGCCCGAGGCGGCGCGGCCGGTGGCTGCACCTCCGCCGCCTCCTCCTCCGGTCGCGCCGGGTGTGCCCGGAATGCCGGCGACGGTGGACGTCCCTCCGCCCGCGGCGCCGACGTCCGCGCCTACACCCGTGCCGAGTGCCGAGGCGCCCGACGCCCCTGGCACGCCCGCGCGTCGCCGAGGTCGTCACGCCGCCCGCGACGACAAGGGTTTCGACGACGACGACTTCTCGAATAACTCGTGGATGGTCGACTGACCGCTTCACCGCACTTCAGGGCCCGGCTCACCAGAGCCGGGCCCTTCTTTCTGCTCGCTCCGCTCGCCCGGCAATTTCGACTTTCGCGGGCTAAGTGCGACGCGTAGGCATGCTAAGCAACCGGGCGCGGGTCGAGGGCCCGGATCGCGATTAGCCCGCTAAACGCAAGCCGGCCGGGGAGCGGGTCAGGCGGCGGGTTCGTCTTGGAGCTCGATCGGGGCGCGTTTGACGTCGGCGTCCAGCAGCGGCTGGTACTTCGTCGTCCCCGTGAGGTGAGTCAGGAAGAACGCGGTGAACAGCGCCCTCGTCAGCTGCTGGGTCCCGCGATGCGGCTTCCCGTGCAGCAGCAGCTGGCTCCAGTGCTTGCCCTCGGTGACGCCGAGGTGCGAAGACTTCCCGAGCGTCCGCAGCTGCACCGGCCCGCCCCACGCGTCCGCGATGGCCTCGGCGTGCCCGACCGGCGGCGCGACCAGGTCTTCGCCCGCCGCGAGATGCAGACCGGGCACGGTCACCGACTGGGCGGACACCGTCGCCGGCGGCAGCGTCTGGGCGGGAGTGATGGTCGCGACAGCCTGAATCCGCGGTCGATCGTCGTTCTCGGCGGCCTGCGCGGCGGCCAGGACCGCCGAACCGCCTCCGGTCGAGTGCCCCGCGAGGCCCAGTTTCGCCGGGTCGACGCTGATGCCGTCCGGTCCGAGGCGGACCGTGGTGATCAGGTCGAGCGTGGTGAGCAGGTCGCCGGCCAACAGCCGATGCGACGGCAAGGGTCCGCGCTGGGTGGCCGGAGCCGCAGCAACGATGCCCCAGCTCGCGAGGTGCCGGAGCAGATGCCGATAGCTCCCGGTGGGCTGCAACCAGCCATGCCCGAACGCGATCGCGGGCATACCGAGCCCTGAGCGGGGCGTGAACACGACACCGGGGAGCCCGACCAGGGCGAGGTTGCCGCGCAGAACCTCGTGCGGACCTGGGTGGGACAGCTCCGCGAGCAGCTGCTTGGGCTTGCTGGCCATGTTCGTGACCTTACTGCCCGCACTCCCGTCCGGCCCGCGCGCCGCCCCGGCGTTCGCCTTTAGCCCGCTAAACGCGAGTGCGCGCCGCCCGCGCGAAGGGGCCGAATTTCTCTCGTTAGGCTGGCGGCCGTGTGTGGAATCGTGGGATATGTCGGACACCGCCCCGCTCTGGACGTCGTCATCGGCGGACTGCGCAGGATGGAATACCGCGGCTATGACTCGGCAGGCGTCGCCGTCCTCGACGGCGCCGGCGCACTGAAGGTCGAGCGCAAGGCAGGTCGCCTGGCCAATCTGGAGACCCAGCTCGACACCGTCGGCCGGGACACCTTCACCGGCACCGCCGGGATGGGTCACACCCGCTGGGCCACCCACGGCGCCCCGGTCGACCGCAACTCCCACCCGCACCGCGACGCCTCGCAGCGCGTCGCCGTCGTGCACAACGGCATCATCGAGAACTTCGCCGCTCTTCGCGGCGAGCTCGAGGCCGATGGCGTCGAGATGGCGAGCGACACCGACTCCGAAACCGCCGCGCACCTCATCTCTCGCGCCTACACCGAAGGCGACACGAAGGGCGACTTCCCGGCCAGCGTCGCCGCGGTCTGCCGTCGGCTCGAGGGCGCGTTCACCCTGGTCGTCACCATCGCCGATCAGCCGGACACCATCGTCGCCGCCCGCCGTTCCTCCCCGCTGGTCGTCGGCGTCGGCGAGGGCGAGCACTTCGTCGCTTCCGACGTCGCCGCGTTCATCGAGCACACCCGCGAGGCCGTCGAGCTCGGCCAGGACCAGCTCGTCGTGATCACCCGAGAGGGTTACGAGGTCACCGACTTCCACGGCGACGCCGCCCAGGCCAAGCCGTTCACCGTCGACTGGGACCTCTCGGCCGCGGAAAAGGGCGGCCACGAGTACTTCATGCTCAAGGAGATCGAGGAGCAGCCGGAGGCGCTGGCGAACACGCTGCGCGGCCACTTCGACGGCGGCCGGATCATCCTCGACGAGCAGCGCATCTCCGACCAGGACCTGCGTGACGTCGACAAGGTCTTCGTCGTCGCCTGTGGTTCTGCGTACCACTCGGGTCTCGTCGCCAAGTACGCCATCGAGCACTGGTGCCGTCTCCCGGTCGAGGTTGAGCTGGCCAGCGAGTTCCGCTACCGCGACCCGGTGCTGGACCGCGCGACGCTGGTCGTCGCCGTTTCGCAGTCGGGCGAGACCGCGGACACCCTCGAGGCCGTTCGCCATGCCCGCGAGCAGAAGGCCCGCGTCCTGGCCGTCTGCAACACCAACGGCGCGCAGATCCCGCGCGAGTCCGACGCCGTCCTCTACACGCACGCCGGTCCGGAGATCGGTGTCGCCTCGACCAAGGCGTTCCTCGCGCAGATCGCGGCCAACTACCTGGTCGGCTTGGCGCTCGCGCAGGCTCGCGGCACCAAGTACCCGGACGAGGTCGCCCGCGAGTTCGCCGAACTCGAGGCCATGCCCGCCGCGGTACAGAAGGTCCTGTCCACTGTGGACCAGGTCCGCGACCTCGGTCGCCGGATCGCGGACTCGAAGGCCGTGCTGTTCCTCGGCCGTCACGTCGGTTTCCCGGTCGCCCTCGAAGGCGCGCTGAAGCTCAAGGAACTGGCGTACATGCACGCCGAAGGCTTCGCCGCCGGTGAGCTCAAGCACGGCCCGATCGCGCTGATCGAAGAAGGCCTGCCGGTCGTCGTGGTGATGCCGTCGCCGAAGGGCCGCGCGGTGCTGCACTCGAAGCTGGTTTCGAACATCAGCGAGATCCAGGCGCGCGGCGCCCGCACGATCGTGATCGCGGAGGAGGGCGACGAGACCGTCCGCCCGTTCGCCGACGAGCTGATCGAGATCCCGGCCGTCCCGACGCTGCTGCAACCGCTGGTTTCGACGGTGCCGTTGCAGGTGCTGGCCGCCGAGATCGCCCGTACGCGCGGGTACGACGTCGACAAGCCGCGTAACCTGGCGAAGTCGGTCACCGTCGAGTAAGGACCGGAGGCGTCGTGCAGGGAATCTGGACCACGGAACGGATTCGCGCGGCGGAGGACCGGTTGCTCGCCGTCACTCCCGACGGCGAGCTCATGCGGCGAGCGGCTTTCGGCCTGGCGGTGCACGCCGCCGAGATGCTGGCCGAGCACACGGGTTCGGTCTCCGGGCGGCGGGTGACGCTGCTCGTCGGGTCGGGCAACAACGGCGGCGACGCCTTGTGGGCAGGCGCGTTCCTGCGCCGCCGCAATGTGGCCGTTTCGGCGATCCTGCTGAAGCCTGAACGCGCTCACGGCGCGGGTTTGGCCGCCTTGAAGCGATCCGGCGGCAAGATTGTGTCCGTTGAGGACGGTCCACAATGGATTGACCGAGCCGATCTCGTGATCGATGGGATCGTCGGCATTTCGGCGCGAGGGCCCTTGCGGGCGGACGCTGCCGCGCTGCTGGAGCACGTGAGCGCACCGGTGCTGGCCGTCGATCTGCCGAGCGGGGTGGATCCGGACACCGGCGCCGTCGACGGTCCGGCGGTCGTCGCCGACCGCACGGTCACTTTCGGTGCGCTCAAGCCGGTGCACGCGCTCGCTCCCGCGTCCTGCGGTGAGGTCACTTTGGTGGACATCGGCTTGCGGCCGGAACTCGGCGAGCCCGATCTGTGGCGGCTCGACACGGCCGATGTCGCCGCCGCGTGGCCGGTTCCGGGGCCTGGCGACGACAAGTACAGCCAAGGTGTGGTCGGGGTGGCCGCGGGCTCCGCGACGTACCCGGGCGCGGCCGTGCTCGCGGCAGGCGCCGCCGTGCGGGCGACGTCCGGGCTGGTGCGGTACGCCGGACACGCCGCCGACGTGGTGCGCGGACGCTGGCCCGAGGTCATCGCGACCGGATCGGTGACGGACGCCGGGCGGGTGCAGGCGTGGGTCGTCGGGCCGGGGATCGGGACCGGGCACGAGGGCCGGGACGTGCTGCGGTTCGTGCTCGGGCGGGGTGTGCCGGTGTGTGCGGACGCCGACGCGACGACGATCATCGCGCGCTCGCCCGACGTGCTCGACGCGCGCGATCCGGATACGCCGCTCGTGCTGACCCCGCACGCGGGGGAGTTCGAGCGGCTGATGGGGTCGCCGCCCGGGGCTGACCGGGTCGCGGCGGCGCGGTCGGCCGCGCGGAAGTACGACGCCGTCGTGCTCTTGAAGGGGCACTGCACGGTGGTCGCGGCGCCGGATGGGCGCGCGCTGGTGAACACGCCTCGCGGATCGTGGCTCGCGACGGCCGGGTCGGGGGACGTCCTGTCCGGTCTGGTCGGCGCGCTGCTCGCGGCCGGACTCGATCCCTGGCTCGCCGCCGGGGCCGCCGCGCACGTCCACTCGCTCGCCGGATCCCTGGCTGCCGGCGGCGCTCCCACCTCGGCGTCCGGCATCCTCGATGCCGTCCCCGATGCCATCCGGTCCGTCCGCTCCCTCACCCCCTGACCAGGGCACCGACTTGCGTTTAGCCCCCTAAGTGCGCTCTGCGGGCAACTGCCTCCAGAACGCACTTAGGGGGCTAAACGCAAACCGGCGGGCCTGGAGGTGAGGCGGCAGGAAATGGGAGAGTTATCGAGTTACGTGTTAACTCCGGGCGAATAATCTGGTAAGAAGCAGGTGTGAGCGCCGACACCCACCCCGCCGAGACCGCGACGGTCCGGGTCGTGAACGGTGTCGCCCATGTCTAAGACCAGGCCATCGGACGCCGCCGTCGAGCACCGGCGCCAGGAGATCCTCGACCACGTCATCGCCACCGGCGAGGTCCGCATCGACGACCTCACCACACGGTTCGGCGTCAGCCTGATGACGATGCACCGCGACCTCGACGACCTCGCCGAGCGCCGTCTCCTCCGCAAACTGCGCGGCAAGGTCGAGGCCTACCCGGCGACGACCATGGAGTCGGCCGCCCGTTTCCGCGACACCTTCAACCTGGCCACGAAGGACGCGCTGGGCGAGGCCGCCGCGGCGCACGTCCACTCCGGCCAGACGGTCTTCGTCGACGACTCGACGACGCTGTTCCCGCTCGTCCGCCGCCTCGGCCAGGTCGAGGACCTCACCGTCATCACCAACTCGCTCGAAGCCGCCCGCATCCTCGGCCCGGCGAAGAGCGTCGAGGTCGTCCTCGCCGGCGGCCGCTATCACCACGAGTTCGACTCGTGCGCCGGTCCGGACGTGGTCGGGTTCCTCGACCGCACGCACGCTGACATCGCGTTCGTCTCGGTCGCCGCGGTCGCGGTCGGCCGCCTGTTCCACCCGGTCCAGGACTACGCGGAGCTCAAGAAAGCCGCGCTGCGCACCGCCGACCGCAACGTCCTGGTCGTCGACAACTCCAAGTTCGGCCGCACCGCCACCTACGCGTACGGCGACATCGGCGACTACGACCTCCTGATCACCGACGAAGAGGCGCCGACCGAGGAGATCGAGGCGGCGCTGCTCGCCGGAACGGCCATCGAGCAGGTCGAATGCGCACCGGAGGGCCCGGAATATGAGTTCTGACCTGGTCGCCGGAATCGACTCGTCGACCCAGTCGACGAAGGTCGTCGTCTGCGACGCGCACACCGGCGAGATCGTCCGCACCGGCCGCGCCGCGCACCCCGAGGGCACCGAAGTCGCCCCGTCGGCGTGGTGGGACGCGTTCCGCGAAGCCACGGACGGCCTCCTCGACGGTGTCGGCGCGATCGGCATCGGCGGTCAGCAGCACGGCATGGTCACCCTCGACGAAACAGGCGAGGTCGTCCGGCCCGCCTTGCTGTGGAACGACACCCGCTCCGCGAAGGCGGCCGAAGACCTCGGCGGCGAGCTCGGCCCCGAGAACTGGGCGCAGTCCGTCGGCTCGCTGCCTGTCGCCAGCTTCACCGTCACGAAACTGCGCTGGATGGCGGAGCACGAGCCCGAGTTGGCCGATCGCGTCGCCCGCGTCCTGCTCCCGCACGACTGGCTGACCTGGCAGCTGCTGGGCGAAGGCGCCGAGCCGGTCACCGACCGCGGCGACGCCTCCGGCACCGGGTACTTCTCGCCCGCCACCGGCGCCTACCGCCAGGACCTCCTCGCGCACGCCTTCGGCGGCCGGACACCCGAACTGCCCAAGGTCATCGGTCCTGCCGAGGCCGCGGGGCACACACCGGACGGGATCCTGGTCTCGGCCGGAACCGGTGACAACATGGCCGCCGCGCTCGGTCTCGAACTCGCCCCCGGCGACGTCGTGGTCTCGCTCGGCACGAGCGGCACGGTGTTCGGCGTTTCGGAGACCGCGAGCGCAGACCCCTCCGGCATCGTCGCCGGATTCGCCGACGCCACCGGCCGATTCCTGCCGCTGGCCTGCACCCTCAACGCCGCCCGCGTGCTCACCGCGACGTCCGCGATGCTCGGCGTCGAACTCGCGGACTTCGACAAGCTGGCGCTCGCCGCCGACGCGGGCTCCGGCGGCCTCACTTTCCTCCCGTACCTCGACGGGGAGCGGACGCCGAATCTCCCGGACGCCACGGGCACGCTCCTCGGTCTGACCAGGGCCAGCATGACGCCCGAGAACCTCGCTCGCGCCGCCGTCGAAGGCATGTTGTGCGGACTCGCCGCCGGTCTCGACGCCCTTCGCGAACAGGGACTCGAAGTCCACCGAGTGCTTTTGATCGGCGGCGGCGCGCAGTCGGCCGCCGTCCGCGCGGTCGCGCCGATCGTGTTCGGCGTGCCCGTCGTCGTCCCCGAAGTCGCCGAATACGTCGCGGTCGGCGCCGCGCGGCAGGCGGCCTGGGCCCTCGCTTCCAGCACGGAACCTCCTCGCTGGCAGGAAGACCACGGCACCACCCCGCTCGAACCGACCGAGGCGGACCGCGCCGAGGGACACCGGATCCAGCAACGACATCTCGAAGCCCGCGAACTCGGGCACGGCATTTCCGCGAAACCGAAAGAGGACTGAACCGATGGCCACGATCACCTACGACAAGGCGACCCGGCGCTACGCCGGTTCCGAGCGGCCCGCCGTGGACGCACTCGAACTCGAGATCGCCGACGGCGAATTCCTCGTGCTGGTCGGGCCTTCCGGCTGTGGCAAGTCCACCAGCCTGCGGATGCTCGCCGGCCTCGAGGACATCGACGAAGGCGCCGTCTGGATCGGCGACCGCGACGTCACGCAGCTGCCCCCGCGCGCCCGCGACATCGCGATGGTGTTCCAGAACTACGCGCTGTACCCGCATATGACCGTCGGCCAGAACATGGGCTTCGCGCTGAAGATCGCGGGCCGTCCGGCCTCGGAGATCAAGCAGAAGGTGCTCGACGCGGCCAAGCTGCTCGACATCGAGCAGTACCTCGACCGCAAGCCGAAGGCGCTCTCCGGTGGTCAGCGCCAGCGTGTCGCGATGGGCCGCGCCATCGTGCGTGAGCCGCAGGTCTTCCTGATGGACGAGCCGCTGTCGAACCTCGACGCGAAGCTGCGTGTTTCGACGCGTACGCAGATCGCCGCGCTCCAGCGCCGTCTCGGCGTCACGACCGTGTACGTCACGCACGACCAGGTCGAGGCCATGACGATGGGTGACCGGGTCGCGGTCCTCTCGGACGGTCTCCTGCAGCAGTGCGACACCCCGCGCGCGCTGTACGACAAGCCCGCAAACGCTTTCGTCGCCGGATTCATCGGCTCGCCCGCGATGAACCTCGTCACCGCGAAGCTCACCGAAGACGGTGCCGAACTCGGCGGCGCACGGGTGCCGCTGACTCGCGAGATTCTCGCCAAGGCCGACGGTGACACCGTCACCCTGGGCTTCCGCCCGGAATCGCTCGAGGTGACCGCCAGCGAGGACGGCACGCTGCCGATCAAGGTGGACCTCGTCGAGGAGCTCGGCTCGGACGCGTACGTCTACGGCAAGCTCGCCGAGAGCGACGCCGAGGGCACGAAGTCGAACGTCGTCACCCGGGTCGACCCGCGCAAGCCGCCGGTCATGGGCGACACCCTGCACCTGCGGGTCCGCCCCGACGAGCTGCACGTGTTCTCCGCCACCACCGGGGCACGCCTGTCCTGAGCCGGGGCCGTGGGAAACTGGTGGTCGTTATGACCGCCAGTTTCCCGCGTGCCGAGGTCGTCATCGACCTGTCCGTCATCCGGCACAACGTCGCCCTGCTCGCTTCCCGCGCCCCAGGGGCCCAGACCATGGCCGTGGTCAAGGCCGACGGCTATGGCCACGGCGCGCTCGAGGTCGGCAGGGCCGCTGTCGAGGGTGGGGCCACCTGGCTGGGCACCTGCTCCCTCGACGAAGCACTCGCACTGCGTCACGCTGGGATCGGATGTCGGCTCTTCAGCTGGCTCGACACCCCCGAAGCCGACTTCGCACCCGCAGTCGCCGAAGACATCGACGTCGCCGTCAGCTCCCTCGACGAACTCGCCCGCGTGGCCGACGGCGCTCGCCGAGCGCGCGACTTTAGCGGGCTAAGTGCGATCTCTCGGGTGCACCTCAAGATCGACACCGGGCTGTCCCGAAATGGCTGCCCACCTGCGGAATGGCCGGCGCTCGTCAAGGCAGCGGCGGCCGCGAAGCCGCTCATCGACGTTGTCGCGATCTGGTCGCACCTCGCCTGCGCCGACGAGCCGGGTCACCCGTCCATCGACGCGCAGGCGAAGCGGTTCGACGACGCCTACGACATCGCCCGCGCGGCGGGCCTGAACCCGATACGGCACCTAGCGAACTCCGCCGCCGTGCTGACCAGGCCGGATCTGCACTTCGACCTCGTGCGCCCCGGGATCGCGATCTACGGGCTGAACCCGGTGCCCGTCGCCGAGGATCTGCGCCCGGCGATGACCTTCAAGTCGTCCGTGGTGCTCACGAAAAGGATCGCCGCCGGCGAATCCGTGTCGTACGGCCATTCCTGGACGGCCGAGCGCGACACCACTCTCGCCCTGGTCCCGGTCGGATACGCCGACGGCGTGCCGCGGTCGCTGTCCGGACGGATGGACGTCTGGCTCGGCGGACGTCGTCGTCCGGTGGCCGGACGTGTCTGCATGGACCAGCTGATCGTCGACTGCGGAGACGACGAACCGGCCGTCGGCAGCGAAGTGATCCTTTTCGGCCAAGGCACGTTTGGCGAGCCGACGGCCCGGGAATGGGCTGACAAGCTGGGAACGATCGACTACGAGATCGTGACTTCGATGTACCGCCCGCGAATCCACCGGACGTATCTGGAGGCAGGCTCGTGACACCTTCACGACGACTGCTGGCCATCGTCGGCGGCGTCGGGGCGGTGGCCACCGGCACCGCCGCCGCGATCGCCGTCGCCGCACAGCAGCGGCGGCAGAGTGAGGACCCGTTCGTGGACGAGCCGTTGGGGGATCTTGAACCGGACCGGACTTCGACAGTGGCGGCGGAGGACGGCACGCCGCTCGCGGTCGAGGAGATCGATCCGGCCGATGGGGGAAAACCGGAGCTGACCGTCGTGGGCGTGCACGGTTTCGCGTTGTCGAAGCGCTGCTGGCATTTTCAGCGGCGAGACCTCGCGTCGCTGAAGCTGCCGCGAGTGCGTCAGGTCTACTACGACCATCGCGGGCATGGGCAAGCCGGCGCCGCGAACGCCGAAACCAGCACCATCGAACAGCTGGCGCGCGACCTCGACATGGTCCTGCGCTCGGTGGTGCCGGAGGGACCCATCGTGCTCATGGGGCACTCGATGGGCGGCATGGTGATCATGGAACTCGCCGCGGAGCATCCCGAGCTGTTCGAAGACCGCGTCGGCGGCGTCGCGTTCATCGCGACCGCGGCGGGCGAAGTCGGCGCTCGGGGCTTGCCGCGATCACTGCTTTCGAAGTACAACCCGCTCACGCGAGGCGTCGGCGGGCTGGCCGGATGGCAGCCGGGACTCGTCGAGTTCGTGCGCGCGGCGGGAGGGCAGCTGACCCGGCAGGCCGTGCGCAGGCTGGCTTTCGGCAGCCGGGACGTGTCTCCGCGACTCGTCGACTTCATGCTGGAAATGCTCGAAGTGACGCCGGTGCGCGGACTCGTGAATTTCGTCGACACGCTCGGCAGCCACAACCGGTATGCCGCGCTCGCCGGGTTGAAGCACGCGCACGTGCTGGTCATCGGCGGCGATTCCGACCGGTTCACGCCTATCTCGCACGCCGAGCGGATCGCGGCGGAGCTGCCGGACGCGGAGCTGGTGCGCGTGCGCGGCGCGGGGCACATGGTGCAGCTGGAACAACCTGAACTGGTGAACAGCCACCTGATCGACTTGATGCAGCGGTGCACGGGCACCGATGGTGAAACTCCTGACCGGCGAACCTGGTGGTGGCAGCGCTGATGAACTTCGCTTTCCCGACTCCCGAGTCGACCATGGACTTCGGGCGCGCGCTCGGGCGTTCGCTGCGCGCGGGTGACCTGGTGTTGCTCGCCGGGCCGCTCGGGGCGGGCAAGACGACGCTGACCCGCGGGATCGCAGACGGTCTCGGTGTCGGCGGGCGGGTCAGCTCGCCGACGTTCGTGATCGCCAGGGTGCATCCGGCGGGCGAGGCCGGAGTCGCTCTGGTGCATGTCGACGCGTACCGGCTCGGTGGGGATCTCTCGCAGCTGGACGACCTGGACCTCGACACCGAACTCGAGCGGTCCGCCTTGGTCGTCGAGTGGGGCGAGGGGGCGGCGGAGCGCCTTTCGGAGGACTACCTCGTCGTGCGCCTGGATCGCCGCGAGGACGATGTCCGCATGGTCACCTTGGAGCCGCACGGCACGTGGGAGTCTCGGACGCCCGACTTGCGTTTAGCGGGCTAAACGCGATCTGTGCGGCAGGCGGGCCGCAGCGCGATTAGCCCGCTAAACGCGAGTCTCACCCGGATGCCGCATCAGGGCTGACCTGGCGAAGCGTCCCCTTCGTGCCCCAAGACCTCAGTGGTCCGGGCTTGGGGGTGCGCATGCCGCTGGGTCCCACAGCGGCATGCGCACCCTGTCTAGACGGCGGGGGCCGGTTCAGCCTGCGGTCCGCGCCGACGGTGAAGCCACCACAATCCGCACAGGCCGATCACACCGGTCTGCGCGGCCGGTGTCGCGACGATGGCCAGTGCGAGGAGTGCGGCGATCAAGGCGAACCAGTAGAGCAGGACACGCCTGGTGTTTTCCCGGCTGCCGAAGAACGTGCTTCGCCAGAATTCGGGCCACTGCGTCGCGGGACGCAGATGGACGCGACGGCACGCGGGGTCGGTGACCATGCCGACCGGTTCGCCCGCCAAATCGAGCAATTCGTCGAGACTGACTTCTGCCGGGTGACACCCGCCGTGGTGATCCTGGTTCGTATCCGGGGTCATCACCTGCGGCTGGGGTGGCTCCTCTGGCATACCGCCGGAACACGGCGCTACGCTGGGCATGTTTGACGCCTCCATAGGACTATTCGGGTTGATGGAGCTGTTGAACTTCAAAGCGGCTCCCCCTTGCCCGGGGAGCCGCTTCCTTTATGTGCGGTATTCGGATGTTTCCGGGCCGCAACACAAGCCATTGTGGACGAAGTTTCCGGACCTACGGGGCGGTAAGTGAAAGGTTGCTGAATCCTGCGCCGAGCGGTCGGCGTAATTCACCCCGGGTCATCGGTTTGCACTACTGTAACTCGAAAGAGTAGTTGCGGACGTGGCTTGCCATCTCATTGTGCAGATAGCGAGAGTTGAGTACACCCAGAGTATTTCGCATTCATACTATCGAGTGGATCACCGTTGTTGATGCGGAAAGAATTGTTCGGTACCGGACGTTCGGCCGCGGCATCCGCACATGCAGATGGCCATGCTCGGCGCATAGTGCCCGCTCAACGCCGATCTCCGACCGTTTGTCGCCGCGCCGGATCGCGTTTAGCGGGCTAAACGCGATCTGTGCGGTGAGTGAGCCGCGCGATTCCCAGGTCGACCAGGTCTTGGGGGCGTAGCCGCAGGCGGTCCGCGAGGGCGGGGACTTCGTCGGCGGGCAGCTTGAGGATCGCCGCGGCCGCCTCGGGCGTCGTGACCGAGAAGTACGCGTTGAGCGTCACCCAGGTCGATCCCGGCGCCGCGAACGCGAGCGCGCCACCGGATCCGCCTTCCCCGATCACCAGCGTCGTGATCGGCACGGCCGCGCTCGCGATCGCCTCGAACATCTCCGCGATCGCCGCACCGGCCCCGGCCCGCTCGGCCGTCGCGTCGTTCGCCGCACCGGGGGTGTCGACGAGCGTGAGAATCGGGATCCCGAGCCGCGACGCGAGCCGCACCAGCCGCGCCGCCGTCCGGAACCCTGCGGGCAGCGTCGCCGTTCCGCACTGTGCCGCGTACGCGATAGCCCGGCCGCCTCGCCAGCCGAAGCCGCATAAGACACCGGAGTCGACTCCGCCGCACCTGTCGCCCGAGACATCCTCACGCCACTCGAAGTACGCGTCGAGATACTCCGCCGCCCTCGGCCGATCAGCCGAGCGCGCCGCCTGAACCGCGGCCCAGCCGCTGTCGGGCAATCCCGCCGACCCGAGCGCGTGAGGAGGCTCGGCGGCTTCCGTCGTCGGCGAGGCCAGCAAGCGCAGCCACCGTTCCAGTACGGCGGGAAGATCGGCGGGCGGCACGATCCCGTCGACCTGGCCCCACGCGAGCTTCGCCTCGGCCGTGTACGCCTCCGCGGGCGCGTCGGCAGGCCGTACCCGTGATCCGGCGAAGCCGACCTGCGCCTCGGGAAGCGCGAGAATGACGTCGGCGCTCGCGCCGAGTGTCGCCCAGCCGCCGCCCGTGGTCGGGTCACGCAGCACCGAGATCTGCGGCACCGACCGGGCTCCGGCCGCCGCCCGCGCGATGCGCTGCAACTGCGAAAGCGCGCGCATCCCTTGCTGCATGCGGCTGCCGCCGGTCGCGATCAGCGACACCACGGGCAACCGGGATTCCACTGCCCGCGCGAAGGCCGCCTCGACGCGATCACCCGTCCGCTGACCGATCGACCCGCCAAGGAAACCGAATTCGAAGGCGACCACGACCGCCTCGACGCCGCCGATCTCGGCGGTCCCGCAGAGGACGGACTCGTCTTCGCCTGACCGTTCCGCGGCGGCCTCGCGTGCCGCGTGATAGCCCGGCCAATCGATCGGCCCGTCGTCCGGCTCGTCGGAACGCGGAACGTCCAGGTCCACGAAACCGGTCGCGATCTCCTTGATGACGGACCGGGCGGAAGGCCTGCTCATCCGAGCGCCCGCTTCATGACCTTGCCCATGTCGTTGCGCGGCAACGCCTCCAGATAGCGGACCACCCGCGGCCGTTTGTGCGGCGAGAGCAGGCGTGAGACGTGGTCGGCGAGTTCCGACTCCGTCGGGCGTTCCCCGTCGGGCACCACCCAGGCCACGATGCGCTCGCCGAGATCGTCGTCGGGCTCGCCGGTCACCGCGACCTCCGCGACGCCGGGATGTTCCATGAGCGCGTTCTCGATCTCGCCCGCGCCGATCTTGTAGCCGCCGCTCTTGATCAGATCCGTCGCCTTCCGGCCGACGATCTTCACGTATCCGGCAGCGTCGCGGGTCGCCAGGTCGCCGGTCCTGAACCAACCGTCGTCGAACGCGGCTTCGGTGGCGTCGGGGCGGTTGAGGTACTCGGTGAACAGGTTCGGCCCGCGGACCTGGATCTCGCCGACGGTCTCGATCTCCTCGACGGGCTGTCCCGCCTCGTCCACGAGCCGCAGGTCGACGCCGTCCAGCGGGACGCCGACGGTGCCTGGGACACGCTCGCCGTCGGCGCGAACGCTGGTGTTCATGAGGGTCTCGGTCATCCCGTAGCGCTCGATCACGCGTTGACCGGTCGCCGCGGTGATGCGCTGGTGGTCGTGGACGGGCAGCGCCGCCGATCCGGAGACGAGCAGCCGGGCGCCGCTCAGCGCCTCGGCGAGCGACGGATCGTCGCCGACCTCACCCGCGATGCGGTGATACATCGTCGGGACGCCGAACATCATCGTCGCCCCGGTCGCGAGTTCGCGTGCCACGCCCTCTGTGGAGAACCGGCCGAGATGCCGCACCGAGCCACCACGTCGAAGGGGTCCGAGGATGCCGAGGATCAGGCCGTGGACGTGGAACAGCGGAAGACCGTGCACCAGGACGTCGTCGGCCGTCCACTCCCAGGCGCTCTCGAGCGCGTCGAGAGTGGTCGAGAGCGCGCGGCGTGGGAGGACGACGCCCTTGGGCGGGCCGGTGGTGCCGGAGGTGTAGACGATCAGCGCCGGGGCCTCGGCGTCCGGTTCCGCGGGGAGGTCGACGGGCGCGCCTTCGAGGGTGATGTCGCGACGGGGCAGGCCGCCGAGGCCGGTGGGCAGGTCGGCGCCCGGTTCGGCGAGGACGAGCAGGGGCTCGCTGTCGACGAGGATGTGCGCGAGTTCGCGTTCGCCGATCTTCGGGTTGAGCGGGATGGCGGGGACGCCGGCGAGCAGCGCGGCGATCACGGCGACGCTGGTGTGCACCGTCGGTGTCGCCCAGACGGCGACGCGGCCGCTCGGCAGGTCGCGGGCGAGCGTGCCGGCGACGGCCGCGAGGTCGGCGTACGTCAGGGACGTGTCGCCGAAGCGGAGGGCCTCCTTGCCGGAGCCGCTCGCCAGCGTGGGGAACAACCGATCGGGCACCTTGTGACCTCCTGCTCGACTCCGCCTGCCGGGGCGTGTGGCCCTCGCTGGACGGACCGTACCGCGCATGTCGCCCCCACCCCTGCGACCTGCTTCACACCCCTCCTCGCTCCTGCCACCGAAGTGCGTTTAGCCCCCTAATCGCGATCTGGGCCGGGGTCTGCGGGCGGCACGGAGGGAGCGACTTTAGCCCCCTAATCGCGATCCGGCGGCGGGGGAACGGCCACGGCACCGGATCGCACTTAGGCCGCTAAACGCGGCGCGCGGGCCTGGTCGTAGGCTGGGTAACCGTGCTGGTACTGGCCATCGACACCTCGACCCCGGCGGTCACCGCGGGCCTCGTCGCCCTCGACGGCGACACGCTCGAATCGCGCGGCGACCGCGTCACGGTCGACCCGCGCGCGCACGGCGAGCTGATCACGCCCCACGTCCTCGAAGCGGTCAAGGCCGCGGGCGTCACGCTCCGCGATCTCGACGCCATCGTCTGCGGCGTCGGCCCCGGCCCCTACACCGGCCTCCGCGCCGGCATGGCTACCGCCGCGTCGCTCGCCCACGCCCTCGGCATCCCGGCCCACCCGGTGTGCAGCCTCGACGCGATCGCCGCCGACGTCGCCCCCGGCGAAGCGCCCTTCCTCGTCCTCACTGACGCGAGGCGCCGCGAGGTCTACTGGGCCGCGTACGCCGCCGACAGCACCCGCACCGACGGCCCGCACGTCCAGCGCCCGGCCGACCTCGAGACCACCATCAAGGTCGCGGCGGGCGACGGCGCCCTCCTTTACGCGGACGCCCTCGGCGTTCAGCCGATCGAGCCGCGCTTCCCGTCACCCCTCGGACTGGTCAAGGCCGCCCGCGAAGCACTCCAAAGCGGAAGCGAGCCCGCCCCGCTCACCCCGCTCTACCTCCGCCGCCCCGACGCCGTCGAACCGGCCGCGCGCAAGAAGGTGACCACGCCGTGAGGCTGGAACCCTTACGCCGCAAGGATATTCCCCGCTGTGTCGAGATCGAGAAGATCCTCTTCCCCGGCGATTCGCCATGGAACGCGCACGCCTTCCACGCGGAACTCGACGCCGGCGGCCACTACCTCGTCGCGCGCCTGGACGAAAGCGACGAGGTCATCGGTTACGCCGGGCTCGCCGTCGTCGGTCGTCGCGGCGACTACGAGGCCAGCATCCACACGATCGGCGTCGACCCCGACAACCAGCGCAAGGGCATCGGCACCACGCTGCTGAAAGCGCTCCTCGACCGCGCCGACGAGCTCGCCGCGCCGGTGTTCCTCGAGGTCCGCACCGACAACGACGCGGCGATCACGCTCTACGAGCGGCACGGTTTCGAACGCGTCGGCCTCCGGAAGCGCTACTACCAGCCCTCCGGCGCCGACGCCTACACGATGGCCCGCCCGCGGGCCCAGGTCCGAGACGAGGTGGCGGGCTGATGCCACGCATCATCATGGGCATCGAGAGTTCGTGCGACGAGACCGGCGTCGGCCTCGTCCGGCTGCACGACGACAACACGGTCGAACTCCTCGCCGACGAGGTCGCCTCCAGCGTCGACCAGCACGCCCGCTTCGGCGGCGTCGTCCCCGAGGTCGCCAGCCGCGCGCATCTGGAGGCCATGGTCCCGACCGTCGAGCGCGCCTTCGACAAGGCAGGGCTGAAACTGTCCGATGTGGACGCCATCGCGGTGACCGCCGGACCCGGTCTCGCCGGCGCCCTCTTGGTCGGCGTCGCCGCGGCCAAGGCGTACGCCGCCGCACTCGATATCCCGCTCTACGGTGTCAACCACCTGGCCGGGCACATCGCCGTCGACACGCTCCAGCACGGGCCGCTGCCCGAACGCTGTCTCGCCCTGCTCGTTTCCGGCGGCCACACGCAATTGCTGCTGGTGGACGACATCGCGTCCGGGATCACCGAGCTCGGGTCCACTGTGGACGACGCGGCTGGCGAGGCCTACGACAAGGTCGCCCGCGTGCTCGGCCTGCCGTATCCCGGTGGTCCGCCCATCGACAAGGCGGCCAAGAACGGTGACGGCACGGCGATCGCTTTCCCCCGTGGCATGACCGGACCCCGTGACGCCAAGTTCGATTTCTCCTTCTCCG
Organism: Amycolatopsis sp. cmx-11-12; assembly: GCF_046269425.1. Classification (NCBI taxonomy): domain Bacteria; kingdom Bacillati; phylum Actinomycetota; class Actinomycetes; order Pseudonocardiales; family Pseudonocardiaceae; genus Amycolatopsis; species Amycolatopsis sp. cmx-11-12. The sequence goes on along the minus strand of NZ_JADNQM010000002.1, from coordinate 119,590 downwards.
GCTTGAAAACCGCCGTCGCGCGCTGGGTCGAGGGCGCCGAGCGTCGTGGTGAGGAGATCCCTGTCGACGACGTCGCCGCGTCGTTCCAGGAGGCCGTCGCCGACGTTCTCACCAGGAAGGCGATCTGTGCCGCCAAGGAACACGGTGTGGACACGCTGGTGATTTCCGGTGGCGTGGCGGCGAATTCACGGCTGTCCGAACTCGCCGCCGAGCGCTGCGCGGAAGCCGGGATCACCCTGCGGGTCCCGCGGCCGCGGCTGTGCACGGACAACGGCGCGATGATCGCCGCGCTCGGCGCGCACGTGGTCGCCGCCGGCCGCCCGCGCGCCTCGCTCGACTTCTCCGCCAATCCGGCGCTGCCGGTCCAGATCGTCTCGATCTAGCGCAGTTCGGCGCCGGTGCGCGGCACCGGGGCGAGGTTGAGCAGCTCTTCCAGCGCGGCCACCGACAAGGCGGCGGCATTGCCGTCGCCGTAAGGGTTTCCGGCGTGCGTCGGATGGAGATCGCCGCGCAGGATCTTGGCCGCGGTGTCGGCGATGAGACCGGTGTCCGTCCCGACCAGCCAGGCGCAGCCCGCCTCGATGGCCTCACGCCGTTCGGTGACGTCGCGGAGCACGAGGACGGGTGTGCCGAAAGTCGGCGCCTCTTCTTGGATACCACCGGAATCGGTCAGGACGAGTTCGGCCAGCCGCAGGGCGCGCACGAGATCGGGATACTCGAGCGGTTCGGTGATCGTGACCCGCGGCGTCCCGCCGAGCGCGGTCACGACCTGCTCCCGCACGGCCGGATTCGGGTGCACCGGGAACAGGATCTGGACGTCGTTGTGCTCGGCGACGATCAGTTCGATGGCCGCGAGCGTGCGGCTCAGCGGCTCACCCCAGGACTCACGCCGGTGCGACGTCACGAGGACGAGGCGCTCGTTCGCCTCGGCGATTTCCATCTCCAGCAACGCGAGCGCGGTGTCCCGCGCCGGGAGATCACGTTCGGCGATCGCGATCACGGCGTCGACGACGGTGTTCCCGGTGACCGCGATCCGTTGGCGTGCAACACCTTCCGTGCGTAGCGCGGCCGCGGCGCCCGGCGTCGGCGCGAGGTGCAGGGCGGCGACGCGTGAGATCATCTGCCGGGTGCCCTCTTCGGGGAACGGGGCGGCGAGGTCGTGCGTGCGCAGTCCCGCTTCGAGGTGCACCACCGGGATACCCAGCCAGAACGCGGCGAGCGCGCCCGCCAGCCCGGTCGTCGTGTCGCCTTGCACGACGACCGCCGCCGGGGAGACCCGTCGCAGCAGCTCGTCGAGCGCGGGCAGCAACCCGGAAACCAGTTCCGCCTGTGTGCCCGTGGTTCGCGGCGGGGTGTCGAGCCAGGCGTCGACCGGCAGGCCGAACGGGATCAGCGCCTGCTCGACCATGCCCTGATGCTGTCCGCTGTGGACAACAAAGGGCCGAAGGCGCGGGTGCTCCGCCAGCGCCAATGCCAGCGGCGCGAGCTTGACCGCCTCCGGCCGGGTCCCTGCCAGCAACATCACATCCACGCGTTCGCGCTCCTCATCCACGGGTTCGAGTGTCCCGGAAAACCCGGGTGATGGCCGCCGGCGTGCGAGAGGCCCACGCCGGCGGCCGTTCTGCCGAAGGGGAGCGATCAGCTCCCCACCTTGCCGAGCCGTTTCGTGCGGCGGTAGCCGGCGATGACCGCGATGGTTCCGAGAACCAGCAGGATCACCCCGACGGCCAGCCACCAGCCGACGTCGGCCCCGGTGGCGGCGAGGGCACCCACTCCGCCACCGGCGACGCCGACTCCGGCGCCAGGCAACTTGTACATTTCGACCTCACTTCACCCTGGTCAGGCGGTGGTCACGGAGCGACGGCCGCGGACGACGCGGATACCGACCGGAACGGCGATGGCACCGAGCAGGCCGAGTCCGATCCACAGCCCCGCGCCCGAAGCCATCGGCACCGGCAGGCCTGCCGGACCGCAGGTGGCGGACGAGACGATGACGTCACCGGAGCCGAGTGGGGTGAGGGCGTCGCCGAGCAGCTTCACGTGGATGGCGTTGACCGTGAGGCTGCCGTCGGGGTTCTTGATTTGTTCGTTGAGGATGATCGTCGCGACGTTGACGGTGCCGAGACCGACCTTGATCTGCGTGTTCGGTGCCGGTGTCGCGTCGACCGTGCCCGCGCTGCCGAAGTTCGCCCCGACCAGGTTGGTCGCGCCCTGCACACCCTGCTGGGTCGCGGTGCAGGTGGCTTCGACGGCCTTGACGCCGACGTCGCCGAGAGCGGTCTTCAGCAGCGGCAAGCCGACATCGGCGGTGCTGGCCTTGGCGGTCACGGCACCGGAGTTGTCATCGCGCTTGGCTTCGGTGTTGATCGCGCCCGCGGTGAGCACACCGGGGAGGTCGACCTTCGCGAGGCTGTTGGTGGTCGGCCCGGAGGTCTTCGCTTCGGCGAGCGGCCCGGCCTTCACCGCGTCGAGGCCGAGGAGCTTCACGTCGACCTTGACGCCATACGCGGAGCCGTCACCGGGGGCCGCCGAGGCTGGCGCCGCACCGGCGAGAGCCACGCTCACCACCACAGCGGCGAGCAATCCGCCTCGTCGCAAGAGGTGTGTGTTCTTCAACTGGTCCTCCGAATTGATTCGTGGGGTTTTCTCTCATCTACGGACGGCACTTGGGCGCGACCGTTGCGGACGAATCCTCAGCTGGCCTGACTCGGCTCGCAGATCGTCTATCGCCGAGTGTTTCCCAAATTGAACAGGAAACTTCGAGGACCACCGGATCGGGTGGTTTCACGGCAAAATCACCCAGGCAAAGGTGATATCACTCGTTCGGCCTAATCAGTTAGTCCACGATCGTGCCGAAAGGGGCAATGATCGCTTTGGAAATGCGAGCCCGGTCGGAAGGTCCGGCTTCCACCCACTTACTCTCGTCGGCGAAGTCTCTGTCGGCTTCGTCGAATCCTGTCGTCCGCTGCGTCTTTCCTGAGAGGGTCACCGTGGCCGTTGCGAGTGCTCCTTTGCCGAGTTCGAGCCGGTTTCCGCTGCGTATCGCGGTACTGGCGGTCATCGCCATCGCGGTCGGCCTGGTGCTGGCCGAACGCCTGTACCGGGTGTTCGAAGTGCACCTCGCGGGGTTGATACTGAGGGTCATCACCACATCGGGTGTCTTTGTTGTCGGTGAACGTGAGACGGTCTACTTTGGGTTGTCAGGCGATACTCCACTCGGGTTGCGAATGACGCCGGAATGCTCTTCGGCATTCATGTTGCTGCCGCTGTTACTGGTGACCGCCGCCATGTTGTATTTCCGTCCGAGAAACGCGAAGAGGCTACTATCCTCGTTGGCGATTTCCGCGATCGTGGTCATTCTTGTCAATCAGATGAGGGTTTTGGCGATCGTCGGACTCGTGAACATGCTGGGTATCGACGAAGGCTATTACTGGGGACACACTTTGCTCGGTTCGATGGTCAGCGTCCTCGGCGGCGCGATCGCACTCGTGCTGTTCGTCTGGCTGAGCACCCGTAAGCCCCGTGCCGAGCGAGAGGCCGTCTGATGGGCGGCGGTTCGCTCAAGATCCTGCTCGCGATCACCCAGGCCTTCGCGCTCACCATGAGCGTCGCGTTCATCGTTTACGTGGTCGTGATCGTCGTGCCGTACCTGCGGCGCAAACCCGCGCCCGTCGGTGACACCGCCGACTACACCTGGCACTTCTTCGTCCCGTGCCGCGACGAGCAGGCCGTCATCCGCGAAACGGTGCGGTACCTGCGTTCGACGTTCCGGCACGCGCACGTCTGGGTCGTCGACGACGACTCCGAGGACCGCACGGCCCGCGTGGTCAAGTCGATCTGGCGGCGCAACGGCGGCTACGACCCGTATCTGCACCTCGTTCCCCGGCGCCGCCCGGAGGCGAGGACGGGCAAGGGTGACGCGCTCAACGCCGCCTACCAGGCGCTCAACGACTGGATGGGCCCGGACGCGAGCCGTGAGGACGTGGTCGTCGTGGTCGTCGACGCGGACGGCCGTCCGGCGGAGAACTGTCTCGAAGTGTGCGCCGCGGACCATTTGTTCGGCGACGAGAGGATCGGCGCGGTCCAGCTGGACGTCTGGATGGGCAACGCCGACAGCCGCCCGCCGGGGAAGAACTGGTTCTCGCGCGCCTTCGGGCTGAAACTGGCTCAGATGCAGGATCTCGAGTTCCGTACGGCCATCGCGGCGATCCAGACCTCGCGCGGGTTCACCGGCACGATCTCCATGGGCGGCAACGGTCAGTTCACGCGACTGTCCGCATTGGACTCGATCGCCGGGACGGACGAACAGCCGTGGCGCGGTTCGCTGCTGGAGGATTTCGAACTCGGCGTGCACCTGCTGACCGCGGGCTGGCGGACCGGCTACACGCCGGATTCCCATGTGAAGCAGGAAGGTTTGTACAGCCTGCGCCGATTCCTGGTGCAGCGCACCCGCTGGGGCCAGGGCACGATGCAGTGTTCACGGTATCTGCGGCGGATCTGGGATTCGCCGCATGTGAGCACACTGGGCGCCGCGGAGATGATGTACTACCTCGCGCAGCCGTGGATGCAGTTGCTCGGCTCGCTGCTGTACCCGATCCCGTTCCTGCTGCTGCTCTTCGGCGCCGCGGGGGATCCGGGGCAGATGTGGACCTGGTTCGCCGACGACGGCGCGTGGATCCTGTTCGCGATCTACGGCTCGTTCGGGCTGCTGCCGTTCGTCGTGTGGGGCCCGATCTATCAGTTTAAATGCCTGAAGAGCCGCAATCTGCTGCGCGGGCTCGGGATGGGCTTCGCCTACGCGCTGTACATCTACACGTTCTACATCACGTCGTGGCGGGCGCTGTTCCGCTTGGTCCGCGGCCGGAACGGCTGGTCGAAGACGCGGCGGAACACCGAGCACGCTCCCGGGGTCAAGGTCGCCCTCGACTCCTGACCCCGGGACCGGCGGTCAGAAAGCGGGCAGGATCCGGACGTCGTCCGCCTTCACGAACGCGACGCGATGCCCGAACTGGATCTGCACGTAGCGCGTCTTTCCTTTGACGACAACGTGATTGGCCGGATCGAACGTCGTCGCCGAGTAGTACTCGGATCCGAGCACGTTGCCTGCCGAGTACCGCTGCCCCGCTGAGAAGGTGTAGGGGAGCGGGATGACCTGCTGCACCGGCACGTTCGCCGGATAGGCCTCGGGCTCGGGGTACGCGCGCCCGAACACCGGCACGGTCGCCAAGCCGGGCTTCGGGGTGACGACCAGGCCGAACGCCGGGCTCGTCGTGCGCGCGTCGCGGAACCAGCCCTTCTGGCCGAGGTACCAGATCGCCGTCCAGCCGTCACGTCGCTCGGCGACCACGTACCGCTGGCCGGTTTCCGCCCGGCTGCCGATGTCGGAGACGGCCATCGTGCTCGCCGAACCGTCCGGCCGCAGGCCGATGTCCTTGAGCAGCGGCGCCGAGTCGGTCGGCTCGCTTCGCAGCACGACCGAACCGGAACCCCTTGCCGGGCAGGGCTTTCCGCCGGTCTCGCAGCCGGTGAACGCGGGCTGGTTCGTCGCGAAGTCCGGCGTGATGGTCACCAGCGGCGAACCGGGACGGCCGAAGCCGGACAGCGGTGCGCCCATCAGGTCGAAGTAGTGCGACCAATCCCAGTACGGGCCCGGATCCCAGTGCATCCCCCTGATGGTCGAGGGGATCGTGCCAGGAACGTTGTCATGGCCGAGGATGTGCGCGCGGTCGAGCGGGATGTCGTACTTCCGCGCGAGGTAGCCGACGAGCTTCGCGGAAGTGCGATACATCGCCTCCGTGTACCAAGTTCCCTTCGCGGCGAAGCCCTCGTGCTCGATGCCGACGGACTTCGCGTTGACGTACCAGTTGCCCGCGTGCCAGGCGACGTCCTTGGTCGGCACGTGCTGCGCGATCTGGCCGTCGGACGAGCGGATCGTGTAGTGCCAGCTCACGTACGTCGGGTCGGTGACAAGGTCCATCGCCGTGTCCCAGTAACCCTCGGTGTCGTGGATGATGATGTATTCGACCTTCTGGCTCTTCGGCCGGTTCGCCTTGTCGTGGTTGCCGTAGTCGTTGTTCGGCAACTCCTGGTACGGCGCCGGTACCGAAAGGCACGAGACCTTCTTCGGGCACTCGGCCTTCGAGGTGTCGGCCTGTCCGCGCGGCGGGCTCATCGGCGTCGCGGCGAGGGTGACGCTCTGGCCGTCGTCGGTCTTGCGGCTGACGCCCTTGGAGATGGTGTCGAAGACTTCGTCGGCGAAGGCCTGCGCGCCTGCCGCGTCCTTCGCGCCGCTGTAGCGCGCGACGGCGGCGTTCCAGTCGCCGGTTTCACGCTGGTACTTCGCCAGCAGAGCGGCGCCACCGCGGATGTTCTGCGTGGTGTTCGTGCGCAGCGTCGCGACGTCCTGGCCGATCAGCCTGGACGCCTCGTCGATGGTCTGGAGGCCGGGCGGGGGAGGCTTCGGCGCCGGTGTCACCGGGAGTTTCGCCTGGCGCGCGTCGTCGCCGCGCGGATCCTCCCCGCCTTCGTCGTGATGCGTGCCGGTGCCCGCTTCACGCAGATCGGTCAGGTGCATCGGGCCGTAACCGGCGGACGTGCTCGGCGTGCCGGCGTTGAAATCCCACCGCGACTCCAGGAAGGAGACGCCGAGCAGGACGTTCTCGGGAACACCGAACTCCTGCGCGGCGGCCGCGAAGTCCCGCTGGCGTTGCTGATCCGCAGGGGCTGCTTCGGCGGGGACTGCGGCGAGAAGGCCCGCGGTGAGGGTGAGGATCGCGAGTCCGGCGGTCCGTTTCGGGCGGCGCCGGCGCGGTAGGAGGGCAACGGGACGGAAGGGACGCGGCATGGGCGTGTACCCCCAGTGTCTAGGTCTGCTGTACAGGACCGACCCCAATGGTCGGAACCTAACCAGAAACCCGCCCCTTCCGTAAGGTCCGTCCAGGACTTGCGTTTAGCCCCCTAATCGCGATCCGGTGGCAAGGTGGGGGCATGGCTGGGGTGAAGGAGCTTTTGCAGGAGAAGGACCATGTCTTCCTCGACTTCGACGGTCCGGTGTGCGACGTGTTCGCGAAGTTGCCGGCGAGCGAGGTGGCCGACAGGCTCAAGCGACTCGTCGGGCCCGATCTGCCTCGTGAGGTGAGCGCTTCGGCGGATCCGTTCGACGTGCTCCGGTACGCGGCTACGTGTGGCCCGAACGCCGCGCACGTCGTCGAGCGGCAGCTCAGTCGTCTGGAGAACGAGGCTGTTTCGTCGGTGTCGCCCGCTCCGGGTGCCGTGGAGGTGATCCGCGAGTGGGTCGCGCAGGGGTTCACGGTGACGATCGTCAGCAACAACTCCGTCGAGGCGATCCGGGCGTTCCTGACCGTGCACGAACTCGTCGAGCAGGTCCGCCGGATCAGTGCGCGGGCGTCGAGCGACCCCGCGCATTTGAAGCCGCACCCGACCCTGATCGAGGCCGCGGTGAAGGCCCTCGGCACTTCGCCCGGGAAGTGCGTGATGGTCGGTGACTCCGCCGCGGACGTCCTCGCCGCTCGCGCCGCCGGAGTCGCTACGGTCGCCCTCGCGACTACGTCGGCGAAGCGCCGGTCCCTCGCCGCCCTGCGCCCCGATGCCCTGGTGAGCGACCTCACCGACTTGCGTTTAGCCCCCTAATCGCGATCCGGCGGCCGCGCTGCCTCCCGGCTGCAGCCCCAGGGCCCCGACTTGCGTTTAGCCCCCTAATCGCGATCTGTAGGGGCGCTCACCAGAGGGAATTCGCCAGCAGGCCCAGGAAGAGCACCAGCCCGACGTGGTTGTTGCTCATGAACGCCCGGAAGTAGCCGTCGCGCTCGCGTCGCGCGATCAGCCTCTGCTGGCGGACGAACAACGCGCCCGCGATCCCGACGGCGAGGTAGAACTCCCAGCCGAGCGAGCCCACTCGACCGACCATCGCCATGAGCACCAGCATCGTTCCCTGCAGAACGCCGATGGCCAGCCTGTCGTGGCGGCCGAACAGGATGGCCGTGGATTTCACGCCGATCTTCAGGTCGTCGTCCCGGTCGACCGCGGCGTACAGCGTGTCGTACGCGACCACCCACAGGAGATTGGCGAGGAACAGCAGCCAGCAGATCGGCGGCAGGGATTCCCCGGCGGCGGCGAAAGCCATCGGGATCGACCATCCGAACGCCGCGCCCAGCACCACCTGCGGCAGATGCGTGTAGCGCTTCGCGAACGGGTATGCGCACGCGAGCGCCAGTGCCACCACCGACAGCAGAACAGTGGTGACGTTGAGCGTCAGCACCACCAGGAAGGAGAGCGACACCAGCACGGCGAACAGGTAGCGAGCTTCTCTCGCCGTCGCCGCACCGCTGGGAAGCGGACGGTGCGCTGTTCGCTTCACGTGACCGTCGAACCCGCGGTCCGCGTAGTCGTTCACCACACAGCCGGCCGCGCGCATCAGCCACACCCCGGCCACGAAGGTGGCGAGGAGCCACGGTGACGGCTCACCGGCCGTCGCGATCCACAGCGCCCACAGCGTCGGCCACAAGAGCAGGAGCGCGCCGATCGGCTTGTCCGCCCACATCAGGCGCAGGTACACCGGCAGCTTGTTCCGCTCAAGGAGCGGCAGCATCTTCGTCCCCCTCAGCCCGACCGCAGGTCACAAGCTAGTTCCGTGACCGTCCGCGCTGCCCGGACTCGGGTCTAAGAGACAAGGAGCTCTAGCCGGACGGGCATGCGCATGCGGAACCCTGGCGGAACAAAACGGCCGGTCAGGCAGCTGGACACGGCATTTTCGCGAGGTGAGCGGACCCTCCTTGCGAAGCTGGCACTCACATGGCTAGAGTGCTAATTGCACGGCCCGAACACGCCCCGGCACCCGCGACGGCGGGGGTGGTAGGAGCCGTAACTCATCCTGCCAACGCTTTCGACGACCGTGGAGGTCAACCCGGTGAGCGTGAACATCAAGCCGCTCGAGGACAAGATCGTTGTCCAGACGAGTGAGGCCGAGGAGACGACCGCTTCCGGTCTCGTCATCCCCGACACCGCCAAGGAGAAGCCCCAGGAGGGCAAGGTTCTGGCCGTGGGCCCGGGCCGCATCGACGACAAGGGCAACCGCGTCCCGCTCGACGTTTCCGTCGGCGACGTCGTCATCTACTCCAAGTACGGCGGCACCGAAGTGAAGTACAACGGTGAGGACTACTTGATCCTTTCCGCTCGCGACGTGCTGGCCGTCATCAACTGACGTCCGCTCTCAGCGCATGACGCCCCGGGCCCCGCATTGCCGGGGGACGGGGCGTTCGTGTTTTCCGAGCTTTAGAACTGGAAGGTAAGCGGAACACGCCATGCCCAAGCAGATCAGTTTCGACGAGGACGCTCGTCGCGCGCTCGAGCGCGGGGTGAACAAGCTCGCCGACGCGGTCAAGGTCACCCTCGGCCCGCGCGGTCGCCACGTCGTGCTCGACAAGAAGTTCGGTGGCCCGACCATCACCCTCGACGGCGTCACCGTCGCTCGCGAGATCGAGCTCGATGACCCGTTCGAGAACCTCGGCGCCCAGCTCGCCAAGAGCGTCGCCACCAAGACGAACGACGTCGCCGGTGACGGCACCACGACCGCGACAGTGCTCGCCCAGTCGCTGGTGAAGGTCGGCCTTCGCAACGTCGCCGCCGGTGCCAACCCGACGGCCGTCGGCCGCGGCATCGAGGCCGCCGCGGAGAAGGTCATCGCGATCCTCAAGGAGAAGGCGACCCCGGTCAAGGGTCGCGACAACATCGCCCAGGTCGGCACCGTCACCTCGCGTGACGCGGCCATCGGCGCCCTGCTCGGCGAGGCCGTCGAGCGGGTCGGCGAAGACGGCGTCATCACGATCGAGGAGTCGTCCACGCTGGCGACCGAGCTCGTGATCACCGAGGGTGTGCAGTTCGACAAGGGCTTCCTATCGGCGCACTTCGCGACCAACCCGGAGGAGCAGAAGGCGATCCTCGAGGACGCCTACATCCTCCTGGTCCGCGAGAAGATCTCGGCTCTTGCCGACCTGCTCCCGGTGCTGGAGAAGGTCGTCGAGGCCAAGAAGCCGCTGCTGATCGTCGCCGAGGACGTCGACGGCGAAGCGCTGTCGACCCTCGTGGTGAACTCGCTGCGCAAGACGATCACCGCCGTCGCCGTCAAGGCGCCGTTCTTCGGTGACCGTCGCAAGGCGTTCCTGGACGACCTCGCGGTCGTCACCGGCGGCGAGGTCATCTCGGCCGAGATCGGGCACAAGCTGTCCGAGACCACGCTCGCCCAGCTGGGCGGCGCCCGCCGGATCGTCGTCACCAAGGACGACACCACGCTCGTCGACGGTGCCGGCACCAAGGACGACATCGCCGGGCGTGTTTCGCAGATCCGCAAGGAGATCGAGAACACCGACTCCGACTGGGACCGCGAGAAGCTGCAGGAGCGGCTGGCGAAGCTCGGCGGCGGTGTCGCGGTGATCAAGGTCGGCGCGGCCACCGAGACCGAGCTCAACGAGCGTAAGCACCGCATCGAGGACGCCGTGGCTTCGACCAAGGCGGCCGTCGAAGAGGGCATCCTGCCCGGCGGTGGCTCGGCGCTCGTGCACGCGGTCAAGGAGCTCGACGGCGGCCTCGGCCTCGAGGGCGACGAAGCGACCGGTGTGCGCATCGTCCGCGACGCGCTGTCCGCCCCGCTGTTCTGGATCGCGACCAACGCGGGCCACGAGGGTGCGGTCATCGTGAACAAGGTCCAGGAGCAGAGCTGGGGGCACGGCTTCAACGCCGCCACCGGTGAGCTCACCGACCTGCTGGCCGCCGGCATCGTCGACCCGGTCAAGGTGACCCGGTCCGCGGTGGCGAACGCCGCCTCCATCGCCCGGCTCGTGCTCACGACGGAGAGCTCCATCGTCGAGAAGCCGGCCGACGAGGAGCCCGCCGCGGCGGGTCACGGTCACGCGCACTAGCTCCATCTGTTCCACCACGAAGCGGGGCGGCACTCCACACGGAGTGCCGCCCCGCTTCTTTGTCCCTGGTCCGCCCACTTGCGTTTAGCGGGCAAACTGCGATCTGGCGCGCGGCCGCGACGGAGCGACTTTCGCGGGCTAAGTGCGATCCGGCGGCGGGGTGCCCCGCGACGGCACCGACCTGCGTTTAGCGGGCTAAACGCGATCTGGGGCGGCGGGGAGCGGGTGCCGAGCAGGGCGACTTTCGCGGGCTAATCGTGACGCGTCCGGGTCTGGACGAGCGGAAGGGCGGCACCCCACCCGGATGCCGCCCTTCCGCGTTGCCGACTCGGCCGGATCAGCCGTTCGACATGCTCAGTTGGCGCTTGTCCGCCTTGATGATGTGCTCGCGTTCCGACTCCGACAACCCACCCCAGATCCCGTAGGGCTCGTGCACGGCGAGTGCGTGGTTCCGGCACATGGCCAGCACCGGGCAGGCCAGGCACACGGCTTTGGCCCTCGCCTCGCGGCGGGCTCTGGCAGGCCCGCGTTCGCCGTCAGGGTGAAAGAAGGACGCGCTGTCCATGCCTCGGCACGACCCTTCGAGCTGCCAGTCCCATACATCGGCGTTGGGTCCCGGGAGCCTGCGTGTGTCCGCCATCCTGACCGCCTCCGTCATCCGGTCGAAGCGTTTAACCTGCTCTGCTGCGCTGCGGATACTCCATTCGGTGCAACGGCGGTAACGTTAGAAGCGCGCCAATACTTGTTCAAGAGATTCAAGACGATTCAGCCGTTAGGCATCCCCCGGATGTGTGAGCCGCACTTTCCGTTCCGGTTGCCGCGGCCCCGGCCTGCCTGGATATTGGGTCGAGTGGGATCTCGGATCAGCAGTGAAGAACCCACCCTGCCGGTGGCCTCAGTCGCTCGCCGGCTCGGGGTCGCACCGTCCACCCTGCGAACCTGGGACCGCAGATACGGCGTAGGACCGAGCCGCCACACCAACGGCCGTCACCGCCGCTATGGCAGCTCCGACATCGGCCGTCTCGAACTGATGCAGCGCGCGTTGCTCCGCGGCGCCTCGACGGCCGAAGCGGCGAAGTACGCGCTCGAGCAAATGCCCCGGACGGTGGCGGAGCACCCGGAAACTCCTGTGGTCCAAGTGGAGGAACAGGCCGCCGCGCCGCCCGCCGAGGATCACGACGTCCCGTCCCGCCTCGCCAGGCGCTTGAGCACGGCCGCGCTCGCGATGGATTTCGGCGCGGTTCAGCGCATGCTCGCCGACACGATCCGCGAACTCGGCGTCCTGCCGGCCTGGACCGGCGTCGTGTCACCGGTGCTGACCGCGCTCGGCGCACGCTGGCGCGGGGTCAGCGCCGGCGCGGAGGTCGAGTACCTGCTCGCCGAATGCGTGTACGCGGCCCTGGTCCGCGCGACACCGGTGCTCCGCGAACCGCGCAACCAGCGGCCGGTCCTGCTGACCTGCGTCCCGGACGAGCGCGACAACATGCCGATGTACGCGCTCGCCGCGGCGCTCGCCGGACGCCGGATCGGGGCCCAGCTGTTCGGCGCCTCCCTGCCCGCCGAGGTGCTCGCGGTGACCGTCCGCCGCAGCGTCCCGGCCGCGGTGGTGCTGTGGTCGGGACGGCACGCGACCGCCGATCCGCGCCTGTTCGCCAGGGTGTCCCGCGGCCGCCAGCGCAGCAGGCTGTTCGCCTGCGGTCCGGGCTGGGATCCCGCGACGCTTCCGGACAAGATCGAACTGCTCGGCGAATTGACGACGGCCGCCGACCGGATCGAGCACGTTCTTGTCGGTGCGAGGCGATAGAAAGGACGAATGGAAGCGTCCTTGCGGTCCGCCGCGTTCGGCGACGGTGTGCCGCCGCCGAACTCCTTCGCGGTGCCCGCGTCACCTCGTGGGCGGCTGCTCGCCGCGATCGGGCTCGGCGCCCGTGGCCGGTACGCGGCGGCGGCCACCCTGCTGAACGGTTTGCGCGCGAGCAAAGACCCGGTGCTCGCGTCGCTGGCCGCGAGCACGCTGGCGTCGCACCGGCGGCAGCTGGGCGGGCACGCGGCGGCTCTCGTCCTCGACGGGGAGGCGCTCGCGCTGGTGATCACGGAGCCGCGAGGTGAACCCGACCCCGACGGCCTGGACGCCGAGGGGGCACGGGCGGACGCCCTCCTCGGCCTCGCGGCGGACAACCTCGGCCGCGGCAGGCTGGCCGCCGCCCGGCGCCTGGTGGCCCGTGCGGAGGCGCACATCGGCAACTGGCGGAGCCGGACCAGGGCCGGTTGGGTGGCCGCGGAAATCGAACTGGCTAGTAACATTTCCGCTGCAGCGATCGCACCTGCGGAAATGGCACTGGAAACGGCGCGAACCCGGGGTGCCCGCCGACATGTCCTCAAATCACAGCTTGTACTCGGCGTGACGATGGCGAATGGGACTTCCGCTGAGCGGGACCGCGCGAAGACGCTGGTCGAGAGCGCGCGGGAAACCGCCGAGAAATACGAATTCAATTCACTTCTGTGGGTGGCGTGCCTGCTCGCGGCCGACCTCGGGGCAGGACACGCCGATGAGTATCGATTCAGAAGTGCCGAACTGTTGCACGCAGTGTTACGGCACGCAGATCCTTGCGGGAGGTGGCTCGCCCGGGAATCTCCGTGGGTCCCCCTCTGAGGGCGTCTAGCCTGTTGGAGGGCCCATTCCGGCAACCGGGCTAAGAAACTTTCAAAAAAGCCACCGGATCGTGTCAAGGTTCGGGCTAAAGCGTCCGATAGGGGAAGTGGAATGTCACCCGGCTGCAGGAAGGAAACCCCGTGACGACGGTCTTGATCTGCGACGACCGACGCAGTGTCCGCGAAGGGCTCACTCGAGTGATGTCCGCGGTCCCAGGGGTCAGTCGCATCGACTGCGTAGCGCACGGTGACGAGCTGCTGGCCCGGTACTCCCGTCAGCCGGTCGACGTCGTGCTGGTCGGAACCCAGCGCGCTGTCCCGACTGGCGTCGAAGCCACCAGGCGGCTCGTCTCAGCGAACCCCCAAGCGAACGTGATCGTGTTCGGCGCCCCGGACGATGCCGGCAGCATCGCCGCCGCCATCGCCGGCGGAGCCCGCGGCTACCTGCGTTGGGACGCCTCGCGTCCCGAGCTGGTCGCCGCACTGGCGCATACGCTCGCCAGCACCTCGGTGCCGGCGCCGCGCCAGCCGTCCGACCCCGGTGTTCAGCTCACCGAGCGCGAGCTTCAGGTGCTCCGTGGGATGAGCCAGGGTAAGAGCAACGGACAGATCGGCCGCGAGCTGTACCTGTCCGAAGACACTGTGAAGACCCACGCGCGCCGCTTGTTCCGCAAGCTCGGCGTGCGAGACCGCGCTCAAGCGGTCGCCCACGGATTCCGCCGTGGACTTGTTTCCTGACAACGCTTTCTTAATTTTTCTGGTCTGATAGCGGCAACGGGTGACAACGGGCCGGGGGCAAGCCCCTGGCCCGTACCTGTGTTCCCCGTCACGCTTCGCGCTTTTCCGTTCACTGCTCGGGCACGCTTGCCCGAGCGTGTCCGCCTTCGGGTGGACCGTCGTACCCCACTGCGCTCCCACTCGTTGAAAGTTCGACTACGAGCGAGGAGAACCAGGAAGACCCGGGTTTCAGCGCGCTCGCCGGAAGGGCGGCGCGCCGATGGCGGCCGTCAGCGAAGGCGGCGGGCCCGGGCGGTACGGTAGCTATCCACCGGTAGTGGCCTCCGAAGTCACACGCCGGACTCTTTGCACGCCTATACGTAACACTGGGACTGTTGTCTGCGATGGCCAATGTGGGGGACGGACTGGATGAGCCGGTCGCCGCTGCTGTTGAGGGTGATCCTCAAGCGGTCGAGCGGTTGCTGGCGGCCATCCGTCCTTTGGTAGTGCGGTACTGCCGCGCTCGGGTTGGCAGGCAGGAGCGTTCGTTCGCTTCCGCAGACGACGTTGCTCAGGAGGTGTGTCTCGCGGTGCTCACGGCATTGCCTTCGTACCGTGATCAGGGCCGCCCGTTCCTGGCCTTCGTCTACGGGATCGCCCAGCACAAGGTGGCCGACGCGCATCGCGCCGCGGCCCGCAACCGCTCCGAACCGGTCGCCGAGGTCCCCGATGAGATCGAGGGCGGCGTCGGTCCCGAGCAGCGCGCCCTCCAAGGCGAGCTGAACGAGCGCATGTCGCAGCTGCTGCGCGTCCTTCCCGATAAACAGCGTGAGATCGTGGTCCTGCGTGTCGTCGTGGGGTTGTCCGCCGAAGAGACGGCGGAGGCCGTGGGGTCCACCCCCGGCGCCGTCCGGGTGGCTCAGCATCGCGCCCTCGCGCGCCTACGTAAGGTTCTGGCCGCTGAGGAGGTGATCTGAGTGACCGATCGCGACCATCGGTTCTCCCCTGGGACCGATCGTGAACTGACGGCCTTCGAAAGAGGGCTGACGTCCTCCGAGGCCGAGTTCGCCGCGGATCTGTCGGCCGTTCAGGCCGACGACGCGCTGCTCGACGCGCTCGGCGGCTCGGACCCGAAGATGGCCGACGACCTCGGCGATCAGGAGCTCAACGCGCTGCTGCTGGCCTGGCGGCGCGACATCGACAGTGAACCGCTCGCGGAACTCGTCGACGTGGACACCGCCGTCACCACCGTGAAGACCGCCGCGCTCGCCCGCAAACACGGGGGAAGACGCCGGCTGCTGGTCCCGGTGGCCGCCGCCGCGGCCGTCCTGGCCATCGCCTTCGCCGGAACTGGTCTCGCCGCGAAGGACGCGCAGCCTGGTGACACGCTCTGGGGCCTGACCAAGGTGCTTTACGCCGACCATGCCCGGTCGGTCGAGGCCGCCGCGGCGGCCAAACTCGATCTGGAGAAGGCCAACCTCGCGCTCGCCGGTGGGCGCCTCGACGACGCGCGCAAGGCGCTCGACGAGGCACAGGCCGCGCTGAGCCAGGTGACCGACGAAGAGAACCGCGATCAGCTGCTCGAGCAGCATCGCCAGCTGAGCGCTCAGCTGCAGAACCCCGGCCAGCAGCCGCTGCCGCCGGATCAGCAGTCGCCGTCGCAGACCCCGGTCGCGACCACCCCTCAGCTCACTCCGCAGCCGACCGCTCCGCCGACGTCGCTGCCCGGAGGTGGAAACCCCGGCACCAGTCTGCCGGGCACCACGACTCCCACACCCACTCCGCCGACCACGACGAGCGAGCCGCCTCCGCCGACGACGTCGACGACCCCGCCCGCTTCGGGCAACGACCCCGGTGGCTCGCGTAACGAGCCGTCGCCGGGTGCCGGAGCACAGGCTCCCGGCGCCGCGGTCGAGACGCCGTAACACCCAAGAACAGCGAAAGGGCCTGGTGAGATCTCTCTCACCAGGCCCTTCGCCTTTAGCGGGCTAAACGCGATCAGTAAGCGCTCTCGTTCGCCGTGACTCCGTCCGCGAAACCGCGGCAGTAGTCCCAGCTCACATAGTCACCGGGGTTCGGATCGAACGCGGGCTCGTGCGGCCGCATCCTTCCGTCGGCGAGCAGTTGCTCGAGACTGGCGCGGAGCAGATGCCAGTCGTGGTAGTGGGGTTCGTCGCATTCACCGCAGTCGACCACGATCCCACGTACCCCGCGCGGTTCGAGAAGCGCCTGGTAGACGGCGAGATCGGAGAGGTCGGCCAGCAACTCGGTGCGCTCTTCGTCGCTGATCGGCTCGTCGAGCCGGTCAGCTTCGTCGATGAACGCGCGGGCCGGGTCGTCCGGGTCATCCGCGAACGGGTCTGGGGGCAACGCATCTTGCGGCACGCCTGCACGCTACCGGGCGCCCACCCGGGCCGGGCGGCCGCCCGGCCCGGATATCATGAGGGGCAGGCCCTCGCGTCGCTAGAGCGACTCGTTCATCACCGCCAGGAAGGCCCTTCGCCTGCTATGACCAGCGACAGCGTCACCGCCCCCGTCCCGAGCAAGTTCGCCATGCTCGGGCTGACCTTCGACGACGTGCTGCTGCTGCCGGCCGAGTCCGACGTGGTGCCCAGTGCGGTCAGCACCCGCACCCGGCTGTCCCGCAACGTCACCCTGAACATCCCGCTGGTCTCCGCCGCGATGGACACGGTCACCGAAGGCCGGATGGCCATCGCGATGGCCCGCCAGGGCGGCATGGGAGTGCTGCAGCGCAACCTGCCGATCGACGACCAGGCGTCCGCCGTCGAGGTCGTCAAACGCTCCGAAGCGGGCATGGTGACCGACCCGGTCACGTGTTCGCCGGAGGACACCCTCGCCGAGGTCGACGCGCTGTGCGCCCGGTTCCGGATCTCCGGGGTGCCGGTGACCGACGCCGCCGGGACGCTGGTGGGCATCATCACCAACCGCGACATGCGGTTCGAGGTCGATTTCACCCGCGCGGTGCACGAGGTGATGACGAAGCTGCCGCTGGTCACCGCGCAGGTCGGGGTCACCGCGGAGGCCGCGCTGGGGCTGCTGCGCCGCCACAAGATCGAGAAGCTGCCGATCGTCGACGGCGCGGGCAAGCTGCGCGGGCTGATCACGGTCAAGGACTTCGTCAAGACCGAGCAGTACCCCAATGCCACGAAGGACACCGACGGCCGTCTCATCGTCGGCGCGGCCGTCGGCGTCGGCCCGGACGGGCACAAGCGCGCGATGGCGCTGGCCGACGCCGGGGTCGACGTGCTGATGGTCGACACCGCGCACGGGCACTCCCGCGCCGTCGTCGAGACCGTCGCGCTGTTGAAGAAGGAACTGGGCGACACCGTCGACATCGTCGGCGGCAACGTCGCGACCCGGGCCGGCGCACAGGCGCTGGTGGAAGCGGGTGCGGACGGGATCAAGGTCGGCGTCGGCCCGGGCTCCATCTGCACCACCCGCATCGTCGCCGGGGTCGGCGTGCCGCAGATCTCCGCGATCTACGAGGCCGACCAGGCGGCGCGCCCGGCCGGGATCCCGGTGATCGGCGACGGCGGCATCCAGTACTCGGGTGACATCGCGAAGGCGATCGCGTCCGGCGCGTCCTCCGTGATGCTCGGCAGTCTGCTCGCCGGGACGGCCGAATCTCCGGGTGACCTGATCCTGGTCAACGGCAAGCAGTTCAAGACCTACCGCGGCATGGGCTCGCTGGGCGCCATGCAGTCGCGCGGCCAGGCGAAGTCCTACTCGAAGGACCGCTACGCGCAGGACGACGTGCTGAGCGAGGACAAGCTGGTCCCCGAGGGCATCGAGGGGCGGATCCCGTTCCGCGGGCCGCTCGCGAACGTCGTCCACCAGCTGGTGGGCGGGCTGCGGTCGGGAATGGGCTACGCGGGCGCGTCGACGATCCCCGAGCTGCAGGAGGCGCAGCTGGTGCGGATCACCGCGGCCGGGCTCAAGGAGAGCCACCCGCACGACATCACGATGACCGTCGAGGCGCCGAACTACACCACCCGGTAGTCCGCCCTTTAGGACACTTACGCATCCGGTTCCGTTCTCGGGAGACTTGGTCCGCTGATCAAGTCTCCTGGGAGGAATCCGATGTCTTTCTCGCTGACCACCTCGCGGCGTACCGCGCTGGCCGTCTTCGCGGCCGCTGTCCTCGGGCTCGGCGGCGGGGTGGCGGCTTCGGCCGTCCCCACCGCATCCGCCGCGCCTGCTCAGGCCGGAGAGACCGCCGGGCTTCAAGCGTCGCCGGGTGAGCTGTGGAAGCGCACCGAGCTGTACTTCGGCACGACGAAGCCGGGCGGCGGCGAACTGACCGACGCGGAATTCACCGCGTTCTCCGACGAGGTCGTCACCCCGCGGTTCCCGGACGGGTTCACCGAACTGACCGGGCGCGGCCAGTGGCGCGGTGCGGCCGGGGTGATCTCGCGGGAGAAGTCGAAGATGATCATCGTCGTGTACCCGTTCAGCGACCGCGACGCGAACCGCGAGATCGAGGAGATCCGGACCGCCTACAAGAAGACGTTCTCCCAGGAATCCGTCCTCCGGACCGACTCCGTGGAGAAGGTCTCGTTCTAACCCCCACCCCCACTCCGCCCACCGGCGCGCGTTTAGCGGGCTAAACGTGAAACTGGTGAGGCAGGTGGGGCTGGTGTGACTTCGGGGCCGGTTCGGGTGCCCCGTGCGCAGGTCACCCACGCGGCCTAGCGACAATGGGGTGTAACGGTCGTCGGTGAGAAGGGACTTGACGTGCGGGATCTGGTCGAGATCGGCATGGGCCGCACCGCGCGGCGGGCGTATGACCTCGATGACGTGGAGATCGTGCCGTCGCGGCGCACCAGGTCGTCTTCGGTCGTGTCCACCGCCTGGCAGATCGACGCGTATCGCTTCGAGCTGCCGCTGGTCACGCATCCCACCGACGCGATCGTGTCGCCGGGCACCGCGGTGGCCGTCGGCGAGCTCGGCGGGCTGGGCGTCCTCAACGCCGAAGGGCTCTGGGCGCGGCACCCGAACGTCGAGGACGCGATCTTCCGCCTCGTCCGGGCGGCCGAGGACACCGAGGACCCGACCGCGATCGTGCGCGAGCTGCAGGAACTGCACTCCGCCCCGATCCGGTTGGACCTGTTGACCGAGGCGATCAAGACCGTCCGCGAGTCCGGTGTCACGGTGGCCGCGCGGGTCAGCCCGCAGCACGCCGCCGAACTCACGCCGGATCTGCTGAAGGCGGGCGTCGAGATCCTGGTCGTGCAGGGCACGATCATCTCGGCCGAGCACGTCCAGCGGGACGCGGAGCCGCTGGACCTCAAGGACTTCATCGGGCGCCTCGACGTCCCGGTGATCGCCGGCGGGGTCAGCGACTACCGCACCGCGATGCACCTGATGCGCACCGGCGCGGCCGGCGTCATCGTCGGCCACGGCGCGAGCCGCGGTGTGACGAGCACCGACAGCGTGCTCGGGATCGGAACGCCGATGGCGACCGCGATCGTCGACGCCGCGGCCGCGCGCCGCGACTACCTCGACGAGACCGGCGGCCGGTACGTGCACGTGCTCGCCGACGGCGGGATGAGCGTGTCCGGCGACATCGCCAAGGCCATCGCCTGCGGTGCCGACGCGGTCATGCTGGGCGCGCCGCTGGCCGCCGCCTCCGAGGCGCCGGGGCAGGGGCTCTACTGGACGTCGGCGGCCGCGCACCCGTCGCTGCCGCGTTCGCGCGTGGCGCTGGGGCCGGACTACGCCGTCGACCTCAAGACGCTGCTCTTCGGGCCGTCCTCGGACGCCGAGGGCGTCGTGAACCTCTTCGGTGCGCTTCGCCGCGCGATGGCGAAGACGGGCTACTCGGACCTGAAGGAGTTCCAGCGCGTCGGGCTGACCGTCCGCCGCTGATGCTCGCTCCCCACCCCAGGATCGCGTTTAGCCCGCTAAACGCGATCCGGGGCCGGAGTCGTCCATATCCGAGACAGGAATGATCTTCGGCCGATAAGGTGCCTTCGGTTAGGCCATTTGGCCTTGGTGATTGTTACTGGAGGGATCATCAATGCTGCATAAGCTTCGTGTCTTGCTGCTGGGGGCAGTGGCGATAACGGGACTGGTGGTGGTGTCCGCGCCGGCGGCCCAGGCCGCCGGTTACACCGCGGTCGTCCAGGCTTCGGGTTATAGCCGGACGGTCATCCTGTGGCGGAACGACAACACGCAGTGCTTCCACGCCGAGGGGAAGAACCTGCTGAGGGGCGAGGTCGTCGCCGTGGTCAAGAACGAGTCGGAGGTACTCAGCGCGACCTCGCCGGCCGACGGATCGAACGTCAGCACGGCTTCGTTCTGTAGCCGAGGGTCCTACTACCATGGTGCCCTCGACCTGCGCGCCCCCGACGTCTTCGTCAAGACGCAGCCCTGGTCGACCTGATCCCGGCAGTGTGACGTGACCTGAGAGGGCTGGATGACCGCGGTGGTCCTCCAGCCCTCTCTTCGTGCCCAGCGGATCGCGTTTAGCGGGCTAAACGCGATCCGCTGGGCACGAAGAGAGAGCTGGGTCGGTTGCCTTGGCCGCCCGTTCGATTTCCGCTCGCCGGCTTTTCCAGAAGGTCGCGTCCTGCCCCCGCCGGGCCATGGCTTCCGCGTCCATCTCGACCTCGCCGTCCAGCTGTTCGCGCAGGATGTCGGCGTGCCCGGCGTGACGGCAGGTCTCCGTGAGGACGTGGACCAGAACGTTGAACAGCATCACGTCAGGACGGGGCCACCAGGGCACGTGGCCGGGCGAGTCGATGGCGAGCGCGGCGATCGTCGCGTCGGAGTGTGCACAGACGCGTCGGTAGCGGCCTGTGATCTCGTCGCGCGTTTCGTGCTCGGTCGCCCACATGTCGGTACCGCGCTGTTCGGGGTCGTCCCAGCGGGGAACGGGCTCGGGGAACGGTCGATCGAAGACCTCGCCGAAGTACCGGGACTCCCACACCGACAGGTGTTTGATCAGACCGAGAAGGTTGGTGCCGGTCGAGGTCAGGGGACGACGGATGTCGTACTCGGACAGCCCATCGAGCTTCCGAAGCATCGCATCGCGGATCTCTCGCAGGTCACTGTGCAGGTATTCCTTCGCGAAATCGTCGATCACGAGTACGAGCATGCCGCAGATCGCGTTTAGCCCGCTAAAGGCGAGCCGGTCCCGCGGCGCGGCCGGCCCGACGGGACAGCTCGGCGAACGCCGCGCGTAACTCCGGCGGACCGACCACCTCGATCTCGGTATCGAAGCGGGCCAGCGCCGCCGCGAGAGCGGCCCAGGACCAGGACCCCGTCGTCAGCCTGGTCCGGGCGGCGCCGAGTTCCTCGACGACACCGTCACCGGCGAACGGCGCCACGTCCGCCGGGGGCAGGTCGAGGATCACCTCGCCGCGGCAGGGCCAGGCGTTCGTGCTCTCGGAGCCCTTGAACCGGACGGACAGGAAGGCGGCTACGTCGCCACCCGGCACTTCGCGGGGAACGAACCGCGGTCCGGTCGGGACGCGCGGCGTCATCCGGTCGGCACGGTAAGTCCGCCAGTCTTCGCGGTCGGGGTCCCAGCCGACGACGTACCAGCGCCCGGCCCGCACCACGAGGTGGTGGGGTTGCACCCGGCGCGGTTCGGCGTCCTCAGGGCGGCCCGGCGAGCGGTAGTCGAACCGCAGCTCCTCCCCGGCGCGGACCGCGGCGCTCAGCGTGAGCAGGATCCCGGTGTCGACCTGTGGATCGACGCCGTGCCCTGCCGCGCTGATCTCGAGGGCGTCGACGCGGTGCCGCAGCCGCGACGGCAGCACTTGCCGCACGGTGGCCAGTGCCCGTGCGGCCGCCTCCTCGATACCCGCGCCCGTCCCGACGGCGATCCGCAGTGCCACGGCCAGCGCGACCGCCTGCTCCTCGTCGAACAGCAGGGGTGGCATCTGACTGCCCGCTTCGAGCCGGTAGCCGCCGTCGGGGCCCTTGACCGCCTGGACCGGATATCCCAGCTCCCGCAGCCTGTCGACGTCGCGGCGCACTGTCCGCTCGCTGACGCCCAGCCGCTCGGCGAGCAGACCGCCCGGCCAGTCGCGGCGGGCCTGCAGCATCGACAGCAGTGACAGCAGCCGGCTGGAGGTCGTCGTCGAAGGGGCGATCGGCATGTTTTCACCATCGCACAAGTAGCGGACGTTCCCTGACCGGTACTGCTGACAACGTGGTTCTGGTGCCGGAAGCCTCCGGCACCAGAACCACTCGTGAAGGACCGGAACGCCATGTCGCTCAACGCTGTCGCCCACCTGAACTTCCACGGCCAGGCCCGCGAAGCCCTGGAGTTCTACCAGTCGGTCTTCGGCGGGCAGCTCACCGTTGTCACCTACGCCGACTTCGGGATGCCCGCCGAACTTCCCGGCGCCACCCACGTCATGTTCGGCCAGGTCGTGGCCGACAGTGGCTTCCAGGTCATGGCCTACGACGTGCCCGGCGAGCACACGCCCGCGATCCCGGGCGTGCCCAGCACGCGTCGCGAAAACGGCACCACGACCACCAAGGAGCCGTTCTTCCTCTCCGTCCGCGGCGCGAGCGTCGACGAGGTCACCCCCGTGTGGGAGGGCCTCGCCAAGGGCGCCATCGTGATCGAGGCGTTCGGTCCCGCGCAGTGGGCGCCCGCCTTCGGGATGCTCGCCGACCGCTTCGGCGTCACCTGGATCGTCGACGTCGCGGCCGAGTACACGCAGGCCTGACCTTCCCCGCGAGGAGTGCGGTCGTTCCCGGCCGCACTCCCGCGCCGCACAGGAGAAACCTCATGCAGACCCGCGCAGACGGGTGGAAGGTAACTGGCCAGTAACTTACCTCTGGTCAGGAGGGGTGGCCGGGGTTACAGTCGAGGGTGTGACTGCCAGTAACACCACCACTGAAGACGACTTCGACTACGACGTGATCGTCGTCGGCTCCGGGTTCGGCGGCAGTGTCGCCGCGCTTCGCCTGACCGAAAAGGGCTACCGCGTCGCCGTCATCGAGGCGGGCCGCCGCTTCGCCGACGACGAGTTCGCGAAGACGTCCTGGGACCTTCGCCGCTACGTCTGGGCGCCCCAGGTCGGCTGCTTCGGCATCCAGCGTATCCACATGCTCAAGGACGTCATGGTGCTCGCCGGCGCGGGCGTCGGCGGCGGCTCGCTGGTCTACGCGAACACGCTGTACCGCCCGCTGAAGCCGTTCTACGTCGACCCGCAGTGGTCCCACATCACCGACTGGGAGTCCGAGCTCGGCCCGCACTACGACCAGGCCAGCCGCATGCTGGGCGTCGTCACCAACCCCAGCGTCACGCCGTCGGACGTCGTGATGAAGGGCGTCGCCGAGGACATGGGCGTCCCCGAGTCGTACCACCCGACGCCCGTCGGCGTGTATTTCGGCAAGCCGGGCGAGCGCGCCGAGGACCCGTACTTCGGTGGCGCGGGCCCGGCGCGCACCGGCTGCACCGAATGCGGCGCCTGTATGACCGGCTGCCGCGTCGGCGCCAAGAACACGCTGGTCAAGAACTACCTCTACCTCGCGGAGAAGGACGGCGCGCAGGTCATCCCGCTCACCACCGTGAGCGCGATTAGCCCGCTAAACGCGGGTGGGTACGAGGTGAGCATCAAGAAGACCGGGACGACCTCGCGCAAGTTCCGCCACAAGCTCACCGCCGCGCAGGTGGTGCTCGCCGCGGGAACCTGGGGCACGCAGAACCTGCTCCACGGCATGCGTGACACCGCCAAGCTGCCGAAGCTCTCGCCGCGCCTCGGCGAACTGACCCGCACCAACTCCGAGGCCATCATCGGCGCCGCCCGCACCTCGGTCGACGAGGAGCGCAACTTCAGCCGCGGCGTCGCGATCACCTCGTCGATCCACCCCGACGACAACACGCACATCGAGCCCGTCCGCTACGGCAAGGGCAGCAACGCGATGAGCCTGCTCCAGACCATCGCCACCGAAGGCGACTCGGCGGTCCCGCGCTGGCGCCAGGCCGTCAACTTCATGGTCAAGCACCCCGTCCAGACGGTCCGCCTGCTCAACGGCTACCGCTGGAGCGAGCGCACGGTGATCCTGCTGGTCATGCAGAGCCTGGACAACTCCATCACCACCTACACCAAGCGCGGCCTCTTCGGCCGCCGCAAGTACACCTCGAAGCAGGGACACGGCGAGCCGAACCCCAGTTTCATCCCCGCCGGGCACGAGGCCAACCTCCGCACCGCCGAACGCATCGGCGGGATGGCGGGCGGAACCTGGGGCGAGATCTTCGACATCCCGCTCACCGCGCACTTCATCGGCGGCGCGCCGATCGGCACGGCGGCCGACAACGGCGTGATCGACCCGTACCACCGGGTCTTCAACTACCCTGGACTGTCCATTGTGGATGGATCGGCGATCACGGCCAACCTCGGCGTGAACCCCTCGCTGACCATCACCGCGCAGGCCGAGCGGGCGTTCTCCCTGTGGCCCAACAAGGGCGAAACGGACAGCAGGCCGTCGCAGGACCTGCCGTACGCGCGGCTCGAACCGATCGCGCCCAAGAACCCGTCCGTTCCGGCGGACGCACCGGCTGCCCTTCGGCGGTAACCCGGACCCCGCCCCGCCACCACCCTCAACTGACAGGCTTCGCCTGACTGGCTAGATTCAAGGGCGTGACCGCCTCCGAACGCGCCCACGCCCTGCTCGATCGAGTCCGCGCCCTGCACGAAGAATGGGCGCGCGTGGCCCGTGGTCTCGGCGAGGACGCCGTGCACGCCCCCAGCGCGTTGCCCGGCTGGACGCGGGCGCATCTGCTCTCGCACGTCGCGCGCAACGCCGACGGCCTCGGCAACCTGTTGACCTGGGCGAAGACCGGCGTCGAGACCCCGATGTACGCCACGGACACGGCTCGCGACGAGGGCATCGAGGCCGGAGCCGACCGCTCCGCCGCGGCGATCGTCGCCGACGTCGTGGACTCCGGCGAGCGGTTCACGGACCTGGCCGCGTCCCTGCCGGACGAGGCGTGGGCCGGTGAGGTGCGTGATCGGCAGGGCAGGCCGGTCACCGGCGAAGGGGTGCTGCGCAAGCGGCTGGCCGAACTCTCGATCCACCTCGTCGACCTGGACTCCGGGTACGACTTCGACCGTGTCTCCGGGCTGCTCGGCCAGGAGTTCGAGGTCGTGGTGAGCAGCGCGATCGCCTCGTACGGCGCCGGACTGCCCGCGGTGCTCCTGGTCGCCGTCGACGGCGACGGGACACGGCACGAATGGCGGATGGGCACCGGCGAGCCTGCCAAGGTGACCGGCGCGCCCGGTGACGTCCTGGCCTGGATCACCGGCCGAGCCGACGGGTCCACTTTGGACGGCGAAGTGCCGCCGCTGCCGCATTGGCTCTGACCCGGCCGGGTGATCGCGGCAACCCGATCGCGGCACAGGCGTCTTCACAAGTATGAAGTTGGGGCGAAGGAACTTCCTCAAGCTCGCCGGTGCGGCTGCGGCGGGTGCCGCTGCGACGGCGTGCTCTGCCGCGCCTCCGGCGCAGGCGCCCAGTTCGGCACCCGGCACTTCGCTGCCGCCGAGCACCAATGTCACGCCGCCGTCCGGGCCGCCGGACTGGGCCGCTTTGCGCGAGAAGGTCTCACTGCTCTTGCCGGGTGATCCCGGCTACGACAACGCCAAACGTGTGTTCAATCCGGCCTTCGACGGCCTCAAACCCGCCGCGATCGCGAAATGTGCCAAGCCGGAAGACGTGCAGGCGGCGGTCGAAGCGGCCGCGCGACGCGTGCCGATCGCCGCTCGGAGCGGCGGTCACAGCTACGCCGGCTATTCCGTTCCGGACGGCGGCCTGATGATCGACCTCGGTGGAATGTCCTCAGTGGACATTCGGGGCGAACAGGTCGTGATCGGCGCGGGCGCGAAACTCAAGGATGTCTACGCCACCCTCGGTGGTGCGGGCCGTTGTCTGCCCGCGGGTACTTGCCCCAGTGTCGGGATCGCCGGGCTGACACTCGGCGGCGGAATCGGTGTCCTCGCTCGAAAGTATGGACTCACCTGTGATCACCTGGTGTCGGCGCAAGTCGTCACGGCGGACGGGAAACTCCGGACGGCTTCGGCGGATTCCGAGCCTGAGTTGTTCTGGGCGTTGCGCGGGGGAGGCGGCGGGAACTTCGGTGTCGTCACCTCGTTCACCTTCCGCACCGACCCGTCGCCCTCGGTCGTTTCGGTGTTCTCCCTGCATTTCCCGGCGGGCAGCGCGAACGAGGTCATCGCCGAATGGTAGCGATGGCTGCCCGAAGCTCCGCCGGAGTTGTGGGCGAACGTCGTACTGTCGGGAGGATCTCCGGTCGGTGCCCGGGTTTCCGGCTGCTATGTCGGCGATTCCGCCTCGCTGGGCAGGGAAATGGACAAGCTGACCGGCAAGGTCAAGGGTACGAGGACGGTGAAGCAACTCGACTACCTCGGTGCCATGAAGTACTTCTCCGGCAGCGAAAGCCGACAGTCCTTTGTGGCCTCTTCACGGATCCTTGGTGAGGCGGTGGATCCCGCGAAGCTGACGTCGATCCTCAACGGCAGGCGGGGAATGGACCTCCTGGTCGACGGTCTCGGCGGCGCCGTCGCCGACATCGCCCCGGACGCCACCGCGTTCTGGCACCGGAAGGCGATCGGCAGCGTGCAGATCTACAGTCAGGCGGATGCACGTAACCGTTCCGTGGCAACGGATTCCGTCGCGGAGGTGGTGACGGGGCTCGGGCTGAGCGGGGGTTACGTCAACTACATCGACCCGGCCCTGCCTGACTGGATGACGGCCTACTACGGCGACAACGCCGCCCGCCTCAAGCAGGTGGCGAAGACGTACGATCCGGAGAAGGTGTTCGGGTTCGCGCAGGCCGTCACTCCCGCCTAGAGGTCGATGCCGGTGAAGACGGTGACCCGTTCCTCGGTGAGGTCGTGCATCGCGGCGAGCACACCTTCGCGTCCGACGCCCGATCCCTTGACGCCGCCGTACGGCATCTGGTCCGCGCGGTAGGACGGGACGTCGCCGATGATCACGCCGCCGACCTCGAGTTCGGTCGACGCGTAGAAGGCGAGATGCACGTCGCGCGTGAAAACTCCGGCCTGCAAACCGTAGGCGGATTCGTTGACCGAAGTGAAAGCCTCGTCAACACCATCCACAATGGACACGGCGAGCACCGGCCCGAAGATCTCCTCCGCCCAGGCCTTTGTGGACGGTGGGACGTCGGAGAGGACGGTCGGCTCCACCGTCGCGCCGTCCCGCTTGCCGCCGGTGAGGATCTTCGCGCCCGCGGCGACGGCCTCGTCGATCCACGCGACGATCCGTTCCGCGGCGGCCTCGTCGACGACCGGTCCCACGTCGGTGTTCTTGTCGTAGGGATCGCCGGTTTGCTGCGACCGCACCGCTTCCACCAACGCGGGCACGAATTCCTCGGCGACCTCGCGCTCGACGATCACCCGCTGCACCGCGATGCAGGACTGTCCCGCCTGGTAGTTGCCGAACGTCGCGATGCGGTGTGCGGCGCCTTCGGGATCCGGCCAGTCCCGGAGCACGACGGCGGCCGCGTTGCCGCCGAGTTCGAGCACGATGTGCTTGCGTGGCGCGGCATCCGCCAGCGACCAGCCGACCGGCCCCGAACCGGTGAACGACACGACCGGCAGGCGGGGGTCCGCGACCAGCGCCGAAGTCTCCTCGTTGCCGAGCGGCAGCACCGAGAACGCGCCCTCCGGCAGATCCGTCTCGGCCAGGATCTCGCCGAGGATCAGCGCGGAGAGAGGCGTGCGCGGCGCGGGTTTGACGATGATCGGCGCGCCGACCGCGAGTGATGGCGCGACCTTGTGTGCCACCAGGTTCAGCGGGAAGTTGAACGGCGCGATCCCCAGCACCGGGCCGCGCGGGATGCGGCGGGTCAGCGCCAGCCTGCCTTCACCGGCCGGGTCGGTGTCCAACCGCTGTAGGTCACCGCTGAACCGGCGGGCCTCTTCGGCCGCGATCCGGAACACCGACACCGCGCGCCGCACCTCGGCGTCGGCCCATTTGAGCGGCTTGCCGTTTTCGGCGGTGATGACCTCGGCGATCTCCTCCGCCCGGCCGGCGAGGACCCGCGAAACGTGGTCGAGCGCCGCGGCGCGACTGTGCGCCGAGGAACGCCGGAACTCCTTCGCGACGGCCGCCGCCGCACTCACCGCTCGTTCGACCTGCTCCGGTCCGGGCACCGCGACGGTGGCGACTTCGCTTCCGTCGAACGGGTGGTGCACGGTGAGCGTCGAAGCGCCCTGTTCGGCGCGGCCGGCGATCCAGGCGGGACGAGGCTCCGGGGTGATCATGTCCATGGGTGACAAGGTATTCCAGTCAGGGCTTGACGAGCACCTTGAGCGCTTCGCGGTCCGCCATCGCGCGGTAGCCGTCCGGGACCTCTTCGAGGCCGATGGTCCGGTCGAACACCTTGCCCGGCTGGTACCGGCCCTCGACGACGTCGTCGAGCAGCTCGGGGATGTAGTGCCGCGCTGGGGCGACGCCGCCGGTGACGGTGATGTTGCGGCGGAACAGCGGCGGCCCGATCGGGCCCTCGTCGTACTGCGGCACGCCGACGCGGCTGATCGTGCCGCCGGGGCGGACCGCGCCGACGCCCATCTCGAAGGCGGGCTTCGTGCCGACGCACTCGAGAACGGTGTGAGTACCTTCGCCGTTCGTCAGCTCTCGGACCTTCTCGATACCTTCGTCGCCGCGCTCGGACACGACGTCCGTCGCGCCGAACTCGCGGCCGAGATCCGTGCGGGCTTGGTGACGGCCCATCAGGATGATGCGCTCGGCGCCGAGACGCTTCGCCGCGAGGACCGCGGAGAGGCCGACGGCGCCGTCACCGATGACAGTGACCGTCGTGCGCTCGGTGACGCCTGCTTTGGTCGCGGCGTGATGCCCGGTCGGGAAAACGTCGGAGAGGGTGAGGAGCGACGCGAGCAAGTCGTCGTCCTCGGTGTGCGGCAGTTTCACCAGCGTGCCGTCGGCCTGCGGGACGCGGACGGCCTCGCCCTGGCCGGCGTCGACGCCCTTCGCGCCCCAGAAGCCTCCGTGCAGACAGGAGGTGTGGAGGCCTTCGCGGCAGAACTGGCACGTGTTGTCGGAGTACACGAACGGGGCCACGACGAGGTCGCCGGCCTTGAGCGTGGTGACGTCGGAGCCGACGGCCTCGATGACGCCGAGGAACTCGTGACCGATCCGGACACCGCGGTCGCGCGCGGGCATGCTGCCGTACGGCCAGAGGTCGCTGCCGCAGATGCACGAGCGCACGACGCGGAGAAGGGCGTCGGTGGGTGCGCTCAGCTTCGGGTCCGGGACGGTCTCGACGCGTACGTCGCCGGCGCCGTAGATGACTGTCGCTCGCAAGGCGGGTCCTTTCCTGGGCTCGCCTCAGTATGAGCGCGTCGCCTTTAGCGGGCTAAACGCGACGCGTTTAGCCCGCTAAAGGCGACGCGCGTAGAGGTCGCGCAGGAGGAGGACCTCGGCGCCGTGGTGGATGGCCTCCCGGTTGATGTGCAGGACGAGCGCCGAGAACGGGTACTCGGCATACGGGCCCTCGGCCTCGCCGCAGGGGCGTTCGAGGTCTTCGGCGGTGAGGGCGCGGACGCCGTCGCGCCAGCGCGCGTACGCGTCGTCGATCTGCTTGAGCGCTTCGGCGGCGGAGGCCGCGTAGAGGAAGGTCTGGTAGTCGACGGGTTCGGCGCTGAAATGCGACGCGTTCCGCATCGCGAAGACGCCGACGATGATGTGGGTGAGCCGCCAGGCGATCGTCGTCACGGGCGGCGGCGAGGGCTCCGGGTACGCCCAGTCGATCATCAGGCCGCCGTCCTCCTGAGGACGGACCGACCAGCAGTTCTCGACGGGTTCCCAGAAGTATTCGTCGTCGGTGAGGGTGTCCAGCCGGGGCCGGAAGTGCTGGTTCCAATGCCAGTCGAGCTGCTCGGAGAGTTCCTTGCTCCAGTCGATGCTCATGTCCCCGGACGGTAGGCCCCCTAGCGGTCAGCCGCTGTCCTGAATCGTGAGGGGGTTGGCGGCGAGGTGACCCGGCCCACCTGGGACGATGGTGGGGAAGCGTACTGCTCTGATCTGGAGGTTTCAGGTGCCCAGTCCCACCGGTCCGGTACTCGTCGTGGACTTCGGGGCGCAGTACGCGCAGCTGATCGCGCGCCGTGTGCGCGAGGCTCAGGTCTACTCCGAGGTCGTCCCGCACACCGCCACCGCCGAGGACATCCTCGCCAAGGACCCCGCCGCGATCATCCTTTCCGGTGGTCCTTCCAGCGTGTACGCGGAGAACGCCCCCGCGCTCGCTCCCGGGCTGGTCGACGCGGGCGTGCCGATCCTCGGTATCTGCTACGGCCACCAGGTGCTCGCGCAGGCCCTCGGCGGCACGGTCGAGCCGACCGGGATCCGCGAGTTCGGCCGCACCGAGGTCCGCGTCACCGGTGAAGGCGGCGTCCTGCACGCCGGCCTCCCCAGCAGCCAGCCCGCCTGGATGAGCCACAACGACAGCGTCACCAAGGCCCCTGAGGGTGCGACCGTGACCGCGTCGAGCGACGGCGCCGCCGTCGCCGGGTTCGAAGACGTCGAGCGCCGCTTCGCCGGCGTCCAGTACCACCCCGAGGTGCACCACTCGCCGCACGGCCAAGAGGTGCTTCGCCGCTTCCTGCACGACATCGCGGGCATCCGGCCGCAGTGGACGACGTCGTCCATCGTCGACGACCAGGTCAAACGCATCGCCGAGCAGGTCGGCGACGGCCGGGCGATCTGCGGGCTTTCCGGCGGTGTCGACTCGGCGGTGGCGGCCGCGCTGGTCCAGCGCGCCATCGGCGAGCGGCTGACCTGCGTGTTCGTCGACCACGGTCTGCTGCGCTCCGGTGAGCGCACCCAGGTCGAACGCGATTTCGTCGCCGCGACCGGGGTCAACCTGGTGACCGTCGACGCGCGTGAGCGATTCCTCGACGCGCTGGCCGGGGTCACCGACCCCGAGGAGAAGCGCAAGATCATCGGCCGCGAGTTCATCCGCGTGTTCGAGCAGGCCGAGCGCGACCTGAAGGCCGAGGGCGACTACAAGTTCCTGGTCCAGGGCACGCTGTACCCGGACGTCGTCGAGTCCGGCGGCGGTGAGGGCGCGGCGAACATCAAGAGCCACCACAACGTCGGCGGGCTGCCCGACGACTTGCAGTTCGAGCTGGTCGAGCCGCTGCGCCTGCTGTTCAAGGACGAGGTACGGCGCGTCGGGCTGGAGCTCGGGCTGCCGGAGACGATCGTGCAGCGGCAGCCGTTCCCCGGGCCGGGACTCGGTATCCGGATCATCGGCGCCGTCGACGCCGAGCGGCTCGAGACGTTGCGCGCGGCCGACGCCATCGCGCGTGAGGAGCTCACCGCGGCCGGGCTGGACGGCGAGATCTGGCAGTGCCCGGTGGTGCTGCTGGCCGACGTCCGCAGCGTTGGCGTCCAGGGCGACGGGCGGACCTACGGGCACCCGATCGTGCTGCGGCCGGTGTCGTCCGAGGACGCGATGACCGCGGACTGGACGCGGCTGCCCTACGAGGTGCTTGAGCGGATCTCGACCCGCATCACCAACGAGGTCGCCGAGGTGAACCGAGTGGTCCTGGACGTCACGTCCAAGCCGCCGGGCACCATCGAGTGGGAGTGACCCGCGCCGCCCCCGACTTGCGTTTAGCCCCCTAATCGCGATCCGGCGACCCAAGGCACCTGAGCGACCCGGCGGCGACTTTAGCCCCCTAATCGCGATCCGGTGCCCGTCGGCAGCGGATCACGATTAGGGGGCTAAAGTCGCCGCGCTCGCGCAAGGCGAAGGCCCCGGCGAGGGGCCGGGGCCTTCGGAGTGGAGTGGATCGTGAGCGGCGCCGCTAGCGGCGGCTCTTGCGCACCGAAGCGGCGAGAAGCAGGACGCCGACGAAGATCGCCCCGCCCGCCATGACCCACCGGAAGTCGAACTGCGGGAGCCACGAGGACCCGTCCGAGAGGACGTACCCGGACACCAGCAGCGTCGCGATCCCGACGATCAGGGTGAAGATGTCCACCCCGCGCTTCGCGGGCTGAGCCGACTGCGTGCTGTCGTAGTTGTCGTAGTCGTACTCAGCCACGACGCACCTCCACGTTTCCGACACCGTTCTTGACCTGCAGGACGATTTTCTGGCCGCTGGTGCCCGCCGAGGTGAAGTCGACGTCGTCCACGCCGACCCCCGAGCGGGACTGGCCGAGGCAGTCGACGTCGCCCGCTCCGGTCTCGCAGGTGACCTTCACTTCGGCACCAGCCGGCACGAGCACCGTCGAGTTGCCCGCCCCGTTGGAGACCTTCGTGGTCACCGGCGTCCCCGCGGGCAGCTTGGTCAGGTCGAGGTCGATGTTCCCCGCAGAGCGGTGGTACTCCGGCAGCACATCGGACGCCGCGCTCGGTGTCGCCTTGATGTCACCGAAGCCGCCCTTCGCGGAGAAGTTCTCGAACGGGACCGTCGTCAGCGCCATCCCGACGATCGCCAGCGGCACCGCCAGCCCGATCAGCCCACGACCGCCCCGGACGAAAGAACCGGCGACCAGCCCGATGCCGACCACACCCAGGGTGAGCCCGACGACGTGCTGCACGGTGAACCACGCCTCGCCGTCCAGGCTCAGCACGGTGCCGATCCCGGCGACCAGCACGGCGATCCCGAAGGTCGCGGCGCCGATCCTCGACTTTCGGCCGCGAGGCGCCGGCGGCGCGGGAGGCGGCGGAGGGGTCTGCGGCGGAAGGCCGCCGGACGGCGAAGCGTTCGGCAGATCCCAGGCGGACGGGTCGGCCGCGAGCGGGTCCCAGCCGCCTTCGGTCGCCGTCGAGGCCGGGGCCGCCGCGGATGCCATCGAGAACGCGGCGGTCGGATAGGCCGGAGCGGGCATCACCGGCCGGTTGAACTGACCGCGGTTGCGGTGCAGCAGGTACAGCGCGACCGCCATCAGCGCGAAACCGATCAGCCCGGTGCCGTCGGTCATCCAGCCGCCGCTCAAGGTCCAGGTGAGACCGGGGAACAGCAGGATCAGCAGCAGCACCGCGAACGCGGGCGAACTCGACGCCCTGCCCCGGCCGATCAGGCCCTCGAACGCGGAAACCCTGTCGCCCTCCTGCGGCAGGAACAGCCAGCCCAGCAGATAGACGAAGACGCCGAAACCGCCGAACACGGTCGCCGCGACCAGCGCGACACGGACCACGGTCGGGTCGATGCCGTACCGGTAACCGATCCCGGCGGCGACGCCGGCGAACTTGCGGCCGTGCGCCGGGCGGACCGGCCTGCTCCGCCAGAAATCCTTGACGGTGTGTTCGAAGCCGGCGGCCGGGCCGCGCTTCGGTGTGTGTGTCTCACTCCCACTCATGCCACAAAGAATGCGCCCCGGTGACCCCTCGCCACATCCGGGAACGTCCCTGAGGTTTCTCCAGCGGGAAGAGTCAGGGGTTTCCCCGATGGATCAGTACCGCACTCCATGTGACCATGGAGAACGTGCAGGAATCCGCCCTCAACGACCTCGCCGAAAAGGTGAAGCCGACGATCATCGAGCGCACTCCGGTGCCCGTGCCCGGCAGCCTGTCGCCGGTGCCGTTCGAGCCGCCCAAGATGTACCGGCGCCGATCCGGCCGCGCCATCGCGGGTGTCGCCGCCGGCCTCGCCGACCACCTCGGCGTCAAGGTGCTTTGGGTCCGGACAGCGTTCGCGTTGCTGGCCGCGCTGAACGGCATCGGCCTCCTCGCGTACGGCCTGCTCTGGGTCTTCGTCCAGCAGCAGACCGGTGACGTCGAGCCGGAGAAAGCCGCGCCGAAGGATAAGCAGCAGGCATTCGGCCTGATGGCGCTGGGTGTCGGCCTCGCCGTCGCCAGCGGCACGCTGACCGGCCTGATCAGCGGCTGGGTCGCCATCCCGCTGGCGCTGGCCATGATCGGTGCGGCGGTCGTCTGGCGTGAGGCCGACGAGTCGCAGCGGAGGCGCTGGCGCCTCGGCGCGAAGGGCAGTGTCGCCGGGGCCTTCCTCGGCGGCGGGGGCTGGTCGGCCGCGATCCGCGTCGTCGCCGGTGTCGCGCTGGTGATGACCGGTATCGGCGTCGTGGTTTTGCAGAGCGGCAGTATCGACCAGGTCAAGTTCGCGCTGGTCGCGGTGATCGCGACGTTGTTCGGGGTGGCCGTGCTGACCGTCCCGTTCTGGCTGCGCCTTGTCCGCGACCTCTCCGACGAGCGCACCGCCCGCGTCCGGACCGACGAACGCGCCGAGATCGCCGCGCATCTGCACGACTCGGTCCTGCAGACGCTCGCGCTGATCCAGAAGCAGGCGGAATCGCCGCGTGAGGTCGCCAGGCTCGCGCGCGGTCAGGAACGCGAACTGCGCGGCTGGCTGTACGGGCCGACGGGGTACGGGAAGAGCCAGAAGACCGAAGAGGAAGCGATCAGCGGGCAGTTGTCCGAGGTACTCGCGGCCGCGTGCGGCGAGGTCGAGGACGCGTTCGCGATTTCGGTACAGCAGGTCGTCGTGGGGGAGGCCACGCTGAACGAGCCGCTGACCGCGCTGGTCCAAGCGGCCCGCGAGGCGATCGTCAACGCCGCCAAGCACGCGGGCGTCGAAGAAGTCAGCGTGTACGCCGAGGTCGAGCCGACGTCGGTGACGGTTTTCGTGCGCGACCGGGGCAAGGGTTTCGACCCCGACGTCGTGCCGGGCGATCGGCACGGTCTCGCCGATTCCATCCGGGGGAGGATGGAACGGCACGGGGGCAAGTGCAAACTGCGTACCGCACCGGGTGAAGGAACCGAGGTTCAGCTGGAGATGCCGGTCAAGGCGGGGAAGGGTGCGGCGTGAGGTCGCTATGCTCACGGGACAGGGCGAGCGAGGGAGCATCGTGACGGAGAACCAGCAGACGCGGGAGCCGGTCAAGGTCTTCCTCGTCGACGACCACGCGCTCTTCCGGGCAGGCGTGCGCACCGAACTGGACTCGATCACCGACGACGTGCGAGTGGTCGGTGAGGCGGGCTCGGTCGCCGAGGCGGTCGCGGGGATCGCGCGGACCAAACCGCAGGTCGTGCTGCTCGACGTGCATATGCCGGACGGCGGCGGCGCCGAGGTGCTGCGCCGGATCCGCCCGGAACTGCCGGACGTCGTGTTCCTCGCGCTGTCGGTCTCCGACGCCGCGGAGGACGTGATCGCCGTGATCCGTGCCGGGGCGCGTGGGTACGTCACGAAGACGATCTCGTCGAAGGAACTCGTGCGCGCTGTCGTGCGGGTCTCCGACGGAGACGCGGTGTTCTCGCCGCGGCTGGCCGGTTTCGTGCTCGACGCGTTCGCCGACCGGCCGGGTTCCGCGCCGATCAGCGACCCGGACCTCGACCTGCTGACCCCGCGGGAGCGCGACGTGCTGCGGCTGCTCGCGCGCGGGTACGCGTACAAGGAGATCGCGTCCGAGCTGTTCATCTCGGTGAAGACCGTCGAGACGCACGTGTCGAGCGTTCTGCGGAAGACGCAGCTTTCGAATCGGTACGAGCTTTCGCGCTGGGCTTCCGACCGGCGTCTCGTCTAGATGGCGCCTGTGTTCATCGGCCTGGTGGCCGTGTTCTTCCTGGGGATGGGGCTGCTCGGGCTCGTCGCGCCGGGGCGGCTGATCCGGCCGTTCGGGATCACGCTGGACTCCGCGACCGCGCGGACCGAGGTGCGCGCGGTCTACGGCGGTTTCGGCGTGGCGATC
The DNA here is from genome assembly GCF_046269425.1 of Amycolatopsis sp. cmx-11-12. Classification (NCBI taxonomy): domain Bacteria; kingdom Bacillati; phylum Actinomycetota; class Actinomycetes; order Pseudonocardiales; family Pseudonocardiaceae; genus Amycolatopsis; species Amycolatopsis sp. cmx-11-12. Next base: position 83,582 of record NZ_JADNQM010000002.1, on the reverse strand, counting down.
GCCGGGCTGCTCGGTTTCGCGGCCTTCGACGTCGGCGGGATCCAGCGGGGTGCCGCGATCGCCGTGGCCGTCGCGCTTGTCGGGATGGCGTTCGGGCGGCTGGTCGCCCGGTTCGCGGAGCGGCCCGAGCGGTTCTATCCGAGCTGGCTCTACTTCTGGGTCGAGCTGGTCATGGCCGCCCTGCTCGTCGTCTCCGCCCTCTGACGCGCGGCGACTTTCGCGGGCTAATCGCGATCCGGTGACCGCGGCGACTTTCGCGGGCTAAGTGCGATCCGGTGAGCCCCCAGGCCCCGCCGCGTCGCACTTAGCCCGCGAAAGTCGTCCCGTCGGCCCTGGGCGGGCGGAGCGCGATTAGCCCGCTAAACGCAGGTCATGGCGCCTCCCCGGCGGTCGCGAGGGGCCGCTCCACCACCGGGGCGGTAGCAAAGGTCCCCCGCTCCCTCGGGCGCAGCCGGGTCAGCGCGACACCGCCCAGCACGACGACCATCCCCGCGATCACCCGGAAGTTCAGCGGCTCGGCCAGGAACACCGCCCCCAGCAGCACCGAAACCACCGGCAGCAGGTACCCGACGATCGACGCCGCGACGGCGCCCTCACTCGCGAGGAGCTGGTAGTTCAGCGCGAACGCGATCCCGGTCGACCCGATCCCCAGTACCACGACCGCGACGACGGCGCCGGTGCTCAGGTGCACTGGTTCGAAGCCGCCCATCGGCATCGCCAGCAGCAGGAACCCGGTCGCGACCAGCATTTGCCCACCCGCCAGCGACATCGGCGAGTCGCCGGTGCCGGTCAGGTACTTGCCCTCGTAGACGAACGCGAACCCGTAACTCGCGGCCGCCGCGAGGCACGCCAGCGCACCCCAGCTGAGCAGCCCCGAGGCCTCCCACGGCGCGAAGATCAGCAGGATCCCGGTGAGCCCGGCGATCAGCCCGGCGACCCGGACCGCGGTCATCTTCGTCCGCGCGCCCAGCATCGGCGCGGCCAGCAGCACCCAGAGCGGCGTCGTCGAGTTCAGCACCCCGGTGATGCCGGAGTCGACGGTCAGCTCACCCCACGCGAACAGCAGGAACGGCAGCGCGTTGTGGAAGAACGCCGCGACGGTGAGGTGTCCCCAGATCCGCCGTCCCGACGGCAGCCGGTCCCGGCCGAGATAGCAGAGTCCGATCAGCACCGCCGCGCCGAGCGCCACCCGCGCCAGCACCAGCTGCACCGGCGAGAACGCGCCCAGCCCCAGTTTGATCCAGAAGAAACTCGATCCCCACATGAGCGCCAGCGCGCCGATCCGCAGCAGGGTCTTCGTCTCGCCCACCCAGTCCTCCTTAAGTACCGGCTCAGCTTCGCCGCGCCGACGCGTAAGGACAAGCGAAAATAACTGCAGGGAGTCTTAAGAAGAACTGTAAGATCGGACCATGCTGGACGTCCGCCGCATGCAGGTCCTCCGAGCCGTGATCAGCAGTGGTTCGATCACCGCCGCCGCTAGGAACCTCGGCTACACACCTTCCGCGATCAGCCAGCAATTGTCCACGCTGGAAAGGGAAGCAGGTGTCGAGCTGCTCGAGCGCGTCGGACGCGGCGTGCGGCCGACACCCGCCGGTTCGCTGCTGTCCGAACACGCGGAAACGCTGAGTACCCAGCTCGCCAAGGCCGAGGCCGCGCTCACCGAACTCAAGGAAGGCCGCACCGGCAGGCTCGCGATCCGCTACTTCGCCACGGCCGGTGCGTCACTGGTGCCCTTGGCCGTCGCCGCGCTGCGCCGGGACTTCCCCGGTGTCCGCCTCGACCTGAAACTGGTCGAGCCCGACGATTCGATGCCCGAGATCGAGTCGGGCAAGGCCGACGTCGCGATGATCGTCCTCCCGACCGCCATGCCCCGGGTCAAGGGTGTCGAGTACGTGCATCTTCTCGACGACCCGTACCGCGCGATCCTGCCGAAGAACCACCGGCTCGCCCGCAAACGCGTCCTCGATCTCGGCGAACTCGCGGAGGATCCGTGGGTCGGCGTCGACGGTCTGCCCGGCGCCTGCCGCGACATCCTGCTCGCCGCCTGCGGCGCGGCCGGATTCGCCCCGAACCACGTCGTCGAATCCGAGGATTATCAGACGGCGCAAGGGTTCGTGGCCGCCGGGCTCGGGGTCGCGCTGATCCCGGAACTCGGCCTCGGCGCCCCGCACCCCGGCGTCGCCATCCGCAAGGTCCGCCGTCCCGATCCGGTGCGTTCGATCCACGCCGCCGTGGCCGCGCACGCCAGGGAACACCCCGCGGTGCGACGGTTCCTCGGCGCGATCCGTGAAGCGGCGAAAGCGGCCTGACCGGACAGGCAACCGGGACTGATCAGGAGGGCACGAAAACCGGCTGAGCTTGTACACGCGAGCCGGCGGTCGACAACCTGGCAGGGAAGCCACGAATCCCGCCGGCGAAAGGACTTCCGTGCGTCCCCTGATCCTCCTGCACGGCTCTTGGCACCAGCCCGCCCATTTCGACGACGTCGCCGAACGGCTGCGCCGGGAGGGCGTCGAGGTCACCGTCCCCGACATCGGCGCGCGCCCGGTCGCCGAGTCCACCCGGATCGTCCAGGAGATCGTCGACCAAGCGGCCGAACCGCCGGTGGTTCTCGGGCACTCCTACGGTGGAGTGATCGCCAGCGGGCTCCAGGGGGTCTCGTACCTGATCCTCCTGGCCGCGATCGTCAGCGAACCCGGTGAGACCGCTCAGTACTGGATCGACCGGGTCAAGGAGGAAACCGGCCGCGAACCCGAGCCGCTGCCCTTGATCTTCGACGACGCGGGCCTGACGCATCTCGACCTCACCACCGTCCGCGAGGTCATGTACGCCGACTGCTCGGACGCCGTCGTCGAGCGGGCCACGGCCCTGCTGCGCCCGGAGCCCGTCTCGATCTTCACCGAATCGCCGATCGGGGCGGCCTGGAAGGACACCCCGAACACCTACATCACCTGCACCGAAGACCGGGCGCTCGCACCGGAAATGGTCGCCCACTTCGCCGCACGCTGCGAAACGACGGTGACCTGGCGGGCGAGCCACAGCCCGTATCTCAGCCGTCCCGTCGAACTCGCGACGCTGATTCGCGAGCGGCTTTAGCCCGGACCCCGCCCCGCCACCACCCTCAACGGACAGGCTGTGCCTGGCTGTTCAGATCAGGAACAGTTCCGCGAACAGCACACCGATGAGGATCGCCGCCACCACGGCACCCGCCGTGATCAGCCACTTCCGGGTGTCAGGTGCTTTCGCCGCGGCAGGAGCGGGTGCGTACTGCTGCTGTTGTTGTGGCGGCGCGTACTGCTGCGGCGGCTGATACTGCGGCGGCTGGTGCTGGGGGAACTGCGGAACCGGCTGCTGCGGCGCCTGCTGCATCGGCATCGGTACCGGCATCGAGGCGGGCATCGTCGGCATGGCGGGCGCGGTCGGCGGGATGAACGCCGTCTGCCGCCCCTCGGTGATCGCGCCCAGCGAGCGGACGGTGTCGGCCATCGTCGGCCGCACGTCCGGCTCGGCCCGCAGCATCTTGCGCAGCGCACCGGCCAGCGGACCGGCGGTCTGCGGCGGCCGTTCCGACGACTCGCCGTCCTCGCCGAACGGCGGCACGCCTTCGACGGCCGTGTACAGCGTCGCGCCCAGCGAGAACACGTCGGACGCCGACGTCGCCGGTTCGCCGCGTGCCACTTCGGGCGCCCGGTACGCCGGGGTCGCGCCGCCACCGGTGATGCCGATGTCGGTGAGCTTCACGCCGCCGTCGTCGGCCAGCAGGACCGTGCCCGGCTCGACGGTCCGGTGCACCACCCCGGCCTCGTGCATCGCGGCCAGCGCGCGGCCGAGCATGATGCCCAGCGCGGCGGCCTGTTCCGCGGTCAGCCTGCCGTGCTCGGCCAGGAAGGTCGCCATCCCGCGCGACGGGATGTACTCCATCACCAGCCACACGTCCGGCCCGTCGGGCAGCACGTCGTACACCTTGATGGCGGTGGCGTGCTCGAACTTGGCCGCGTCCTTGCCCTCTTGGACGACGACGGCCTTGGCCTGCTCCGCCCGGTCCGGCGGCAGGCCGACGGGCAGGTACATGCGCTTCATCGCGACCGTGCGCAGCAGGCGGGTGTCGAACGCCAGCCACACGATGCCCGCCCGGCCACGCCCGATGGGCTGGTCCAGGCGGTAACGGCCGCCGACGATGGAACCTTCAGAACTCAATGCAATCCTCGGATCACCCGTTAGCCGGCGGTGGAGATGACTCGGTCGGTTCGGACTTCGTGGGCGTCGGAGTCTTTGACGGAGTCGGTGTGTCACTCGACTTGGGGGTCGACTTCGTCGGAGTCGGCCGATCCGGCTCCTGCGGCTGAGTCGCCTTGCTCGAAGTCTTCTTCGACGAGCTCGCCGTCTCCTTGGGCGGCTCGGCCGATTGCGTCTCCGACGGCGATTCCGTCGTCTCGGGAGCCGAAGACGTCGCCGACGGGAGCGGCTTCGTCGAGGAGTTCCCCACCTGCGCGGGCGTCTCCGGGTTGTTCGGGCTCAGCAGCCAGAAGCCCAGCGCGGCCAGCGCCACGACCACGACACCGCCGATGATCGCGGGCTTCTTCCACGCGCCCGGCTTCTCGTCGTCCTCGTTCACCGGGCTGGTCTGCGCGCGGGTGGGCGGCGGCGGGGGAGGCGGCGCGTCGTCGTAATCGTCGTCGTAGTCGCCCCCGGGCACCGGGACGGCGCGCGTGGGCGCAGGTCCGCCGGGGTGGCCGCGTTCGGACAGCAACGCCGTCTCGTCGTAGTTGTCGTACCCGTCGTAGTCGTCTTCCGGGTACCTCGACGCGGCAGGCTGGTGGTAGTCGTCCTCGTCGTCGTAGTACGGACCCGCCGCGGCCTGCTCGTCGAGGAGCGAGCCCGAGTGCCCGGCGGCCTCGCTGTCGAGCGCCTGGGTCGCCCCGGCACCCGCGAGCGCGCCCGCGATGGGGGCGGCGAGCACGGTCTCGTCCGCGGGACCGCCCAGCGGCGTTTCACCCCGCGCGACAGCGGCGAGGAGTTCTTCGCACTCTTCGGCGGTGGGCCGGTGCCGGATCTCCGGGTGCAGCAGCACGGCCAGCACGCTGGCGAGCGGGCCGGACTGGCGCGGCGGGATGATCTGCCCGGCCGCGACCGCGTGCAGCAGGCTCAGCGTGTTCTCGCTGAGGCCGAACGGCGGCTGGCCTTCGCAGGCCGCGTAGAGCGTCGAACCGAGCGAGAAGACGTCGGACTCGGGGCCCGGGTCTCCGCCGATGGCCACTTCGGGCGCCAGGTAGGCGGGGGTTCCGGCGATCATCCCGGTCTTCGTGACCGTGACGTCGTCCTTGGCCCGCGAGATGCCGAAGTCGGTGATCTTCACGGTGCCGTTGGGCGCCAGCAGGATGTTGCCGGGTTTGATGTCCCGGTGCACGATGCCGACCGCGTGCGCCTCGGTCAGCGCCGCCGCGACCTGCGCGCCGATCCTGGCCACCTCGATCGGTGGCAGCGTCCGGTGCTCCTGCAACTCCTGGGCGAGACTGCTGGAGTTCAGGTACTCCATGATCAGGCACGGCTGCCCGTTGTCGTCGGTGACGACGTCGAACACCGAGATGGCGTTCGGGTGGTGCAGCCTGGCCGCGATCCGGCCCTCACGCATGGTGCGCTGGCGGGCGTCCTCGGCGTCGTGGGCCTCGAGGCCGGGTTGCAGCAGCAACTGCTTGATCGCCACCGTGCGGCCGAGTACCTCGTCGTGCGCTTGCCAGACGGCACCCATCGCGCCCGTGCCGATCCGCCCGGCGATGCGATATCGACCGGCGACCAGGCGACCCTCGTCGCTCACGCGACCTCCCTTTGGGCTCCGTCTTCACGTCGCGGAGTTGGTCCGCGCACGCGGTGCGGCCTTCAGCACGCCACAGCGTTGGAGCGTATGCACATGTAGTGGTCTGTGTGCCGGCTTTTCCGAGACCGACTCGTGACAAGGCTAGGCCCTCACTCTGCGCACACACACGCGGTACGCTCTGATCGCCCTGGGTAGAGGGCTGTTTCACGCCGGGTGTCCGTCACATGTGCTGCGCGGACAGCAGCCGGGCGTCGGTGATCAGACCCGTCGTCTCGTCGGCGAATTCCAGCACCTGCGTGACCCGGAGCAGGCCGCCGTCCGGATTGCGCATGGTCACCACGGTGAGGATCGTACCGTCGGCCTGCTCCCGGATGTCCTGGATCTGGATGGCGTCCATGGCACTCCACGCCTGCATCAGCCTGCCGGCTTCGGAGTCGGCCAGCACCGGCGTGAGCAGCGACATCGCGCCGTAGGGGTCGGCGTCGACGGTCTGGTAGAACTTCCGGACCGCGTCGATCTTGTCCTCGGCCGTGCTGATCGCGGCCGGTTTGGCGACCGGCTGCGAACTGGTGCTGCTGGACGCCGAACCGTGCGACGGAGCCGAACCCGAGCCGGTGCCCGAAGACGGATGGGCCGACGTGCTGGTGCCCGTCGGCGTCGGCGTCTCCTGCTTCTGCTGCGGCTCGGTGGCGTCCGGGACGGCGAGCCCGCCGAGCGCGGCGGCTCCGCTCATCACCTCGGGCGAGGCGGCGCCCGGCACCGGGTCCTGCCGCTGGGCTCCCGCGAGCACGCCCGCGGTGACGACGGCGCCCGCGACCAGCAGGCCGGCGGCGACCAGGCCTGCCAGCTTGGCCAGCCGGGCGGTGCGGCTTTCCGGCTCTTCTTCGGGCTCGGGCCGTGGTGACGGCTCTTCGCGGGTGCGGGTGGGAACGAACTTCTGCGGCTCACGGAAGACCTGCTCGAGGTACTCGCGGTCGACGCGGGTGTCGTTCAGGATCTCTTCCGGGATGACGTCCTCGACACGTACGGCGTCCTCACGCCGATTGCGCTGTCGATCAAGCACGAAATTCCTCGCTCTGGTCCGGGGCAGGCGCTGGGCCGTTCGGCCCGACGCCTTTGGTCCGCGCGGCCGTCTTTGAACGGTGCGGACCCTGCAGTCGTCAGGTAACCCTGTGAGACGGTCCGCGGCCAGGCTCTATCGCCGGAATGCCGTCGCCATACGACGAACGGCAGCTTAGGTCACCCACCCGGACCAGGGACAACCGCTCGCCGCACCGCACGTGCAGAGGAACAGGACACTTGCACGTGCGAGGACACCTACATGCCGTCGTCGACGATCTTGTCGTCCTCACCGAAGGTCAGCGTGCGCTGCTCCATGGTCTTCGTCCCGTCTTTGTGAGTGACCTCGACGGTGTTGACCGTGACGCCGCGGCGCTGGTCGATGCTGACCTTCTTCACCTCGAAGTAGGCGACGTCGGCGTAGCGCTCACGGAGGCCCTGCGCGCCTTCTTCGCGCAGGCCGCCGGAGGTGACGGAGGAGGCTTCGTGGGGGTCGGTGGTCACGGTGTTGAGGAAGACCTCGGTGTTGTCGCCCATCGCCTGCGCGTCCGGCTGCGACGCGTACCAGGGGGCCGTCGTGGTGGTGCGGTCGGCGGGCATGACCGGCGGCTTCTGCGGCCGGTCGCTCGACGACCGCGCGGGCTGCCCGCTCGTGACCGGTCCACCCGAGTCGGGCCGCGACCCGCTGGTGCCGGCGGTCTCGCTGTCTGAGGCGGTGCCCGAATTGGCGGAACTGCGGTCGTCCTGGGTGGAGGAGTCGGTCGCGGAACCGGACGGGTTGCCGGCCGCGCCGCCCTGCGGCGGGGTGGTCGGGTCGGCGACGACGCCTTCGTTGGTCAGTGGGCTGCCGCCGCGGTAGCCGGGCCAGCCGCCCTGACTCTGCTGCTCCGGGGCGGGTTTGCCGACCAGGAACGAACCGGCGAAGAGCAGGCCGACGACGACCAGCGCGGACGCGGCCGCGGCGAACCAGGCGGCCTTGCGCCAGGTCTTGGGCGGGGTCACCGAGGCGGGCACCGAACCGAGGTCGAAGGTGCTCAGACCGTCGACGGGCGGGGCCAGGTAGACACGGACGTCGTCGTCGTTGACCTCGGTCTCCACCGGTTCGGGGCGGCGGGGGGCGGGCGCGGTCAGTGTCACCTTCGTGCGCTGGGCGGCCTTCGCGCGCCGTTCTTCGGCGGAAGGCCGGACGGGTTCGGTGAACGAGACCTCGACGCGGGCCAGGCGTTCCACGGGTACCTCGCGAGCGGGCTGGGGGAGCGGCAGGCTGCCGCTCGATGGGGCGTAGCCGGGGCTCGGCGCCCTCCCGTTCCGCGGTGGCGGCAGGGGAAGGGAACCGGTGGAGGGTGGGGCGAACTCGCTGTGCGCGTGCTGCCCGTGCCCGGTCGGCCGCTGCCGCCTCGGCGGCACGGGCGGGGTCCAGCCCTCGCCGCCGCCTGCCCGGTGGCGGCCCGAGTGCGCGGCGCCGTCCCGTCCGGTACGTCCCTGGTGTTCCGCCCAGCCGTTCATGTCCGAGCGACCCCCTCGCGGGCCGGCCCTGACGGCGATGTGACACCGGTTAAGCCGAACGGAGCAGCGGTTTCACGGGATCCCTCGCTTGCAGACTCCCGGGCACTCTCGTGAGCAAATGCACGCGCATGCGACGGTGGACGCGCGGGGCTATTGCCCCCGCGCGTCATTCGGGCATCGCCCGACCCAGACGCAAGGGTCCTCACGGGAGCCACAGTAAAAGCTCGACACCCGCAAGTCTTCACCCACTCTGCAAGTTGCAGATGTTTCACTCGGTCGGGCGCGGCCGAACGGGCTTGGTGACGTAACGCAGTGCTATCCGGGCAGGTCAGGGCCTTCAGTTACCGCTGCGGTACTTCTGCTGGGTCGATTGCAGGGCCTTGGCGGCCGTGACTCCACTACCCGCTGCAAGCAAAATGGCGATGATGTCGAGCGTCGTTCCCCCACTAGTGAGCAACCAGGCGAACAGTGAGGCGGCAGTGGTACCCGCTGCGATCGGCCAACGCGACTTGACGTACTGGGCGATGGGCGTACCGCCCGCACGCTTACCCGCCGCATTGTTCAACATGGCGAGATACCCGAGATGGCCCAACGCGGCGAGCACGCCGGCGATCGCGATCACGACGGCGATGAGGTTAATCATGTGTCCAGTTTGCCTTGTCCCGAGCCGCCGTGGCTCGGGGAACACCCTGAGTTTCACCTCACGGCACGCGATCGTGACGCGGCCGCTTCGCGTTTAGCGGGCTAAACGCGATCCGGGCCGTGGGGCCTGGAGGCGTGGGTCAGCGGCCGAGCCTGCCCCGTCCCAGGTTCAGGAGAGCCATCGCCAGCTGCCGTCCCTCCGGCCCGAGTTCGCGGTAGCGCGCGAGCACGTCCATCTCGCGGTTGTAGACGATCTTGGTGCCGCCTGCCGCCATCCTGGCGGCGCCGATCGTCTTGGAGACCTCGACGCGGCGTTTGACCAGCCGCAGGATCTCGCCGTCGAGCCAGTCGATCTCCTTGCGGAGCTCACCGATCTCTTCGGCCGTGGCGATGGGTTCTTCGGCTGTGGTGTCCATCGGGACCTCTCTTCGGTCCGGATTCCCTGCTGGCCCCCGGAACAGCGTAAAGCCCCGGGGTCCGTGGACTCCGGGGCTTCGGGTGATGGCATTGAGGCACTATGCGATCACGGGAGCCGGAGTCCGGTTCCCGTAAAAAAATCGCATCGCGTGGTGCCGCATACCGATCATTATGCCACAGCGAAGTCGTCCTCCCGCTTGAAGCGGCGCCGCGCCCCACGGACGCGCGCGTGCACCAGGACGCTCATGGCCAGCCAGAACATCGGCATCGCCGGCCAGAAGAACGGCACATCCGAAACCGTCCAGCGGACGATCAGCAGCACCGAAAGCACCACGGCGACCGCCAGGTGGATCCGCACCGCCGGATGCCCGAAGGCGACAGGGCGCCGCTTCGGCGCGGGTTTCGGCAGATCCGAGGTGAGCGTGGCGAGTTCGTCCGTGTACCTGGTGGAATACACAGTGCTGAGCCGGTCTTCTACTTCTTCGAGAGTCAGACGACCTTCGCCGCCGGCGGCCTGGATGAGCGAGGCGACCCGCTCACGGTCGGTGTCGGCGGCCCTGAGCCGGGAGGGAATTCCGTTGGTGTCCATGGCATCCGATCCTCCGCCGCGAACACCGCCCGCGCGTCGGACGGCAGGCGACAACAGCGCCTACGCCCGGCGCTGTAGCGTGGACCGGCGATGAACACCCTCTTCGATCTCCCAGCGGACGGCCCGGCCAAGCCACGGCACGCGGACCTGCTCGACGACCTGAACCCGGCGCAGCGCGAGGCCGTGACCCACGCGGGCGCGCCGCTGCTGGTCGTCGCGGGCGCGGGTTCGGGCAAGACCAGGGTGCTGACCAGGCGGATCGCGTACCTGCTCGCCGAGCGGGACGTGCATCCCGGCCAGATCATGGCGATCACGTTCACCAACAAGGCGGCCGCGGAGATGCGGGAGCGGGTGAGCGACCTCGTCGGCCGCCGCGCCAACGCCATGTGGGTGTCGACGTTCCACTCCATGTGTGTGCGGATCCTGCGCCGTGAGGCCAAAACGCTGGAGATGTCGTCGAGTTTCTCCATCTACGACTCGGACGACACGAAGCGCCTCATCACGCTCGTCGCCCGTGATCTCGACATCGACCCGAAGCGGTACGCGCCGCGCACCCTCGCCGTGCACATCTCGAACCTCAAGAACGAACTGATCGACCCGGACACGGCGGTCGCCGACGCGGGCAACGATCTCGAACGCCGGGTCGCCGAGGTCTACGTCGAGTACCAGCGGCGGCTGAACCAGGCCAACGCGTTCGACTTCGACGACCTCATCATGCGGACGGTCGAACTCCTGCAGACCTTCCCGGACGTCGCCGAGTACTACCGGCGGCGGTTCCGGCACGTACTGGTCGACGAGTACCAGGACACGAACCACGCGCAGTACACGCTGATCCGCGAACTGGTCGGCACCGAGGCGAACGAGGCCGGGATCGACCCGGCCGAACTGTGCGTCGTGGGTGACGCGGACCAGTCGATCTACGCTTTCCGCGGCGCGACCATCCGCAACATCGAGGAATTCGAACGCGATTTCCCGAACGCGCGGACCGTGCTGCTGGAACAGAACTACCGCTCGACCCAGACGATCCTGTCGGCGGCGAACGCGGTCATCGCGCGCAACCCCAACAGGCGCGCGAAGCGGCTGTGGACCGATTCCGGCGACGGCGAGAAGATCGTCGGCTACGTCGCGGACAACGAGCACGACGAGGCGGCGTTCGTCGCGGGTGAGATCGACGCGCTGGCGGACAAGGGCGAAGCGGACTACTCCGACGTCGCGGTCTTCTACCGCACCAACAACCAGTCGCGTGTCTTCGAAGAGATCTTCATCCGCCTCGGCCTGCCCTACAAGGTCGTCGGCGGCGTGCGGTTCTACGAACGGCGCGAGGTCCGGGACATGCTGGCGTACCTGAGGGTGCTGGCGAACCCGGAAGACACGGTGAGCCTGCGTCGTGTCCTGAACGTCCCCAAACGCGGCATCGGCGACCGCGCCGAAGCGGTCATCGCGACGTACGCCGAGCGTGAGCGCATCTCGTTCGCGCAGGCGTTGCGCGGCGCCGTCAACGGTGAGGTGCCGCTGCTGAACCCGCGTAGCGCCAAGGCGATCACCGGTTTCGTCGAGCTGCTGGACGAACTCGGCGAAATCGCCGAGAGCGGCGCCGAGGTCGCCGACATCCTCGAAGCGGTCCTGGAGCGCACGGGCTACCGCGCGGAACTCGAGGAGTCCGACGACCCGCAGGACGCCTCGCGGGTGGAGAACCTGACGGAACTCGTCACCGTCGCACGGGAATTCACCGAGTTCACCGCCGAGGTCGCCGGTCCGGACGGCGAACTGCCCGAGGCTGATCCCGGCGTGCCGGAGCCGGGTTCGCTGCCAGCGTTCCTGGAGCGGGTCTCGCTGGTGGCGGACGCGGACTCGATTCCCGCGGCCGACGGCGGCGATGACGGCGACGGGCACGACGCCGGTGTGGTCACGTTGATGACCGTCCACACCGCGAAGGGCCTCGAGTACCCCGTCGTCTTCTGCACCGGTTGGGAAGACGGGATCTTCCCGCATATGCGCGCGCTCGGTGACCCGACTGAACTGGCCGAGGAACGCCGTCTCGCCTATGTCGCGATCACGCGGGCAAGGAAACGGCTGTACGTCTCCCGTTCGATGGTGCGCTCCGCCTGGGGTCAGCCGCAGATGAACCCGGCTTCGCGGTTCCTCGACGAGCTTCCCGCCGAACTGGTCGATTGGCGCAGGCTCGCGCCGTCGTCGTCCTCCGGCGGTTTCGGTTCGTCGGGCGGTTCGCCGCGTGCCGCGACGACCTGGGGGAGCCGTGGCGGTGGCTCAGCGTCGCCGTCGAGGTCGACGGGTACGAGCCCGTTCGGCAAGGGCTGGAAGGACACCGTCGCGCTCAAGCTCGACGTCGGCGACAGGGTCAGCCACGACAAGTACGGGCTCGGGACCGTCCTCGCCTGCGACGGAGCCGGACCGCGAGCCACCGCGACGATCGACTTCGGCGCCGCCGGCAAGGTCCGGCTGATGCTCATCGGCAGCGTGCCGATGGTCAAACTCTAGCCCTGACCTGCGGTTTCGCCACCGCATCCGAAAACTGTCGGACCCCTCCCGTATACCTGTGCCATCGAACACGAGTTCGATGCGCTGGGGTATGCTGGACAAGCCGGTGTCCCCCGACCAGGGAGGGGGCGCACGGTGTGGACGGGGTCTTGTTTGGGGTTCTCGCGGCTGGGGTACTCGACTACTTGCGGGGTGTTGAAGAAGGGGCGGGACCGGATCGGGGTCCGGAACCGCCGGAAGTGCTCAGGCTGGTCGCGGCCTGGCGCGCGTTACTGCGGGCGCACGAACCGGACGGGGTCGGACGGTGCGTCGTATGCGGGCACGCGCGGCAATGGCTGTTCGGGCCGCGGTCAGCCGGGTACCGAGATCCTTCTCGGGGAATTTTCGCCGGATGGCTGCCGACCAGACGGCGCCCGGCAGGGCTCTGCACGGTGTGGCAGGTCGCCGTGGGGTACTTCATCCGAAGGCCGCGCGACAGTGTCGTATGAGGCCTTTGAGGGCCCGGAAAACCGAACTCGCTCCACGGCGGTGGACCTACGACGCTCCCTTGTGCCCGAAACGGGGGGAGCGGAGGTTCTGAAGGCACGCCAGAGCGTCGTTGCCCGGCGTGCCCTTGCCTCGGGCGTGGTCACCGGTGTGGAGAGAGGAAAAGAGGCTCGATCAGCCGACGTTGACGCCGCGGGCGGAGAGCCACGGGCGCGGGTCGATCTTCTTCGTGCCGTTCTGCCACACCTCGAAGTGCAGGTGCGGGCCGGTGCTCTGGCCGCGGTTGCCGACTTCGGCGATCTCTTCGCCGCACTTGACCTTCTGGCCTTCGCGGACGGAGAACGAGTTCATGTGGCCGTAGACGTGGACCGTGCCGTCGGAGAGCTGGACCTTGACCCAGAGGCCGAAACCGCTGGCCGGGCCCGCTTCGATGACCGTGCCGTCGGAGGCCGCGACGATCGGCGTGCCGATCGGGGCCGCGATGTCGATGCCGAGGTGGCTCGTGCCCCACCGGGCACCGAAGCCCGAGGTGAAGCTGCCCTTGGTGGGCATGCAGGTCTTGGGGCGCTTGGCCTCTTCTTCGGCCTTGCGGGCCGCTTCGGCCTCACGCTTCACGCGGGCCTGGGTGATGCTGTTGCTGTCCGAGAGCTTCTGGGCCTCGGCCGAGCCGTTCGCCGACTGGCTGGTCGGCAGCAACTCGGGGGCGCCACCAGCGGCTCCGCCACCGAGGGCGAACGAGGCGCTCGCGTCCTGGGTGCTGGCCAGCGGGGTGACGGCGGCGTCGGAGGTTTCCGAAACGGACTTCAGGGTTTGCCCGGCGACGGCGGCCGCGAAGGCGCCGGCAGCGACGGCCGAGACCACGACACGGCCGCGGAGGGCCGAGGACGGGGGCGACAGTCGGTGCGAGCCCCGGACGCGAACGACCGCACCATCGAGTGCGTTCTCGAGCGCCGGGGAAGGAGCTTGGCCGCCGGGGGAGCGGTGTGAAGCCAAGACGGGGCCTTCCATGTTCGGGGAGTCGGATCAAGAGCCCGGGCGGGGGAACCCGGTGAACGACCTCGGGGGTGGTTCGTTCGATGCTCTCATTCGTGATCTGACTGTAATGGGGACCTGGGGACAGTAACGAAGCGGCACCCCCGTCAGCAAGATTTGGTCGCGCCCTCGGCCGATCGGGCGACGGCGATCTGGCCGTTATCCAGTGAAGATTACCCAAAGTTAGTGGAGGTTTACTCGTAACCTTGTGACTTGCGTTACAAGATCATGGGGCCATTCGGGGGTACCGGAGGGCCGGGAAGGAGGCAAACGAGGGAAATAACCGGTTGCCCGGTGATGTTGAAGGAGGTTTACCCACTCTCGGTCTCCGTCCTCCGTCGAGGCCCTCCGTGAGCACCGCTGAGCGCCACTGAGTGCCGCTGAGCGCTGGTGGGACCCGCGACGCCCCTGCTGGCGGGCCCGCGTGAACCCGGCTTGCTAGCGTCGCCGTCGATGACTTCGCGCTCACGGCACCCCGGTGACGAATCCGCAGTGACTTCAGTACCCGCGGACTCCACCGGGCAGGCCGTCCCCGGGACCGCGTCCGCCGAACCACTCCGGAGCGAACCGGGCGCCCGCCCGCGAGCGCTCCTGCCCTCGGCGGGGCTGGTGTCGGCCGGTGCGGTCGCGCTGGCCGTCGGCGCGCTGATGCCCGCCGTCCGGGGCGGTTCGCCCGGTTTCGCCGCCGGGCCGTTGCTGGTCGTGCTGGCCTTGGCGCCCGCGGTGGCCGTGGTCTACGCGGTGGTGTCCGGACGTCCGGGGCTCACGGCCGGGCTGGTGCTCGGGCTGACCGCGCTCGCGCCCGGGCGGCTGCTGCTGGACCTGCAACTGCTCGCGGACGGATCCCTCGCGGCGCGTCCGGAACTGTTCCTCGCCGACCGTCTGCTCACGCTGCCTCCGGCCGGGCCTGGACTGTGGCCGCTGGTGGCGGGCCACCTCCTCACGCTCGCCGCCGGGGCGTTCGCCGCTGGGCCCGCCCGCGACGAGGCGGAACTGGCGGGCGAACTCGACGGACGGCGCCGCTGGCGGCTGCTCGGGCCCGTGCTCGGCGTGGCGGGAGGGATCGGCCTGCTGCTCGCACCGCTCGGTTCGGACAACGCGTACCTCCTGGCGAAGAACGCCTTCGAGGGACCGACGGTCGCGATGGCCGGATACCTGCTGCTCGCGGCCCTGCTTCCGCTGACCGTGCTCGTGGCGGTGAGTTCGCCCTCGGCAGCGGTCGGCAAGGGCGGGTTCGCCGGTGCCGGACTGGCGGCGCTCGCGGTCGGTGTGCCGCCGGTGGTCGCGGGGCTGGTCGTGGACCGGCTCTCGGTCGCGCCGGGTTCGGTGCTGGTGACCGTCGCGGGCCTGGCGCTGCTCGGGCTGGCCTTCACCCGGTTCGACGTCGAGAAAGTGGGCGAGACGGCGACCGGTGATCTGGCGGGCGAGGCCAGGCTGCCCGGGCTGTTCTGGTGGCGGTCGGCCACCGGTGGGCTGGCGCTGCTCGCCGCCGCGGCGGCGGTCGCGGGCGCGCTGACACCGGTGCTGAAGGCCAACGGTCCGACGCCCGTCCCGGAGACGCCGGCGCGCTGGCTGCTGCTCGGCGCCGCCGTCGTGCTCGCCGTGCCCGCGCTGTTCGTCTTCGTGCCGCGGCTCTCGCCGTTCGCCAGGGGAGTCGTCGCGGCCACGTGGGCGGGTGTGGTCCTCGCGGGCGCGGGCGTCCTGAGCGCGGCTTTGTCCGTGACCGAGGACAAGGCGGTCGACCCGGCGCTGTTCGGCGTCGACCTCCCGCTGCCGTTGCCGGACAAGGTCGGCTACTCGGCGGGCCCGGGCGTCACCTGGACGTTCCTCGCGCTCGCGCTGGCGGCCGTCGCCGCGCTCGCCGCGGTGATCACCGGGGTCGTGGAACGTGACGTCACCGACGACGCCGCGATGGACGCCGCGATGGACAGTGAGCTGGACGGCTCGCGGGCGAACGGCACCGTGCTCACCCCGGTCGCCGCCGCGGCGGTGCTGGCGATCGCCGCGTTCGGCACGCCGGTGTTCACCGCGCCCGGCTACACCGCACCGGGCTTGTGGTCGGACTTCGGCGCGGCGTCGTGGGGTCTGCTCGGCGCGCTCGCGGTCGTCCTCGGCCTGTACGCGCTCGTCGTGCGCTCACGCCCGATCGCGGCCGCGGCCGCCTTGGCCGGTGCCGCGCTGGTGCTCGGCCTGCGCGCGGCGGAACTGCCGCTCGTCGGGTCGGAGTACGACGGCGCGTCGGCGGGGATCGGGTTCTGGCTCGCGCTGGGCGCCGCCGTCGTGTCCCTCATCGCGGCCGGGATGGCCATCGCGGGCTCGCGGCGGTCCGGGTGACCCGTCGCCTCCTGCGTGTCGTGCTGGCCGAGTACGGCGTCGAGGAAGGTTCGGCGGTCGCGCTCGGAAGGCTGTTGCGTGACGACGGCGTCGAGGTCGTCTACGCCGGACGCCTCGACACTCTCGAACACTTGGTCCGGACGGCCGAACAGGAGGATCCGGACATCCTCGGCGTCGTACGGGGCGCGAGTGAGCCGGAAGGGCTCGCCGACGCGCTCCCGGACGTCCTTCTCTTCGCGGTCGGTAACGGCGCCACCGAGTTCGAAAACGCCTTCGAAAGCCTGGAAGAGGCGGCGAACTGGGTCTCCGGTGTGCGGTCTCACACCGTGGAAACACCGTCTGACCGCGTACGGTGACCGACTTCACCAGGTGCGGAGTCCCCTGCTTCTACGCAGGTCGCTAACCTCGACTGGTCCGACAGCGCGGTCCGGCAACGGACCACCACAGTGGCGTGTCGTCAGGAGACTGGAGTAGTGGACCTCTACGAATACCAGGCGAGGGATCTCTTCGCCGCCCACGGAGTACCGGTTCTGCCGGGTGCCGTGGCAAACACCCCCGAAGAAGCCAAGGCCACCGCCGAGAAGATCGGCAACCAGGTCGTCATCAAGGCGCAGGTCAAGACCGGCGGCCGCGGCAAGGCCGGCGGCGTCAAGCTGGCTCAGACGCCGGACGAGGCCGCGGAAAAGGCCGAGGCGATCCTCGGTCTCGACATCAAGGGTCACATCACGCGTCGCGTGCTGGTGGCCGAAGCCTCGGACATCGCCGAGGAGTACTACTTCTCCTTCCTGCTGGACCGTGCGAACCGCACCTTCCTCGCGATGGCTTCGGCCGAAGGTGGCGTGGAGATCGAGCAGCTGGCCGTCGAGCGTCCCGAAGCGCTCGCGAAGATCCCGGTCGACGCGATCATCGGTGTCGACAAGGCGAAGGCCGTCGAGATCCTGACCGCGGGCAAGTTCCCGGAGAACGTGGTCGACGAGGCCGCCGACGTCGTCGTGAAGCTCTGGGAGACCTTCGTCTCCGAGGACGCGACGCTGGTCGAGGTCAACCCGCTGGTCCGTGACCCGCAGGACAAGATCATCGCCCTCGACGGCAAGGTCACCCTCGACGAGAACGCCTCGTTCCGTCAGCCGGGCCACGAGGCCCTGGTCGACAAGGACGCGGAGAACCCGCTCGAGGCGAAGGCCAAGGCCAAGGACCTCAACTACGTCAAGCTCGACGGCGAGGTCGGCATCATCGGCAACGGCGCGGGCCTCGTGATGTCCACTTTGGACGTCGTGGCCTACGCGGGCGAGAAGCACGGCGGCGTCAAGCCCGCCAACTTCCTCGACATCGGCGGCGGCGCCTCGGCCGAGGTCATGGCGGCCGGGCTGGACGTCATCCTCAACGACACCGACGTGAAGAGCGTTTTCGTCAACGTCTTCGGCGGCATCACCGCTTGCGACGCGGTCGCGAACGGCATCGTCGAGGCGCTGAAGATCCTGGGCGACGAGGCCACCAAGCCGCTCGTCGTGCGGCTGGACGGCAACAACGTCGTCGAGGGTCGCCAGATCCTTGCCGACGCGAACCACCCGCTGGTCACCGTGGTGGACACAATGGACAACGCGGCCGACAAGGCCGCCGAGCTCGCCGCGGCAGGTGCGTGAGATGTCGATCTTCATCAACGAGAACAGCAAGGTCATCGTCCAGGGGCTCACCGGCTCCGAGGGCATGAAGCACGCGACCAAGATGCTGAAGTCCGGCACGAACATCGTGGGTGGCGTCAACGCCCGCAAGGCCGGCCAGACCGTCTCCATCGAGGGCAAGGAACTCACCGTGTTCGGCACGGTCGAGGAGGCCATCAAGGAGACCGGCGCCGACGTTTCGGTCATCTTCGTGCCGCCGAAGTTCGCCAAGGCCGCGGTCATCGAGGCGATCGACGCCGAGATCCCGCTCGCCGTGGTGATCACCGAGGGCATCCCGGTGCACGACTCGGCCTACTTCTGGGCACACGCGGTCGCGACGGGCAACAAGACCCGCATCATCGGGCCGAACTGCCCCGGCGTGATCAGCCCCGGCAAGTCGAACGCCGGCATCATCCCGGCCAACATCACCGGTGCCGGCCCGATCGGGCTGGTGTCGAAGTCCGGCACGCTGACCTACCAGATGATGTACGAGCTGCGTGACATCGGTTTCTCGACTGGTGTCGGCATCGGCGGCGACCCGATCATCGGCACCACGCACATCGACGCCCTCGAGGCGTTCGAGGCGGACCCCGAGACCAAGGTCATCGTGATGATCGGCGAGATCGGCGGCGACGCCGAAGAGCGTGCCGCGGCCTACATCAAGGACAACGTGACGAAGCCGGTCGTCGGCTACGTCGCGGGCTTCACCGCGCCCGAGGGCAAGACCATGGGCCACGCCGGCGCCATCGTCTCCGGCTCCTCCGGCA
Source organism: Amycolatopsis sp. cmx-11-12 (assembly GCF_046269425.1). Taxonomy (NCBI): domain Bacteria; kingdom Bacillati; phylum Actinomycetota; class Actinomycetes; order Pseudonocardiales; family Pseudonocardiaceae; genus Amycolatopsis; species Amycolatopsis sp. cmx-11-12. The sequence continues at coordinate 64,775 of NZ_JADNQM010000002.1, read as the reverse complement.
CGGCCGCCGCCAAGAAGGAGGCCCTCGAGGCCGCCGGCGTCAAGGTCGGGAAGACCCCGAGCGAGACCGCCGTCCTGGCGCGCGAGCTGTACAACAGCCTCTGATCTTTCGGAGACTGAGCGCTTCCCCGGCGGGCCGGGCACCCACCCAGGTGCCCGGCCCGCCGTTTCGCGTTTAGCCCCCTAATCGCGATCCGGCGACCGGATCGCGATTAGGGGGCTAAACGCGAAACGGACGTCGCTGAGGGGTTCCGCGCGGAACCCGATGGGGTGTACAGACGTCTCAGAGCCCGAGGGGCGAGATGACCGCGTGCGTGCGCTAGCGTTCGAGCATCACAGCCGCCTCGTTTTGTCCCGGGGGTCCCGCGTGCCCCGGGTGCCGGTCCAACGACAGGAGAGCATTCGGATGTCCTATCCCAGCGGTGGGCCCGGCTACCCCCAGCAGGGTGGCGGGCAGCAACACCCCAACCCAGGATCGGGAGCCTTCCCGCAGCAGCAGGCGCCGTCGTCACCGGCGACTCCGCTGAACCTGGCGCTGCTGCTCGCGCTCGCCGTCACCGTCCTCGGCCTGGTGCAGTTCTTCGTCGGTTTCTCCGACGAGGCCGACGCCGCCAAGGAGGTCTCGGTCTTCCTCCTGGTCGGCGGTCTGCTCGCGGCACTGCACGCGTTGCCGCGCGGCCCGAAGGTGCTGCCGTTCGCCGCGCTGTTCAGCGTGCTCGGCGCGTTCGGCGCGCTCGACCTGATCATCGGCTACCCGACCGTCGACGGCGGCGAGGGCCGCCCGGAGGTCTCGGTCCCGGGCATCATCACCGTGGTGCTGATCCTCGGCATCCTGCAGATGCTGGTCGCGGTCGCCGCGCTGCTGTTCGAGCACGACGTCCTCAAGCTGCCCGTCGCGAAGCCCCAGCAGCAGGCGCCGCAGGCCCCCTACAGCCAGCAGTTCCCGCAGCAGGGCCCGCAGGGTCCGTTCGGCCAGCAGGGTCAGCAGGGTCCGGCCGCCACGCAGGTCCAGCCGTTCCCCGGCGCGGGCCAGCAGCAGGGGCAGCAGCAGGGTGAGCCGTCCGCCCCGTTCGCGCAGCCGGGCGGGTTCCAGCCGCCGGTCACGCAGCCGCCGGGCCAGCAGGCCACGACGTACGCGCCGCAGCAGGGCCAGTTCTTCCAGCAGCCGCCGTCCTCGGAGCAGGGCCAGAACCCGGGCACGCCGCCGGGTGGGTTCGACCGGCAAAGCTGACCTTTCGCACAAAAAAGCACCCACTGTGACTCTCCGTGTCACAGTGGGTGCTTTTCTTTTCCGGGTTACCCGACCGGGTGGGTTGGGCCACGCGCGTCACCCGGTGGCGGCGTGCCTCACCCGGACGGCCCAGTCCGGATGTCATGGTGCGGATCATGAAGCTGCTCACCCGCGACGAACGCCCGCCGGGCGAAGAGCCGGTGAGCGACCCCGTCCCCGAGCCGGAGGTGTCCAGGGCGAAGCGGGTTCGGGTGTTGCTCGCCGCGGCCTGCACGCCTTTGCTCTTCTCCTACACCGCTGTCGCGATGGTTCTCGCGGTGGTCGCGTTCGCCGCCGACCGTTCCCGGTTCTCCGCCGTGGGCGCCGTGCTCGCCGCCGGACCGGGCTGGCTCGCCGCGTGGCAGGTGGAACTCGAAATCGGCGGTCATCCGCTCGGCGTGCTGCCGCTGCTGCCGACGCTCGTCGTCGCGGGGCTCGCGGCGCGGACGGCCGCGCGCGCCGTGCGCCGGATCGGCGGCCGGACCCCGGCGGACGCCGTCCCGGTGGTGGCGGTGACAGCCGGCGCGCACGCGCTGTTCGGCGTGTTCATCGCCCTGCTGGCAGGCGGATCGCCGATCGGGGTGAACCCGCTGACCGCCTTCTGCGTACCGGGACTCATCGCCGGACTCGCCGCCGTCGCGGGCGTCGCCAAGCGCTGCGGACTTCCCGCCACGGTGCGGGACCGGTTCGACCCGGTGGCCGTCCATGGCCTGCGGGCGGGCGCGCTCGGTCTCGCCGCGATGGTCGCCTGTGGCGCGGTGGTGTTCACCGTCGCCACCGCGTTCTCCTGGTCCACTGTGGACAGTCTGTTCGAACCCGGCCTCGGCGCGAGCCTCGGCCTGTTCGTGCTTTCCGTGGCGTACCTGCCGAACGCGGTCGTCGCCGCGCTGTCCTTCACCACCGGTCCGGGTTTCTCGGTCGGTTCGCTGACCGTCGGCATGTTCGGCTACCAGGAAGGACAGTTGCCGGGCGTGCCGGTGCTGGCGGGGATCCCGTCGCACCACGCGGTCTGGTGGCCGGCGTTGCTGCTCCTGCCCGCGCTGACCGGCGCGCTCGTCGGCTGGAAGATCCGCGCGATCGACGAGGATCCGATGCCGCGGATGCGGGCGGTCGCCGTCGCGGGCGCGCTCGTCGCGTTCGGCTGCGTCATCCTCGGGACGCTTTCCGGCGGCAGGCTCGGCGACGGGCCGTTCGACCCGGTCAGCGTGCCGGTCGGGGTCGCGTCGGTGATCGCCTTCTGCTGGATCGTCATCCCCGGCGGGTTCGTCGCCTTCTTCGCCGGAGCGCACGAGCCGCCCGCGCCGCCGACAGAGCCCGAAGCCACCGTCGAGGTCGAGGTCGAGGAAGAAGTCTTCGAAGCTGAAGAAGAAGCCGTCGAGGCCGAAGAAGACGAAGCAGTGCCGGCCGACGACGATCTGGACGACGAGGCCGAAGCGGAACTCGCCCGCGAGCTGGGTGAAGATTCCGGCGAAACCCCGCCCGAAACCGAGCCCGAGCAGGACATCGCTGTGACCGAGTCCACCGACGGGTCCGGCGACGAAAGCGCGCCCGGCGGCGACCGTTAGGGTTGTCGCGACCAGGTGAAGCGCCGTACGCCCGAGTGCGTACCGCCGTGGCAAGGAGCCCGTTCTGGCTAGTCGGTTGGACCTGCCCACTCCGGTGAAGCTCGTCGTCCTCGCGTCCGGTTCCGGCACGCTGCTGCAAGCCGTGCTCGACGCGGTCGAAAAGCCGAACTTCCCGGCGAAGGTGGTCGCCGTCGGCGCCGACCGCACCGGGATCGAAGCGCTCACACGCGCCGAACGCGCCGACGTGCCGTCGTTCACCGTGCGGATGGCCGACCATCCGGACCGCGCGGCGTGGGACAAGGCGATCACCGAAGCCGTCGCCGCCTACCAGCCCGACCTGGTCGTCTCGGCGGGGTTCATGAAGATCCTCGGCGCCGAGTTCCTCGCGCGGTTCCCCGGCCGCGTGATCAACACGCATCCGGCGTTGCTGCCGTCGTTCCCCGGCGCGCACGCCGTGGCCGACGCGCTGGCGATGGCCGTCAAGATCACCGGGTCGACGGTGCATTTCGTCGACGCCGGAGTCGACACCGGGCCGATCATCGCGCAGGCGCCGGTGATCGTGGAATCCGATGACGACGAGCACGTCCTGCACGAGCGGATCAAGGCCGTGGAACGCAGGCTCCTGGTGGAAACGATCGAAAAACTCGGCCGGAGCGGGTGCGCGGTCGAGGGACGAAAGGTGAGGTTTTCGTGAGTACCGCACAGGGACAGCGTCCCGTCCGGCGCGCGCTGATCGGCGTCTCGGACAAGGCCGGCCTGCTCGAACTCGCCACCGGGCTGCACGCGGCGGGTGTCGAGATCGTGTCGACCGGCGGCACGGCGAAGGTCATCGCGAACGCCGGGGTGCCGGTGACGCCGGTCGAAGAGGTCACCGGGTTCCCCGAGTCCCTCGACGGCCGGGTCAAGACGCTGCACCCGCGCGTGCACGCGGGCCTGCTCGCCGACCGCGACCGCCCGGAGCACGTCGAGCAGCTCAGGCAGCTGGACATCGCGCCGTTCGACCTGCTCGTGGTCAACCTGTACCCGTTCACGCAGACCGTCGCTTCGGGCGCGAGCCCGGAGGATTGCGTCGAGAACATCGATATCGGCGGCCCGGCGATGGTGCGTGCCGCGGCGAAGAACCACGGCAGTGTCGCCGTCGTGGTCGACCCGTCCCGCTACGGGTGGGTGCTGGAGCGCGTCGCCACGGGCGGTTTCGAGCTGGCCGACCGCAAGCGGCTCGCCGCTCAGGCCTACGCGCACACCGCGGCGTACGACACCGCCGTCGCCTCGTGGTTCGCCAACGTCTACGCGCCCGCGGACGACTCCGGCTTCCCGGACTTCACCGGCGCTTCGTGGGAGCGCGGCGACGTGCTGCGCTACGGCGAGAACCCGCACCAGAAGGCCGCGCTGTACAAGCACTGGCGGCCGGGCCTCGCGCACGCGGAACAGCTGCACGGTAAGGCCATGTCGTACAACAACTACGTCGACACCGACGCCGCGCGCCGCGCCGCCTATGACTTCGACGCCCCGGCCGTCGCGATCATCAAGCACGCCAACCCGTGCGGGATCGCCGTCGGCGAGGACATCGCCGAGGCGCACCGGAAGGCGCACGCTTGCGACCCGGTTTCGGCCTACGGCGGGGTGATCGCGACCAACCGGCCGGTGAGTCGCGAGGCCGCCGAGCAGATCTCCGAGGTGTTCACCGAGGTCGTCCTGGCGCCGGACTTCGACGCCGAGGCGCTGGAGATCTTGCAGCGCAAGAAGAACGTGCGGCTGCTGAAGCTGCCCGCGATCACGTCGCCGGATCCGATCGAGTTCCGGCCGATCTCCGGCGGCATGCTGGTGCAGACCGTCGACACGATCGCCGCCGAGGGCGACGACCCGGCGAACTGGACCCTGGCGACCGGCGCGGCCGCCGACGACCGGACGCTGGCCGACCTCGAGTTCGCGTGGCGTTCGCTGCGCGCGGTGAAGTCGAACGCGATCCTGCTGGCGAACGACGGCGCGACCGTCGGTGTCGGCATGGGGCAGGTCAACCGAGTCGACTCCTCGCGGCTCGCGGTCTCGCGGGCGGGGGACCGGGCGAAGGGCGCCGTCGCCGCTTCGGACGCCTTCTTCCCGTTCCCGGACGGTCTCGAGGTCCTGCTGGAGGCCGGTGTCCGCGCCGTCGTCCAGCCGGGCGGCTCGATCCGCGACGCCGAGGTCATCGCCGCCGCCGAGGCCGCCGGGGTCACCCTGTACCTCACCGGCACGCGCCACTTCGCCCACTAGCACCGACTTGCGTTTAGCCCCCTAATCGCGATCCGGCCGGTCCCAGCGCCGACGTCGCCTTTAGCGGGCTAAACGCGATCCGGCGCCGACTTGCGTTCAGCCCCCTAATCGCGATCCGGGGGCGCCCGCGGACAGCACCGCGGGCGTTCCCGGTGCCCGGCCCCGGCCGCCGTGCCATGCTGGCCGCGTGTCGCCTTTAGCGGGCTAAACGCGACGCGTGAGCGTACGCGAGGATCGGTAGGAGGATCGGTGCATCAGCCGCCGCAGGGGTACGGCCAAGGTCCGGGTCAGGGCCCGCCACCTGGACCGGGATACGGACAGCAGCCGGGTTACGGTCCGCCCCAGCCCGGGGGGCCGGGGTACGGTCCCCCGCCCGGCTACGGGCAGCCGCCCAAGAAGAAAAAGACCGGGCTGATCGTCGGCCTGATCGTGGGTGGCGTCGTCCTGCTCGGCCTGGGCATCCCGGGCGGCATCTTCGCGTCGGAGTACTACTCGTCCGTCGGCAAGGCGCCGGTCTCCCAGCAGCCGCCCACCGAGTGCAAGGTCTCTCCGGAGACCCTGAACAAGACGGTCACCAGCAGCTTCCAGGGCGTCCGCGAGAACGAGATCAAAGCGGGCGACATCGTCACCAAGCAGTACGGCTGCTCCTGGGCGGCGCCGGAAGGTGACAACGTCCACGACCGCACCCTCCAGGTCATGGTCTACCGCCACGAGGGGCCGGACGCCGAGAAGCGCGCGGCCGAGTCCTCCGTCGGGTCGGCCGCGCCGTCCGAACGCCAGCAGCAGGTGCAGGGCATCGGGGAGAAGGCGGTTCTCGTTTCTCTGGACACCGACAGCGCCTTCAGCGGAGCCGAATTGCGCTTCACCCAGGGCGTGTACGTCGGCATCGTCACCTACAAGGGCTGGGACAAGGGGTTCTTCACGAACTCGCCGATCCCGCCCGCGGAGTCCGCCGAAGCGGCGAAGTCCGTCGGGGCCGAGCTCGCGAAGAACCTGCCCCGCTAGGCGTACAGGCCGTTCAGCCAAGCCGTCCACGCCTTCTCGGCCTTGTCCGCGTCGGCGTCTTCGGCGAACAGGTGGTGCCCGATGCCGACAGGCCAGCCCCAGACGTTCCGGCCGTAGAAGCGGTACAGCGCGTCTTCGGTCCGGACGCCGATGAAGGCCTGCGTCAGATAGTCGACGACGCCTTCGATAGTGCCGACGCCCGGCACCTCGAAGCGCACCTGGTCGCCCGCGACCGTCGCGCCGATCGCGGCCCGCACGACCTCGAACGCCTCCGGGGCCTTCGAGGCTTCGGGCGCGTCGGTCTTGAAGTACTTCACCTCACGCCGGTTGAAGTGCGTCAGGTACTCGCCGAACGAGTGGTAGTAGAACGCCGTGTGCCGCTCGCACGCGTCGTATTCGACGTCGTCGAGGACCGTGGTGTGTTCGTAGCGCAGGTAGGTCCCGCCGTCCTTCGGTTCGAGGACGTACTCGAGCGTGTTGAACCAGCCGTTCTCGTCTTCCGCGTAGGTGACGAAGCGCTGTGACGGCTTCCAGACGGTCACCATGCCGCCGTTCGGCGTGAGGCCGGACTCGGCGCCGCCGTCGCGCGGTTCGTACTGGATCGGCCAGAGCCAGCCGCCGCTGCCCGTCGTGATCGCGGCCCAGGTGTCGGCGGGCGTGGTGGGCAGGAAGCCCTCGAAACGGACCTCGGTTTCCTTCGTCATGACTGTCCTCTCTCGCGTGCCTTCACAGACGCGACGCCTGGCCAGGTGCCGTTTCGACAAACAGATCGCGTTTAGCCCGCTAAAGGCGAAGTGACGCGGGTCGCATTCTGGAGTGTCGAAGTGCCGGGGACAGCGGCGTCCCTGGGGTGTCCGTGAAGACAGCGACCCGAGGAGAGCGACATGCGGCAGAGCACGATCGACGAGATCCTGAACCGCCCGCACAGCCAGGAACTCCTGGCCCGTGACCTGGCCCGGCTGGCCTACACCGCGCTCGACGGCACGCCGCGGGCGATCCCGATCGGGATCCACTGGAACGGCGTGGAGATCGTCATGTGCACCGCGACGAACGCGCGGAAGCTGCCCGCCCTGCGCCGCAACCCCGCCGTCGCCTTGACGATCGACACCGAATCGCATCCGCCGAAGGTGCTGCTCATCCGCGGCACGGCCGAGCTGGACCTCGTCGACGGCATCCCCGACGAGTACCTGCAGTGGAACGGCAGCTACGAGATGACGCCCGAGCAGCGGGTCGAGTGGGAAAAGGAAGTGCGGTCGCTCTACGACGGCATGGTCCGCATCGTGGTGACCCCGACCTGGGTCAAGCTCATCGACTTCGAGACCACCCTGCCTTCCGCCGTCGAAGAACTCCTGCGTCAGCGGGCAGCGCGCCAGAGCGCCTGAAAGGACCTGTCATGAAACTGAAGAAGCTGGAACACGTCGGTGTCGTCGTCCACGATCTCGAAGCGGCCAAGGCGTTCTTCATCGCGCTCGGTCTCGAACTGGAAGGCGAGGCATCGCTCACCGGTGACACGGTCGACCGCCTCACCGGGTTGAAAGGGGTCCGGACGGATATCGCGGTGCTGCGGCCGCCGGACGGCCACGGAGGAGTGGAGCTGATCAAATACCGGACGCCGGAGAGGTGGGAAGGTGATTCGCGCGCGCCGATGAACACGCCCGGCATTCGCCACTTCGTGTTCTCGGTCGAGGACATCGAGGACGCCCTCGAACATTTGCGGCCGCACGGCGGCACACTCGTCGGCGAGTTGGTGCGATACGAGGACAGTTACCGGCTCTGCTACGTCCGCGGCCCGGAGGGGATCGTCGTCGAGCTGGCGGAAGAGCTCGTACGCCGGGAAGCGTAGGCGAAGGACTACGTTTCCGAGGCGGGATGGCGCGCCTGGAAGGCCAGCCTCCCGTCGGCGTCTGCCGCGATCCGATCGAGTATGTCGTCCAGCGCCAGAAATACCTCCCACGACGACTGTCCACTCGCGACGGTCAAGCGGTCGACCAGCAGCTGCTCGAGATCCTCGACCCGCTTCGCCTTCCATACTTTGTCCGCGGTGCTCACGAGCAGATTCTCGACGCCGACGTCCTCACCCCAGGCGGCGTGCGTTCGCGCGAATCGAGCCCGCTCTTCGCTGATTCCTTGGGACAGAAGGAGTTCGTAACCGGCTTGTTCGTGCGCGGAGCCGGGTCCGGACAACTCCCCGGGGTGGATCGTCTTGCCGATGTCGTGGACGGCGGCGCCGAAAAGGGTCGCTTCGCGGTCGAAGTCCACCTCCGGATGCCGCTTTTCCAGCCAGTCGGCCAGCGTGACGGCCACGTCGTGGACCGCTCGCAGATGGGCGGCGAGCCGCGGGGGAGCGGCCAGCCGGTCCAGCAGGGCGGCGACCTCGTCCGGCAGTGGGCGCAGCGGCGGCTCGCCGGGGTCGGTCAACGCGCGACGCAAGGCTTCCGAGGGCATGGCGTCCAGAATGACAGAAACCGCCTGGTAACTGGTGAAGTCGATGGTCCCGCGGCTTCCCGGCTTCGGCATGACAGGTCCGGTGATCGTTCCCTCATCGCTTGACAACCACAGCGAGACCCGGTCTACTGGAGTCATCGAACACCTGTTCGAGATGCCGCCTTCCCCGTGGCATGCCCAGCGCCGTCCTCTATGGACGGTCTAGGTGTCGTGGGGAGGCGAGGTCCGGTGACAGCGGAGGTGGTCGAGGCACGGGCCTTGCCGTTGGCGAGGCTGGCGGCCTTGCCAGGAGTGAGCACGGCCAGTGGCGTGGCTTCCGCGGCCGAACACGCGAGGACTACGGGAAGGGTGCTCCCGGTGTCCCCGGCGTTGTCCGGTCTGCTGCCCGCCGCGGGGCTCCGGCGCGGGAGCACCGTTTCGGTGCTGGGGTCCACGTCACTGATGCTCACCCTGCTCGCCGCCGCGACCGCCGGCGGTGCGTGGGCGGTCGCGGTCGGCCTGCCTGCGCTCGGGGTGGTCGCCGCCGCGGAACTCGGGGTCGAGGTGGGCAGGCTCGCGCTGGTCCCCCGTCCCGGTGCCGAGTTCCCGGCGGTGACCGCGGCCTTGCTCGACGGCTTCGATCTCGTGGTCGTCGGTCCGGGGCTCGCCCGGCCCGACGTGGCGAGACGGCTGTCCGCGCGCGCTCGCAACCGTGGCTCGGTGCTGCTTTCGCTGGGTTCCTGGCCCGGTGCGGAGGTCGAACTGAGCTGCCGCCGTTCGCGCTGGACGGGCTTCGAGGGCGATGGTGCGGGCTACCTGCGTGCCCGTGAGGTCGAGGTGCGGGCCGGTGGCCGGGGTGCGGCCGCCCAGCCGATGTCGGCGTTGCTGCGGTTTCCCGGCGAAGGTGAGGTCGAGCGGGCGGACTTTCCCGCGACCAGGTGGGGGACGGCGTGAATCCGCCCGTGCGCATGCTGGTGCTGTGGTGCCCGGACTGGCCGGCGGTCGCCGCCGCGGCCGTCGCAGGTGAGCCCGTCGGCCGTCCGGCCGCGGTCTTCTCGGCGAACCGTGTGGTCGCTTGCACCGCGGTGGCGAGAGGGGACGGCGTCCGCCGCGGGATGCGGCGGCGTGAGGCCCAATCCTGCTGTCCGGAGCTGGCGGTCTTCGGCGAGGACGACGGCCGTGACGCCCGGCTCTTCGAGTCCGTCGTGCGGGCGGTGGAGGAACTGGCCGTCGGGGTCGAGGTGGTGCGGCCGGGGATCGTCGCCGTCCCGGTCGAGGGCGCGGCCGGCTACTTCGGCGGTGAACACGGCCTCCTCGAACGGCTGGTGGACGAGGTGTCCGTGGCGGCGGGGGTGGAATGCCAGGTCGGCGTCGCCGACGGCTTGTTCGCCGCGACGCTCGCCGCTCGCCGGTCGACGCTGGTCGAGCCGGGCGAGACGGCGGAATTCCTCGCCCCGTTGCCCATCCGCGAACTCGATCAGCCCGAAACCGGCCGAGCCGAACTGGTCACCCTGCTCCGGCAACTCGGCCTTCGCACGTTGGGTGCCTTCGCGGCACTCGACGAAAGCGACGTCTCCGCGCGCTTCGGGATGGAGGGCGTCCTCGCGCACCGGCTGGCACGAGGACGGTCCGAACGGCCGCCGTCGCGCCGCCGTCCGCCGCCGGAACTCTCGCTCGCGCGGGCGTTCGACCCGCCGATCGACCGGGTCGACGCCGCCGCGTTCGTGGCGAAAGGGCTCGGTGAACGATTCCACGCCGGGCTCGCCGCGCACGGGCTGGCCTGCACCCGCCTCGGCATCTACGCCACCACCGAGACCGGCGAACAACTCGGCCGAGTGTGGCGCTGCGCCGAACCGCTGACCCCGCTCGGTGTCGCGGACAGGGTGCGCTGGCAGTTCGAAGGCTGGCTGAAAGTCCGGGACACCTCGGCACGGCCCCGGTCCGGCGTCGTCCGGTTGCGGCTGGAGCCGGAGGAGACCGTCGAAGGCCGGTCGCTGCAACTCGGGTTGTGGCAGGCGGCCTCGGCAGGCGGGCTACGGCCGTCCACAGAGGACGAAGGCCTGTCCGGCGAGCGCGCCGGCCGTGCGCTGGTGCGGGTGCAGGGGCTACTCGGCCCGGAGAGCGTCTTCACCGCGGTCCTCGACGGCGGCCGCGATCCCGCCGAGCGGGTCCGGCTGGTGCCGTGGGGCGACAGACTGGAGAAGTCGGCGCAGGTGGACGCGAACTGGGCCGGACGGCTCCCGTCGCCTTCCCCGGCGACGGTGTTCGCTCGGCCGGTACCCGCCCAGGTGCTTGACGAGAGCGGGCGCGTCGTGGAGATGACCGCGCGGCGCCGGATCACCGCAGCGCCGTTCCTTGTGAGCTTCGAGGGCGGTGAGCCGCGTGAAGTCCTTTCGTGGGCCGGTCCATGGCCGGTCGGCGTCCGGGCCGGGGCAGGCCACGCGCGGTCGGGGACCCGGATCCGGATGCAGGTGCTGCTGGCCGACGAGCACGAAGCCGAGGAGGCGGTGCTGCTCCGCTTCGAACCCCACAAGAATCCGATGTGGACACTGGAAGGGAAGTACGACTGAACATGGACGAGGAGTACACGCGGCTGGTGCGGAGCTGGCTGGAGGAACCGGCCATTCCGGTGCAGCGCGCCGAGTCGGACACGGCCTGGGCGGCGTGCGTCCCACGAGCGGAAGTGTTCGTCCCCCCGCCGAGACGTTCGACCGAGAATCGGTGACCGATGGGCTGGGACAACCCTCCACGGCCGTGGAGGGACCTCGCCCGTGAACTCGCGGGCGAGGTCCAGCCCGGCGACGGCGGTGACAGCCCCGCGTGGAGCGCCAAACGGGAGGGCTACCAGCCTCCCGCCGACCTCTCGGGGCTGATCGGTGAAGACGACGGGGCCACCGCGCGCCGGGTGCCGTACGCCGAACTGCACTGCCATTCGAACTTCAGCTTCCTCGACGGGGCGAGCCATCCCGAGGAGCTGGTGGAGGAGGCCGCGCGGCTGGGCCTGGACGCGATCGCGCTCACCGATCACGACGGCATGTACGGCGTGGTGCGCTTCGCCGAAGCGGCCAGGGAACTGGGCGTGCACACCGTCTTCGGCACGGAGCTCAGCTTCGGGCTGTCCGGACCGCAGAACGGTTTCGCCGACCCCGAGGGCGAGCACCTTCTCTTGCTGGCCAAGCAACAGGCCGGTTACCTGAGCCTGAACCGGGCGATCACCGCCGGACAGCTGTATGGCTTCGACAGGCAGTCGTTGTCCCCCAAGGAAAGGGCGGAGAAGGGCAGGCCGGTCTACGACCTGCGCGCGGTCGCCGAAGAGGTCGACGGGAAATGCGTCGTGCTCACCGGCTGCCGCAAGGGCGCGGTGCGGAAGGCACTCGTCGCCGAGGGGCCTTCCGCGGCGGTGGGGAAACTGAAGGAACTCATCGACTGTTTCGGCCGGGACAACGTCTACGTCGAGCTGACCGATCACGGTCTTCCCTTGGACAGCACGCACAACGACCTGCTGAGCGAGATGGCCGACGAGTTCGGGCTGCCGACGGTGGCGACCACGGCCGCGCACTACGCCCGACCGGAACGGGCCCCGCTCGCCGACGCGCTCAGCGCCATCCGCGCGCGGCGGGGCCTGGAGGACATGGAGGGCTGGCTGCCCGCGGCGGGGACGGCGTTCCTGCGGTCGGGGGAGGAGATGGCCGAGATCTTCGCGCGGTACCCCGGTGCGGTGCAGCGGGCGGCGCTGCTCGGCCGGGAGTGCGCGTTCGAACTGCACCACATCGAACCGAAGCTGCCGCCCTTCAAGGTGCCCGAAGGCCACACTGAGGCGACCTACCTGCGGCATCTCACTTACGAAGGTGCGAAGGACCACGAGAAGAACAAAACCGCCAAGTACCGCCGAAAAGCCCGGAAGCTGATCGAGCACGAGCTGGAGATCATCGAGGAGCTGGGCTTCCCCGGCTACTTCCTGATCGTCTGGGACATCGTGCGGTTCTGCCGGGAGAAGAAGATCCTTTGCCAGGGCCGGGGTTCGGCCGCGAATTCGGCGGTCTGTTACGCGCTCGGCATCACCAAGGTCGACGCGGTGCGCTACAACCTGCTCTTCGAACGGTTCCTCGCCCCGGATCGCGACGGCTACCCGGACATCGACCTCGACATCGAATCCGATCGCCGTGAGGAGGCGATCCAATACGTCTACGAGAAATACGGGCGGCTGAACACCGCGCAGGTGGCGAACGTGATCACCTACCGGGCGCGGTCCGCGGTCCGGGACGCGGCGCGGGCGCTGGGGTACTCGCCAGGTCAGCAGGACGCGTGGAGCAAACAGATCGACCGCTGGGGTGCGTTGCGCTCCACGGAGAAGGACCACGATCACGACATCCCCGGCGAAGTCGTCGAACTCGCCTGCGCGCTCGAAGACTTTCCCCGGCACCTCGGCATCCATTCCGGCGGGATGGTGATCTGCCACCAGCCGGTGAGCGAGGTCGTGCCGATCGAATGGGCCCGGATGGCGGACCGCAGTGTCGTGCAGTGGGAGAAGGACGACTGCGCCGCCGCGGGATTGGTCAAATTCGATCTGCTCGGGCTCGGAATGTTGTCGGCCCTGCACTATATGATAGATCTGGTTCACGACCACAAAGGGGAAGAGGTCGACATCTCCGAATTGGATCTCAAGGATCAGAACGTCTACGAAATGCTCTGCCGCGCCGACGCGATCGGCGTCTTCCAGGTGGAGAGCCGCGCGCAGCTGGCCACCCTGCCCCGCTTGCGCCCCAAGAAGTTCTACGACCTCGCGGTCGAGGTCGCGCTCATCCGCCCCGGCCCGATCCAGGGTGGTTCGGTGCATCCCTACATCCGGCGCAAGAACGGGCAGGAGAAATGGGATTTCGACCATCCGAAGCTGGAGAACGCGCTGGAGAAGACCCTCGGCGTCCCGTTGTTCCAGGAACAGATGATGCAGATCGCCCTCGACGTCGCCGATTTCACCCCGGCGGAGGCCGACCAGTTACGGCACGCCATGGGGGCCAAACGTTCCGAGCAGAAGATGGAACGGCTGAAACGACGATTCCTCGAAGGCGCCGCGAAGCACGACATCGGCGAGGAACTCGCGGAGAAGATCTTCGGCAAGCTCAAGGCGTTCGCGAATTTCGGCTTCCCGGAGAGTCACGCGCTGAGTTTCGCCCTGCTGGTGTTCGCGAGCGCGTACTTCAAGTACTACCACCCGGACGCGTTCCTGGCCGGACTGCTGCGCGCTCAGCCGATGGGGTTCTATTCGCCGCAGTCGCTGGTCGCCGACGCGCGGCGGCACGGCGTGAAGGTGCTCGGCCCCGACATCAACGCGAGTCTCCCGCACGCGACGCTGGAACCGTTGCCGGACAAGGGAGAACTGCTCGCCGTGCGGGGCGGGCTGTCCACCGTGCGGATGATCGGCGAGAGCCTGGCGAAGGAGATCGTCGAGGAGCGGGAACGCGGCGGCCCGTTCGCGGACCTGTCCGAGGTCGCCCGGCGCGTGCGGCTGACCAAACCGCAGGTCGAGGCGCTGGCCACGGCGGGCGCGTTCGGTTGTTTCGGCGAGAGCAGGCGGAGCGCGCTCTGGGCGGCGGGCGCCGTCGCCGATGAGAGCCTGGAGAAACTGCCCGGGCTCACCACCGGGGTCAAGGCGCCGATGTTGCCGGGTATGGACGAAATCGACGTCGCGGCCGCGGACGTCTGGGCCACCGGGGTGTCGCCGGACAGCTTCCCGACCCAGTTTGTCCGGGAGAACCTCGACGAACTCGGCGTCGTCACGGCGGCGGGCCTGCGCGAGGTTCCGCACGGTACGCGGGTGCTGACCGGTGGCGCGGTGACCCATCGCCAACGGCCGGCGACCGCGGGCGGCGTCACCTTCATGAACCTCGAAGACGAGACGGGGATGATCAACATCATCTGCACGATGGGCGTGTGGCAGCGCTATCACCGGGTCGCCCGCGGCAGTCCCGCGTTGCTGGTCCGCGGTGTGGTCGAGCGCACCGGAGAGGTGGTGAACGTTCTCGCGGAACAGATCCGGCACCTGCCGTTGCGGATCACCGCCAAATCCCGTGACTTCCACTGAGCCCCTTGACGATCACCCGGGAGTCGTGCTGAAGTTCATCCAGCGTCGCAGTGCACCCGGCAAAGAGACCGCCGTGGGCGCGGAGGCGTCGGACCATGGGAAATCATGGAAACCCCTTCTTCATCGAACGGCCGGCTGACGGCGTTCGGAAATCAACTCGTTCAGGTTCACAACTGGCTGCGTAAAGAGCTGGCCAGGCTGCATGACGACCTCGGATCGGTCGCGGACGGGCGTGCCGAGCGGCTGCGCGATCTACGGGCGCATTGCCTCACCTTCTGTTCGGCGCTGACCAGGCACCACACCGGGGAGGACGGCGGTGCTTTCCTTGTGCTGGCGGAGAAATACCCCGAACTGCGGCCGGTGCTCGAAGAACTCGCGCACGACCACGAGGTCATGACCGGGATCATCGAACGGCTCGAAGAACTGGTCGGCGGCGTCGGCCCGGCGTCGAGCCCGGCCGAGATCCTGCATGTCCAGCGGGAACTCGACGGGCTCACGGCGATCATGGAGACGCATTTCCGCTACGAGGAGAAGCGCATCGTCGAGGCGCTCAACTCCCTGGACATGCCGGATTGGCAGGACGCGAAGCCGTCCTTCCTGCTGAAAACGCATTAGGACAAGATCTGTCCTATACGGCCTTTAGTGTTCTTCTCAACGCGCCACGACGACTGAGGAGAACCCTGATGAGCAACCCGATCCCCGACGGCTACCACTCGGTCACCCCGTGGATCATCTCGCGCGACACCGCGGGCGTGATCGACTTCCTGAAGCGGGTCTTCGACGCCGAGCCGATGGGCGAACCGGTGTACGTCGAGGGCGGGAAGATCGGGCACGCCGAGGTCCGGGTCGGTGACTCGGTCGTCATGCTGTTCGACGCGCAGGACGACTGGGTCGACACCCCGGCGTACCTGCGGCTCTACGTCGAGGACAGCATCGAGACACAACGCCGGGCCGTCGAAGCGGGCGCCGAAGAGGTCACGAAGCAGACCGAACTCTTCTTCGGCGACCGCGTCGGCCGGGTCCGCGACCCGTTCGGCAACCTGTGGTGGATCCAGACCCGGCTCGTCGACCTCGAGTACCCGGAGATGGAGCGCCGCATGAACGACCCGAAGTTCGTCGAGGCCATGCGGTACGTGTCGGGTTCGAAGATCATCCCGAGCCGCTGAAGCCGGCAGGGTGGTGATCGCGATCCCGTGGCCCTGAGCGGGTGTGCGATCCTGAACGGGTGATCGAGACCGCCGAAGACTATCGAGAAGCCGTCCTTTCCCAGCAATGGTGGGAAAAACGCAGTTTCGTCGGCTGTGACTTCACTGAGGCCGACCTGCGCGGGCTGCGCACCCAGGGCTGCACCTTCGACCAGTGCGACTTCACCAAGGTCGACTTCGAGGGCTCGCGCCACGAGGCGTCGGCCTTCCGGTCTTGTACTTTCGACCGCAGTGTGCTCGCCGGGACCCGGTGGAGCTCCTGTTCGATGCTCGGATCGTCCTTTGTGGACTGCCGGTTCCAGAAGGTCGCGTTCACCGAATGCGACCTGTCACTGGTCTCGTTGAGCCGCAACCGACTGTCCAAAGTGGATCTGTCCGGACTGCGGCTGCGCGAGGCCAACCTGACCGAGGCGGACCTCACCGGGGCCGATCTGCGCCGCTCCGACCTCACCGGAGCCCGGCTGGCGGGGGCGAAACTCGAAGGCGCCGACCTGCGCGGCGCGCGGATCGACGCCAACGGCCTGGTGCAAGCGAACCTCTCCGGTGCCCACGTGGACACCGAGACCGCGGTGGCCTACGCCGCCGCGCACGGCCTCGTCATCCACTGACCCCGGATGTTATGAACGGACCTTTCATAACAAATCTTGTTATGAAAGGTCCGTTCATAACACGCCACGGGCTAGTCGATCGGCGGTTCGCCCGGGTCCAGTTCGATGAGGTCGCCCTCGGCGAGCAACTCCTCGATGGACGCCGGCAGCAGGTACGCCGACCCGCCACCGGGCTGGTTGAACCACGGGATCGCGACACCGGCGAGCGCTTCGAGCGGACGTTGCACGCGGTACACGTGATACGGCCGGTTCACCCACTCCGGCACGAGCGAGCGCTCCTCGAACGGCGTCCCGGCGGCGTAGGTCAGGTTGCCGTTCGGGCCACCGAAGCGGTCCAGTTCGCTGCCCGCGGGCAGCTCACGCAGCTCCTTGCCGCGGAACAGCGTCAGCGGCGGCTCGCCGTTGAGCGGTGAGATCGGCCAGTTCTGCTTCGCGTCGGGAGGTCCGGCGGCCGGTGAAACCGGCGGGCGAGCCGGTTCCTCGCGCCGCATCGGCGGCGGAGGCGGCGGCGCCACCGGCGGTTCGCGCCGGGGCGGGGCGGGCGGCGGGCTCGCCAGCACCGGGTTCGCCCGCACCGGGGGCGCGGGCGGGACCGGTGCGGGGGCGGGCTCGTCGTCCAAGTCGTCCCCGAGCAGCTCCTCGGCCGTCGTGAACGCCGTCTGTTCCTGCGCCGGGATCGACTCCCGCGGCGGAATCGGATGCGAACCGGTCGCGATCTCGGGGGAGAGCGTCGTCAGCACGGGCCGCGCCGGAGCCGGGGGCGGCTCCTCGACCGGCTGCTCCTCGGCGGCGGGTGGCTCCTCGTAAGGCTCCTCGGTGACCGGCGGAGCGCCGTTCGGGTTGAGGAGGACCTTGCCGAGCATGAACGCGGCCGCGTCCTCGGCGTCGCCGAACACCGCCGGGTTGGTCAGCTTCCCGTCGTACCAGCCGACCCGCCAGCCACCGCCGTCGACCTGTTCGACACTCCAGCCGTGCTCGGCGGGAGAGCCGATGCGGTAGACGTCGTCGGGCACGTCGAGATCGTCGAACTTCGCTTGCAGTTCATTCAGGACCGGGACGGGGTGCTCGGCGCGGCGCGGCCGCTCCGGCGCCGCCCGGCGCGGGGCTTCCTCGCGCTGAGGCTCTGGCTCCGGGCGGGACACGGGGGCGGTAGCAAAGGTCCCCCGCTCCTGCGGTGGGCCGTCGACCTGGGTGATCTCCGAGTCCGACGGCGGGGGCGCGCTCGGCGGCTCCGCGTTGTGCGTGAGGAGAGGTAGCTCAGGACCGGCGTCGGCCTGCTCGACCGGCGTGTAGCCGGTGGTCGTCTCTTCCTCGGGGGGCGAGTACGGCTGGTTCTCTTCCTGCGGGGCGTACGCGTCCTGCACTTCTTCGTGAGGCTGCTCGTAGGTGTCGACCTGCGGAGGCCGCGCGTACGTCGTGGCCTCGGGGTCGGCGACCAGCGGCTCGGGCTCGGCGCGCTGGTGCGGCGCGTCGTCCTGCCGGGCTTCGTCGGTGTAGGCGTCCTGTTCGGACTCGTGGAACTGCGCCTCTTCGTGCCCGTACTGGCCGTCGTAGCCGTCTTCGTACTGCTGTTCGGCGGCGGCTTCGTGGAAGTCCTGCGCCTGGTAATCCTGGGTGTCGTAGTCCTCTTCGTACCGCTGGGCCTGCTCGGCCTGGTCCGGGACGGTCGCCTCGGCGGCGGGGACGGCCGCGGCGGCGGAGACCGGTGCGGCGGCCGCGGCGGCCAACGAGGCCGCGTCCGGGCCCTGCTGCTGGTGCGGCGGCGGGACCGGCGGCTGAGCGGCCTGGTTCGGGCCGGGACCCGCGGGACCGTTGGGGCCGGGGCCCTGGTTGACCGGGGCCTGCGGCGGCGGCACGGGCGCGTTCTGGGCCGGTCCGTTCTGCGGCGGGCCTTGCGGAGGCGGGCCGGCGGGGCCACCGGGGCCGCCATTGGGCCCACCCGGGCCGTTGGGGCGCTGCTGCGGGGGCTGATTCCCCCGGGTGAGGTACCCCGCCGCGGCCTGCAACGTCGGGTCGTCGACCTCGGGCAGCGTGAAGCCGTTCTGCCGGACGTGGTCGATCAGGTCGAGTTCCGGCGAGACGCCGTACTCGCGCAGATAGAAGTTGACGGCGGCGGGCCAGATCCACTGGCCGTCGCTGTGGAAGGCGACCGGGACGGTGGCCTCAGGGGTCTGGGCGAGCCTGTCGATGTCGTAGCCGCGCTCGGTGACCACCAGCGGCGCGTGGTCGAGGTACTCGAGCAGCCTGTCCTGCTCCTCGATCTCCAGGTCGGGCCGGTTGATCACCGGGCGCCCGGCCGGGCCGATGGTGTCGAAGATGCGGGCGATGCGGAAATGCGGTCCCGGCTGTTCGGGGCCGAGACCGGACATGCGCCGGATCAGCCATTCGGGCACATTCTCCTCGGAGCGGGGGAACATGCGCAGTTCGTCGGAGAGTGCCTGCGGAGGCGGCGCGAGGCGCCACTGGGGCTCGTCGCGGTTGTACTCGAGGTTGTAGCTGGACGGGTGGTCGAGCTGGTACCGCGCGTTGAACCAGGTGCCGCGGCCGTCGCGGTACATCCCGGCACGGAGCCTGCCGAACAGCGTCGCGATGTCGTGCGTCGCGACCCATTCGTGCGCGGTGCCGTCCTCGGTGATGATCTCGCCGGTCATCTCGTGGTACCTGCCGACGGCTCGGTACTCGGCGCTCACCTTCCGCCAATCACGAGGCGCGGCCCGCAGCAGGGCGAGGCCGATCTGTTTGACCAGGGTGTCCTGCTCGGTCGCGTTCAGCTGAGTCGTCGGTTGTGCCACGGTCACATTTTGACCGTATCCGCGCCCGTGTGCACCCCGCATGTGGGTTTTGCCGCTCTTGACAACGCGGAAGACGCCCTGACCTGCTGTCCGGTTACTCACCCGGGATACTGACGGCGTGAACCGATTCGCCCGCGAGACCATGAAGGACGAGGACTGATGGCGGTGGCCGGACAGCGGCGTGACCGTGGGGCACTGCTCCGTCACCTGCCGTTCCTGCTGGTGATGCTGGTGGTGGCCGTCGCCGCCCTGCGCATCGGCCAGTACCACTGGCGTCAGGGCGCCGCGCTGATCGGCGGCGCGCTGATGCTCGCGGGCCTGCTGAGGGCGATCCTGCCCGACGCGAAGGCTGGGCTGCTGGCGATCCGGGGCAAGCCTGTCGACATCCTGACCTATGGCGCGCTTTCCGTCTTGATCCTTTTCATCGCCTTCACCATCACCGGCGGCCCGCTGTCCTGAGGGGTCAGGAGGCCATGGCGGGCGTGAGTCGCGCTTCGCGGCGGTCCAGGCCGCCGGAGACCACGGCCAGCGAGAGCCCCAGCACGGCCAGCGACGCGCCGACCCAGTTGGGCGCGACCAGGCCGAGCCCGCCCGCGATCACCAGGCCGCCGAGGTAGGCGCCGATCGAGTTCGCGATGTTGAACGCCGACTGCACGGCCGCGGACACCAGCGACGGCGTCCCCCCCGCCTTCTCCATGATCCTGGCCTGCATCATCGGGCCGATCATGAAACCGGCGAGGCCGACGAAGAAGATCGTCACCGCGGCGCCGACCTTGCCGTTCGCCGTGACGGTGAAGATCGCGAGCACCGTGGCCAGCCCGAACAGCGATACGTAGAGGCTCGGCATCAGCGCCTTGTCGGCGAGCCTGCCGCCGAGGTAGTTGCCGATCGTCATACCGACCCCGGCCAGCGAGAGCAGCAGGGTGACGTTCGACGGCGAGTAGCCGGTGACGTCGGTCAGCATCGGCGTGATGTAGGACAGGCAGGCGAACACGCCGCCGAGGCCGAAGGTGACGATCGCGAGCGCGAGCCACACCTGGGGACGGCGGAAGGCGCCGAGTTCGCCGCGCAGCGACGGCTCGGCCGGTTTGCCCTGGTGGGGGACCAGTTTCGCGATCGCGGCCATGGCGACCAGTCCGATCACGGCGACGACGCCGAAGGTCGCGCGCCAGCCGACCTTCTGGCCGAGCAGCGTCCCGAGCGGCACGCCGACGACGTTGGCCAGGGTCAGGCCCATGAACATCATCGAGACGGCCTTCGCGCGTTCGCCCGGCTTGGCCAGGCTGGACGCGACGACCGCTCCGGCGCCGAAGAAAGCGCCGTGCGGGAGGCCGGCGAGGAAGCGGAAGGCGACGCCGAACTCCTGGTTCGGCGAGAGCGCGAAGAGGACGTTGCCGAGCGTGAACAGCCCCATCATCGCCAGCAGCATGGTCTTGCGTGGCAGCCGGACGGCGGCCGCGGTGAGCAGCGGGGCGCCGACCACGACGCCGAGGGCGTAGCCGGAGATGAGGTAACCGGCGGACGGGATCGACACGCCGAAATCCTTGGCGGCTTCGGGCAGCACGCCCATCATGACGAATTCGGTGGTCCCGATGCCGAAGGCACCGATGGCGAGCGCGAGCAGCGCGACGGGCACGGCTCTCCCTTCGAGGGTCGTACGTGAGTAAACGATTACTCGCCCACCGTCGCGGATGGGCACCTGAATCGATTTAGGTCTCGGACATGAAAGAAGACAGCGCGTTCGGCGCGTGCGTCGACGAGCTGTCCTGCGTCCAGTTCAACGGATCACGAGGGCTTTTGTCATCCCGGTTTCGGGTGAGGCTGCCCACCCTCAGCGGCGGGCGGCGAGCACTCCCTGGAGCAGTCCGGGGAAGAGCTCGTCGAGATCGTTGCGGCGCAAGGAGTTGTAGCGCGTGGTGCCGTGCTGGCGGCCCATGATGATGCCCGCTTCGCGCAGGGTGCGCAGGTGATGGGTGAGTGTGGACTTGGTCACGGCGACGTCGAAACCGCTGCACGAGATCTCGGTGCCGGGTCCGGCCAGCTGGCGGACCATGTCGAGTCGCACCGGGTCGGCGAGCGCGGCGAGGACAGCCTCGATCCGGATCTCGTCCTGCCCGGGGTAGACGTACTGCTGGGTCGGCGTGGCCATTCGTCCATAGTACGACGCCCCTCGAACTTTCCGCGAGTTCGTAGTACGGTCACCATCGAACTACGACAACCATCGAACAACGACCCCCGCGCGACTTTCGCCCCCTAATCGCGATCCGGCGGCGGCCGGGCTCCCGCGGCACCGGCTCGACTTTCGCGGGCTAAGTGCGCTCTGTCCGGCACCTGGGTGACCGGGGCCCGGAGCGCGTTCAGCCCCCTAATCGCGATCTGGGCCGGGAGTGGGAAGTGGGCGCAAAAGGGGTCTGGAGCTGGGGAGTCATGACTTTCGCACCACCCAGGACCGCGGTGCTGGCACTCGGCACGTTCGCGGTCGGCACCAGCGGCTACGTCGTCGCCGGGCTGCTGCCCGCGCTGACCGGCGAGCTCGGGGTCTCCGAGACGGCCGCCGCGCAGCTGGTCACCGCCTTCGCCATCGCGTACGCGGTCGGCTCACCGCTGTTCGCCGCGGTCACGGGCCGCTGGGAGCGGCGCACGCTCCTGGTCGCCGCCCTCGTCGTCACCGCCATCGGCAACGCCCTCGCCGCCCTCGCGCCCGGCTACGTGACCCTGCTCCTCGCGCGGGTCGTCACCGCGATCGGCGCGGCGGTCTTCACCCCGGCCGCGAGCGCCGTCGCCGCCGAACTCACCTCGCCGGAACGCCGGGGTCGCGCGGTCGCGCTCGTCTTCGGCGGGCTGACCGTCGCGACGATCCTCGGCGTCCCGCTCGGCAGCGTCCTTTCGCAGAGCGTCGGCTACCAGGCCGTCTTCGCACTCGTCGCGGCCTTCTCGCTCCTCGGCGCCTTCGCGGTCCGGATGGTGCTGCCCGCCGTCCCGGCGCCGCCCCCGGTCCGCCTGGCCGAACGGTTCACCGTCGCCAAGGACCCGCGAGTCCTCGCCATGCTCGCCGCGACCGTGCTCGGCTGCCTCGCCGCGTTCTCCGTCTACACCTTCATCTCGCCGGTCCTGTCCGCCACGGCGGGCGTCCACGGCACGACGGTCAGCCTGCTGCTGTTCGTCTACGGCGCGGGCGGCGCACTCGGCAACGTCCTCGGCGGCCGCGCGGCCGACCGGTGGGGTGCCAGGGGACCGCTGCTGGTCGTCTTCGGCGGGATCACCGTGGTGCTCGCGCTGCTGCCGCTGGTGGCGACCACCGTCGCGGGCGCGGCCGTCGTCCTCTTCCTCTGGGGACTGGCCACCTGGTCGGTCAACCCGCCGATCCAGCACCGGCTGATCGAGCTGTCCCGGCACAACGCCGGACTGCTCCTCTCGCTCAACGCGTCCGCGATCTATCTCGGCGTCGGGCTCTCCGGCCTGGTCGGGGGAGCGGTGCTGAGCGGCGGCGGACCACTCCTGCTGCCCGAGGTCGCGGCGGTGCTGACCGCGCTCGGCGCGGCCGTGGTCGTGACGGGCTGGCGGAGCCGCGTCAGGCAGCCCGCCCTGGCCGAGTGACGCCTATTCGGCGCGAGACTGGACTTCGCAGTCAGGGCCGGGAAAGACCAGCCCTTCGTGTCCGTCGGCGAACCGGACGAGATACGGCGGGGCACCGTGCTCGCCGCGTACCTCAAGGATTTCACCGCGTTGTTCAGCCGAACCCACCGTGCGTCCGTGCACGTGGATCTCGTCTCCGACGGTCGCGTGCATGAGTATCACCTCCGACGCTTCAAGGTTAGGAGCGCCGGAGGTGATCCCGCTACGGCGCTTGCATGATCCGCGAAATGCGCGAGCTCGCGTCGACCGTCGCCGATAGGCTGCCCGGATGACCGACGTACTCGACGTAGTGGCCGGGAAAAGTGGCGAACTGGTACTTCGCCGGGCCGGTGAGGACTTCGAGGTCATCGCCAACGGCGTCTTCCTGATGGACACCCGGAACGGTGAATCCGAACGGCTGCTCGTCTCGGTGGCGGCGGACCTGGTGCCGGGCAAGGCGCGGATGCTGATCGGTGGCCTCGGTGTCGGCTATTCGCTGCGCGCCGCGCTGGATCACCCCGGTGTCGGCGAGATCGTGGTCGTGGAGCGCGAACCCGCCGTGATCGGGTGGAACCGCGAGGGCCCGCTCAAGGACGTCCACGACGACGCCCTTTCCGACAAGCGGGTCACCGTCGTCGAGGCCGATCTGGTGAAGTGGTTGCGCCGAACGGAAGAACGGTTCGACGCGCTGTGCCTCGACATCGACAACGGTCCTGAGTGGACGGTCACCGACGGCAACGCCGCGCTGTATCGGAACGACGGACTCGACATGCTCGCCGCTCGGCTGCGGCCCGGCGGGGTGCTCGGAGTGTGGAGCGCCGAGGCGGTGCCGTCGTTCGCCAAGCGGGTGCGGGCGCGGTTCGGTGACGTGCGGGAGCTGAAGATCCCGGTGCCGCAAGGCGAACCGGACGTGCTGTGGTTCGCGCGGGTGTAGCGGACGCCGCGCGCGTCAACGCCCGCTGGTGCGACGTGGTGTGCCGGGTGCACGGGATCGCCGGAACGTTCGGCCGTCATGCCTGGACCGCGCCGCGCCGGACGCCGCCGCTGTACCCGGACGCGGTGACGTTGACGCCTGCCGCGTCGGTGGCGGACGTGCTGGACGGAATCGACTCGTCGCCGGGTTGTTCGGTGAAGGACAGCTTCGGCCGCCTGGATCTTTCCGGCGCGGGCTTCGAGGTGCTCTTCGAAGCCACCTGGATCACACGCACCGCTGAGGTGCCCCTCGAACCGGGCTGGGCACGCGTCGATGACCGGTTCGAAGACTCATCCGTCGCCCAGTGGTCCGACGGCGTCTCCGGCGTGATCGCCAACCGGGACGGCGACTTCGCCGGACTGTCCAATTTGTACACTCACGGCGACCTCGACGACGCGTGGCGCGGCGCGACCTCGGCCGTCGCCACGACGTTCCCCGGCCTGCCGATCACCGGCTACGAACGCGGCGACGACCTCGACGCCGCCCTCCGCAACGGCTACACGGCTCTCGGGCCGCTGCGGGTGTGGCTGAAATGATCCCTGGATGGAGATCACGACCTGGCACCTCGAACAGACCTCGCCGGACGACCTGAGCGCGGCGAAACCACCCGCCGTCCCGGTGACGGTCACCCGCGCCGAGCTGGTCAGCCCCGAGCTGAACCGGTACCTCTACACCGCGGTCGGCGGCGACTGGTTCTGGATCGACAGGCTGGGCTGGACGTGGTCGCGGTGGATCGAGTGGCTGGACAGGCCGGGCGTCGAGACTTGGGTGGCGTACGCGCAGGGGACGCCGTGTGGCTTCTTCGAACTCGACGGCAGCGCGGATAGCGAAGTCGAACTCGCGTACTTCGGCCTGATGTCGTCCTTCGTCGGGAAGGGCATCGGTGGGCACCTGCTGACCTTCGCGCTGCGGGAGGCGTGGGCGCTCGCGGAGCGCTGGCCGGGCAAGGCGGCCACGCGCCGCGTGACGGTCCACACCTGCACCACGGACGGCCCGGCCGCGCTCAAGAACTACCAGGCACGCGGCTTCCGGCTGTTCCGCACCGAAGTCGAGCAGGCCGAACTGCCAGCCGAGACACCGGGACCGTGGCCGGGAGCCGCGAAGAAGTAGCTACTTCGCCGGAGCCTTGGCAGCGGCCTTCGCCGCCTTCTTGAACGCCCGCACCTCGCCGAGGGTCTTCGTGTCGACGACGTCGGCGATCGAACGCCGGGAGCCGCGGTCACCGTACGAGCCGGTGGCCGCGCGCCAGCCCTTGGGCTGCACGCCGAGCTGCTTACCGAGCAGTGCGAGGAAGATCGCGGCCTTCTGGTCGCCGAAACCGGGCAACGCCTTGAGCCGCTTGAGGACCTCCGGGCCGTCCGGTTTGGGCCGCCCGGCGGTCCAGATCCCGGCGGCGTCGCCGTCGTAGCGTTCGACGACGTGCTCAGCGAGGTCCTTCACCCGCCGGGCCATCGAACCGCCGTAGCGGTGGATCGCGGGCGGGACGACACAGAGTTCGACGAAGGTCTCGGTGTCCATCGCGTGGATCTTCTTGATGTCGAAACCGTCCATCCGGTCCGCGATCTTCTGCGGGCCACGGAACGCGTGTTCCATCGGGAACTGCTGGTCGAGGAGCATCCCGACGAGCAGCGCGAACGGGTCTTCGGTCAGCAGCCGGTCCGCTTCCTCGTCTCCGACCAGGTGCAATGCGCGCGTCATGCGCCCAGGATCTCACGAACGCGCCGCCGCGCGCGTCCTCATCCGTGTGGGTCGACCAGCAGGTCCGCGGCCGCGGTGGTGACGGCGGCCGACACCGCCGCCAGCGCGGGGGAGTCGAGTTTCCACTGCTGCCAGAACAGCGGTACGTCGATCGGGTGGTCCGCGTCGAGGCAGACGAAGTGCCCCTCGCGCAGGCGGTCGCCGATCTGCGCGAGTGGCACCATGCCCCAGCCCATCCCGGCCGCGACGGCGTCGAAGAACCCTTCGGACGACGGGACGTAGTGCCGCAGCGAACTCGCGATCGTGCCGCGTTCGCGCGCGAAGCGGTCCTGAAGGTCGTCACGGCGGTCGAAGACGACGACGGGCGCTTCGGCGAGATCGAGGTCTGTCCCGAGGCGAGGGCTCACGACGGCCAGGTAGCGCATGTGCCCGAGCCGGTGCACCGAACAACCCGCGACCGGCTCCGGCGACGACGTCACGGCCGCCATCACCAGGCCCTCCCGCAGCAGCGTCGTGGTGTGGCCCTCATCTTCACGGTGCAGTTCGAAGCAGATCTTCTGCTCGGGCGGCACGCGCGTGAGCGCCGGCAGGAACCACGTCGCGAGCGAATCGGCGTTCACCGCGATCGGCAGCCGGACGGATTCGTCACCCGTGGTCATGCCGAGTTCAGCCCGGGTGTCGGCCTCCAGTAACGCCAGCTGACGGCCGAAGCGCACGACCGCCTGTCCGGACTCGGTCAGGCGCACCGGTTTCGTGCGGATCAGCAGGACCCGGCCGGTGCGCTGTTCGAGTGCCTTGACGCGCTGGCTGATCGCCGACGGCGTCACGTGCAGGGCCGAGGCGGCCGCGTCGAACGTGCCTTCGTCGGCGACGGCCAGCAGCGTACGGACCAGGTCGAGGGGCAGATCTGTCATCATGAGCGCTAATGTTACGTAAGAATCTTTAGCTGTACTGTTGACGATTCGCTTCCTAGTGTCATCCGTATGGGAAACGTCCTGCTCAGTGCGGCCGCCGGTTTCGGCGCCACCATGGCCCTCATCGTCGCGATCGGCGCCCAGAACGCCTTCGTGCTGCGCCAAGGCATCCGACGGGAAGCGGTGCTCGTGGTGGTGCTGATCTGCATCGTCTCGGACGTCATCCTGGTCAGCCTCGGCGTCGGGGGAGTCGGTGCGCTGATTGGGACATCGCCGGAAGCACTGACCATTGTCGGCCTGGTCGGGGGCGCTTTTCTACTTTGCTATGGCGCGCTCGCGGCCCGTCGCGCGTTCAAGCCGGCGGCGCTGCAAACCGGTGGTCCGGAGACCGGCGGATCGCTGCGCCGCATCGTGCTGACCACGCTGGCGCTCACCTGGCTGAACCCGCACGTCTACCTCGACACCCTGCTCCTGCTCGGCGCGATCGCCGCGGGGCACGGCGGCGGCCGGTGGGCGTTCGGCGTCGGCGCGGTGTCGGCCAGCGTGATCTGGTTCCTCCTGCTCGGCTTCGGCGCGAGGCTGCTCAGCGGGTTCTTCCGCAAGCCGTCGTCGTGGCGGGTGCTGGACGGCCTGGTCGCCGCGATGATGATCGCCCTCGGTGTCACGCTGGTGGCCAGCGCCTGATCACGGCAGGCGAGCCAGATCCTCGGCGGTGAGCACCAGATCGGCGGCGGCCGCCGAATCGCGGATCGTCGCCGGCCGCGTCGAACCGGGGATCGCGATCATCGACGGCGACTTCGCGAGCAGCCAGGCCAGGCACACCCGTTGCGGGCTGACACCGTGAGCTTCGGCCACGGCGAGGAATTCCCCGCCGATCCCGCTGAGCGGACCCCACGGCAGATAGGCGAGCCCGAGTTCCGTGCACAGCGCCAGCTCCGGTTCGTGCGCCAGCTGTGCGGGCGAGTGCTCGTTCTGCACCGAAACCAGCTTCTCGCCGAGGATCTCCCGTGCTTCGAGGATCTGCGCACTGGACACATTGGACACTCCGGCGAGCCGGATCTTGCCTTCGTCGGCCAGTTCCTTGATCGCGCCGACGGACTCCGCCCACGGCACGTGCTCGTCGGGCTTATGCAACTGGTAGAGCCCGATCGCGTCGACGCCGAGCCGTTTCAGCGAGCCCTCGCAGGCGTTCTTGAGGTGCGCGGGCGTCCCGGTGACGGTCCACGAGCCGTCACCGGGCCTGCCACGGCCGCCCTTGGTCGCGACGAGCACCGCGTCCGAGCCGCCGCCGTAGGTGGCCAGCGCGTCGGCGATCAGCACCTCGTTGTGCCCGGTTTCGCCCGCGTACCAGTGGTAGGAGTCCGCCGTGTCGATCAGCGTGACCCCGGCGTCGAGCGCGGCGTGGATGGTGGCGATCGCGCGGCCCGAATCCGGGCGGCCCTCGATCGACAACGGCATCGCGCCCAGCCCGATCGCGCTCACTTCGACGTCCCCGATGCTGCGGTAGCGCATGCTCAAGTTGCCTTTCGGATTTCTTCGACGGCTTCGCCGAGCCAATCGGTGGTGGTGGAGAAGGAAAAACCGAGATCGGTCGCGCGCGAGGTGTCCAAGACGGTGTACCGGTCGAACGAGAACGGCGACGCGTCCCGCTCGACGATCCGGAACCGGGGTTCGGCGGTGATGGCGGCGGCGAGGTCCACCGCGGTCAGCTCGCCGTGCGAACCGGCGTTGATCGGACCCGTGAAGTCCGCTCGCGTGGCCCAGGCCAGGAAGTCCGCGATCTCACGCTCGTGGATGAACGTCGACGGCCGCGGTGCCGCGTGGACCGCGATGGCTTCCCCCGCGTCCAGCCGTTCGACGTAATGCCGCAGCCGCCCGGTGAAATCCTCGCCGCCGAGGACGTGCGCGACCCGCACGGAAGCGAACGGCACGTCTCCGGCCGCGAAGACCGCCTCGGCCTGCCGCTTGCCGTCGCCGTAATGCGCTTCGAGGAAATCCTCGTCTTGCCAAGGAAGTTCGAAGTCGACGGGGGAACGGGAGACCAGCGATTCGGCCATCGGGGTATGCGTCCGGACCCGGTCGTAGACCTCGATCGTGGACGTCATCACGTACCGGTCCGTGCGGATGACGCGGCGCGCGATGTCCGCCTGGACCGGGGTGTAGCAGACCTGGTCGAGAACGACGTCGAAAGACCGGGAACCCAGCGCGGCCTTCAGGCCCGCCGTGTCGTCGCGGTCGGCGATCAGGTGAGCGACGCCGGACGGCGCCGGGGTGGAGCCGCGATTGACCACGGTGACGTCCAGCCCGGCGTCGCGCAGCCGCTCGACCACCCCACGGCCGAAGTACCGGCTTCCACCCAGAACGAGCACTTTCTTCATGTCGACCAGTGTTACGGTGGCGAACCGGGTGCTTGAAGGGGAGAACATGGGCGAATCAGCGGAATCACTGAAAGAAACTTGGTCAAGGCGTGGTTTCACTGAAAGCTCACTGGACGTGATCGACCGGCGACTCCTCGAACTCCTCCAGGAGGAGGGCCGCATCACCCTGAGCGAACTCGGGCGCCGCGTCTCACTGAGCCCGGCCGCCGTCGGCGAACGCGTCAAACGGCTCGAAGCCGACGGCACGATCATCGGCTACGCGGCGCTCGTCTCGCCGTCCGGGATCGGCCTCGGGCTGCGGGCGTTCGTACGGATGGCGCCGCACAGCGGGTTCACCGTCCGGCATCCGCGCACGCGGAAGATCATGGACCGCCCGGAGATCCTCGAACTGCACCACGTGGTCGGGGAGGACTGCTGGATCCTCAAGATCGCCGTCCGCGACACCGCCCACCTGGAAGACCTGCTCGAAGACCTGTCCACGCTGGGCACCACGACGACGTCGATCGTCATGTCCAGCCCGATCGAACGACGGGTCCTCCTGCCCTCGTGACCCTCAGGGTTTGGTCGCGTGCACCACGAACACCGACCGGACCCTGTCCTCGGACTCGACGTCGAGGCGCTTCACGGTCACCTCGGTGAAGCCCGCTTCGGCGGCGAGCCCGGCCGCGTCGTCCTCGGTTTCCGGGAGCGTCAGGTCGGTGGGGACGATCGCGGCGAACGCCTCCGACGGCCGGAACGCCGACGCCAACGGCAGACTGAAGCCCAGCCTGCCGCCAGGACGCAGGGCACGCAGCCAATCGCGGAGCGCGGCCGCGCCGAGGAAGTGCAGCGAGGACGCGCACAGCACGGCGTCCGCGCCCTCGTCCTCCACCGGCGACGGCACCGCCGAGGCGACCTGCCAGGTGATGAGCTTGCCGGGGTCGTGCGCCGCCGCCTTCGCCTCGGCCTGGGCGATCATGCCCGGCGAGATGTCGATCGCGAGGACCTCGCCCGGCTTCAGACGCAGCGCAGCGAACGCGGCCACGCCGGTCCCGGTCGCGACGTCGAGAACGCGTTCGGGAGCTGTGCAGCCGAGGCCGTCGACGAGCGCGTCGGCGACAAGACCGTGAAAGGTGTCTTCGTCGTAGTGGGCCGCGACGCCGTCGAAGAGGCCCGCCGCGATCTCCTCGCGCACGGCCTCGACCCGGTTCGGGAGGCGGCGGCGCCCGGCGAACCCCAGGTCGGTGCGGTGGTACCAGGACAGCTCCGGGTCGCCTTCGAGCCAGCAGAGCAGGACGTCGACGCCGTCGAGTTCGGCGGGGAAGTCGATCAGGAGCGGTGCGAACCCCTTCAACTCCGCGCCCGTCCGTTGGACGGTGGTCATCAGATCGTCCAGCCTGGCCTGCGCGGCCTTCCACTCCGGCATGCCGCCGAGCGCGGTCTCGCGGCCGCCCGGACGCAGGGACGCGGCGAGTTCGGCCGCGTCGGCGCGGAGGCGGACGAGTTCGTCGAGCACAGGGCGTAGCCGGGCGAGTTCGGCGCGGGCTTCAGGAACGGTGAACAATCCCATGCGCCGATGGTCCCAGCCTCCTCAGCGGCGCCGCCGGGCGAGTCTCGATGCGAGGCCCGCGCCGATCAGGAGGAAGCCCGTCCCGAGCAGGCCACCGATGAACAGCCAGCTCGTGACTCCATAGGTGACGTCGTTCTGCGGCAGGTACTTCACCAGGCGGAAGCCCCATTCCGGGACCGCGGCGGCGGTCACGCCGGGTGCGACGCCCCAGACGAGGCCGCCGAGGATCGGGCCGGTCGCCGAGAGCGCGCCGAGCAGCCCGACCGCCAGCAGCAGGATCCCGCCGCCCACGAGCAGTCCGATACCGAAGACGTCACGCTGGGTGCTGAGCGTCGCCTGGACGAGCATCTGCTGCCGCAGGCCGCCCCAGGCCAGCAGGCCGAGGGCGACCGGCGTCAGGATCAGCCCGCCCGCTCCGCTGAGGGCGCGACGCGCGCCTCGGCCCGCGCGGGTGTCTTCGGCGACCAGGTCGTCTTCGTAAGGCTGCTCGTACGGTTCGTACGACTCGACGTCCTCGTAGGGCCTTCGCGGGTCTTTCGGTTGCTGCTCGTACTCGCCGTACTCCTGGTAGTCCTCGTCGTCGTACTCCGCGACGTACCGGTGCGATGACATGGGCGGGTCACCTCCCTTAACCGGACTACGGACGCGAAGCCCCTTCGGTTCACTTCGATCTCCGCAGAGCGCGTTTAGCCCGCTAAACGCGAAATTGAGCGGCGCCGGGTGAGGGTCCCGACCAGGCCGGCCCCGACCAGCAGGAAACCGGCCCCGAACAGGGCGCCCATCACGAGCCAGGTCACCAGGCCGACGCCGAGTTCGCGGCCGCCGAGGTCGTACATGGTGCTCATGACGCTCTGCCCGCCCAGGAGGGTGGTCAGCCCCGGCACCACTCCCCAGAGCAGCCCGCCGATGACCGGACCGAGTCCGGACAGCGCGCCGAGGAGCGCGACGCCGAGCAGGAGAAGGCCGCCGAGGATCAGCAAGAACAGGCCGAGAGGGTCTTCGCCGACGGTGTAGGCCTGCGCGTACATCCGCTGTAGTCGCGAGCCGCCGTAGATCACCAGGCCGAGCGCGACCGGCGTGAGCAGTACCCCGCCGACCGTGCTGAGCACGCGAGGCACGGCGCGGCTGCTTTGCTTAGGCTGGAGGTACGGCTCCGGTGCCGGTGGCTGCTCGTGCGGCGGCACAGCATAGGGGTTGGTGGACATGGGGACCGCCCTTTCCGGTGGCCGGCTGAGGAGTGCGGTTCGATGATGTCGCGGTCTCGCGGGTCGCGTGACGGCCGGATGGCCGTCGTCCGACCGGGTGACGTCGGCCACATCGGCCTCGTGGAGACTTGATACCGACCACTACTGGAACCATCCAGGACCGTTAAGCAGTACGCTTGTACCGCTACCGGAGAGACTTAAGAAGAACGCGAAGATCCGCGGAAGGAGCACCGCTGCTCATGGCCAAGATCAAGGTCCAGGGCACCGTCGTCGAGCTTGACGGCGATGAGATGACCCGCATCATTTGGCAGTTCATCAAGGACAGGCTGATCCACCCGTACCTGGACGTGAACCTGGAGTACTACGACCTGGGCATCGAGGAGCGGGACCGCACCGACGACCAGGTCACCGTCGACTCGGCCAACGCGATCAAGAAGCACGGCGTCGGAGTCAAGTGCGCCACGATCACGCCGGACGAGGCACGCGTCGAAGAGTTCGGCCTGAAGAAGATGTGGCTCTCGCCGAACGGCACGATCCGCAACATCCTCGGCGGCGTGATCTTCCGCGAGCCGATCGTCATCCAGAACATCCCGCGCCTGGTGCCCGGCTGGACCAAGCCGATCATCATCGGCCGTCACGCGCACGGTGACCAGTACAAGGCGACCAACTTCAAGGTCCCCGGTCCCGGCACGCTGACCATCAGCTACACCCCGGACGACGGCTCCGAGCCGATGGAGTTCGAGGTCGCGAAGTTCCCCGAGGGCGGCGGCGTCGCCATGGGGATGTACAACTACCGCAAGTCCATCGAGGACTTCGCGCGCGCCTCGCTGCAGTACGGCCTCGACCGTGAGTACCCGGTCTACATGTCGACCAAGAACACCATCCTCAAGGCCTACGACGGCATGTTCAAGGACGTGTTCGAGGAGATCTACCAGGCCGAG
This sequence comes from Amycolatopsis sp. cmx-11-12, assembly GCF_046269425.1. NCBI lineage: Bacteria > Bacillati > Actinomycetota > Actinomycetes > Pseudonocardiales > Pseudonocardiaceae > Amycolatopsis > Amycolatopsis sp. cmx-11-12. The sequence goes on along the minus strand of NZ_JADNQM010000002.1, from coordinate 32,299 downwards.
TTCAAGGCCGACTTCGACGCCAAGGGCATCTCCTACGAGCACCGCCTGATCGACGACATGGTCGCCGCGGCGATGAAGTGGGAGGGCGGCTACGTCTGGGCCTGCAAGAACTACGACGGTGACGTGCAGTCCGACACGGTCGCGCAGGGCTTCGGCTCGCTGGGCCTGATGACCTCGGTGCTGCGCACCCCGGACGGCAAGACCGTCGAGGCCGAGGCCGCGCACGGCACGGTGACTCGGCACTACCGCCAGCACCAGCAGGGCAAGCCGACCTCGACCAACCCGATCGCGTCCATCTACGCGTGGACCCGTGGCCTCGAGCACCGCGGCAAGCTGGACTCGAACCCGGAGCTGATCGGGTTCGCGAACAAGCTGGAGCAGGTCGTCGTCGAGACCGTCGAGAGCGGCAAGATGACCAAGGACCTCGCGCTGCTGATCGGCAAGGACCAGCCGTTCCAGACCACCGAGGAGTTCCTCGCGACGCTGGACGAAAACCTGGCCAAGAAGATCGCCCAGGGCTGATTTTCGCTTTGAATACGGTGAAGGCCCCTTCCTCGCGGAAGGGGCCTTCGTCGTTCGTGCCCTGCCCGTGACGGTGGGTAGTACGCGACTCGCCGGGTTGGCGCCTCCGGGTGGTTGGCAATCCGGGATCTGGGCGACCGCCCCGGCTTCTGCCACTCTGGTCAAGGCAGAAAACGATTCCCTTGTTCGAGGAGTGACCATCATGGCCATCTCGAAACCGGTCTTGTTCCTCGGTGCCGGCGTGGCGCTGATCGTCGTCGTCGCCATCTCGGGACAAGACAGGGAGTCGAGCGCTTCGAGCCCTACCGGTTGCCAGGTCGTGGTGACCGCCGACGTGCTCAACGCGCGCGACACCCCCGGCGGGCAGAAGATCGTCGGCAAGTACGTCAAGGACGCGAAGATCGACGCACAGCCGGTGGTCGAGAACGGCTTCCGCAAGGTCGCCGAGGGCAAGTGGGTCTCCGCCCAGTACGCGACCCCGGTCGACGGCTCCAAGTGCGGCCCGTGACCTGCGGCTTCGCGTTTAGCCCGCTAAACGCGACTGGGGTGCGTGGCCTGCCGCGTCGCGATTAGGGGGCTAAACGCAAGTGGGCGCCTTCTTCGGCCGCTAGCACCTCGCCGCTGAACGCCTTCCGCGCCTCGGCCACCGAGACCTCGCGGGCGGAACCGGGCCAGAAGTGGGTCAGCAGCAGTCGCCGGGCACCCCCGCGCTCGGCCCAGTACCCGGCCTCGCCCGCCGTCGACACCAGCCGCGGCGTCTCGTCGGGAGACGGGCCCTGCAGCGTGGCGTCGGCGATGAGCAGGTCGGCGTCGCGCGCCAGCTCCGCCAGCAGCGGGCTGGGTCCGCTGTCGCCGGTGTAGGCGACGGTGAGCCCGGGCGCGGTCAGCCGGACACCGTAGTTCGGCACGTGGTGCGGCAGAAGGAACGTGGTCATCCGAAACGGCCCGACCTCGCGCGGCTGGCCCAGTTCGTGCACGTCGAAGATGGTCGTCGGATGCGGGCGCGGTTCCATCGCTTCGAGCCGCCGCACGGTGCCCGGCGTGCAGTGCAGCGGAATCTTCGGGTCGTCCGGCAGCCCGTAGGCGCGGGCACGGCCGAGCGCGCTGACGTCGGCGCAGTGATCGGGGTGTTCGTGCGTCACCACCACCGCGTCGACCCGGCCGCCGGGGCAATGTTCGAACAGCCGCGACGCCGCGCCGTAGCCTAGATCAAGAACGATCTTGAAACCGTCGTGGACCAGGAGGAAGCCGGCGCAGGCCCGCCCCGGTTCAGGCCAGGCGCCGCAGCTGCCCAGCACGGTCAGCTCGCTCATCCGCCCAGTCTTGCAGAGCGAACGCCCTGACGTTTCTGTCGGACCCTCCGGGTAGCGTGCGAAGGGTGCTGACCGTCTCCACTGTGAATGTCAACGGCCTCCGTGCCGCCGCGAAAAAGGGCTTCGTCGAGTGGCTCGGCTCCACCAAAGCCGACGTCGTCGCCTGCCAGGAGGTCCGGGCCGAGCTCAAAGAGCTCCCAGCCGGTGCCGCCGCGCCCGAAGGGTGGCACGTGGTGCACGCGCCGTCCGCGCAGAAGGGGCGCAACGGCGTCATGCTCTTCAGCCGCGCCGAGCCGGACGAGGTCCGCATCGGCTTCGGCGAGCCCGAATTCGAGGACAGCGGCCGCTACGCCGAGATCCACCTGCCGAACGTCGTGGTCGCGAGCCTGTACCTGCCCAGTGGTGACGTGGGGACCCCGCGCCAAGACGAGAAGGAACGCTTCATGGCGGCGTTCCTGCCGTATCTCGTCGACCTGCGCGCCAAGGCCGAGGCCGGTGGCCGTGAGGTCGTCGTCGTGGGCGACTGGAACATCGCCTACGAGAAGACCGACCTGAAGAACTGGCGTGGGAACCAGAAGAGTTCGGGCTTCCTGCCGGAGGAGCGGGAATGGCTCGGCCGCGTGTTCACCGAGGCCGGTTACGTCGACGTGCAGCGCAAACTCGACCCGGAGGGCCCCGGCCCGTACACGTGGTGGTCGTACCGCGGGAAGGCGTTCGACAACGACTCCGGCTGGCGCATCGACTGCCAGATCGCCACCCCCGGTCTGGCCGAGCGGTGCACCTCCGTCGTGGTCGAGCGCGCCGAGTCCTACGACCAGCGCTGGTCCGACCACGCGCCGGTGATGGCGACGTATTCCGGCTAGCCGAGGCGGTCATGGAGACGAACGAGGCCCGGCGCGTCGAGGCGACGAACGCCGAGCGCTACCAGATGTCCGGTCAGTACGGGTGGGAGTTCAGCCCGGACGCGCCGAACCTCCTGGAGCGCTGGACGGTGCTGCCGTTCAACCAGCGCGGCGACAAGCGGATGGCGTTCGGCGCGCTGAGCGGCGCGTACAACGGGCTTCGGTTCAGCGTCTTCGACTACCACCGCCGTCCGACGGTCACGAGCGTCCACACGCGGTGGACCAACAAGAAGGTCAACGAGCTCGACACGCTCTCGATCGACTCGGTCTGGGTGGTCGCCCTGCCCGCGCCGATGCCGAACTTCCAGATCGTGTCGAGCATCGAATCGGCTTGGGACGTCGAGCGGTACCCGGAGCCCGCCACCGCGGACCGGAAGTTCAACCGCTGGTACAAGCTGATCGACACCGATCCGAACGTCGCGATCCAGGTGCTCACGCCGCAGGTCGCCGCCACGATGCGATCGTTGAAGCTGCACACCTGGTCGCTGGTGGGGGCGGAACTGGTCTACGTCGAGAATCCGACGTTCGGCCGGACCAAACCGGACGACGTACTCGCGACGCTGGGCAGGCTCGCGCAACTGGTGCCGCTGCTGCCGTTCCACCTCGGTGGCGGGCAGCCCGTCGCGCCGCCACCGCAACAGCCGTATCCGCCGCGGAATCCCCAGTACCCGCAGCAGTATCCGCCCCCGCCGCAGTACAGGCAGCACCCCGGATACCCGCCGCAGCAGCCTTATCCGCCCCAGTACCCGCCGCCCCAATACCCGCCGCCCGGGTATCCACCGCAGGGGTATCCGCCGCCGGGATACCCGCCGCGCGGCTACTGACGCGCCTTCGCTGTCTTCGTCCACACTGGACTCTCGACGAAGTGGTTGTCGAATTCTTCCTGGCTGTCCAAGAGATCCTGGACAGTCGCCTTGCCGTGGCCGACCTGCTCCAGTAGCCGGAAGTAGCCGAACCGTTCCACGCCGGGGATGAACACGATCAACACGTCCGCCGATGAGCCGACGGCCGCGCGGAAAGCGTGTGTGGTCAGCGGCGGGACGACGAGCATGTCGCCCTCGGAAACGGTGACGATCTCTTCTCCCACAAGGACTTCCAGGTTTCCGCCGAGCATGAAGAACATCTCGGAGGAACCGGTGTGGTAGTGCGGCGCCGCGCCGTCCGCGCCGACGCCTAACTGTGTTCTCGCGCTGCTCAGGAGTCCACCTGTGGTCGAGACGTCGGCGAGCAGCGTGACGAGAGCGGGGGCCGCGCCGACGGTCTCGGCTTCGGCCGCGCGGACGAGGACGGGTTCACGGGTCTCGATGTGCTGGGTCATACCCGAGATAGTTCCAGTGCTGATAGTTCGCTGTCAAACTATCTCCCGTCGAATAGACTGCCGTCGTGAGTGATGAGCGAAACGCCGACGCGATCGACGCGGTGGTCGGCGCCTGGCGGCGGGAACGACCGGAACTGGACTTGGCCGCGATCGGGGTCGCCGGTCGCCTCGGCCGCGTGGCGATGCTGACGACGCCGATGGTGGAGGCCGTGTTCGCGAAACACGGGCTGAAGCAGGGGGAGTTCGACGTGCTCGCGGCGCTCAGGCGGTCCGGAAAGCCGTACACGCTCATCCCGTCCGAGCTGTCCACGACGCTGATGATGTCGAGGGCCGGGATGACCAGCCGGATCGACAGGCTCGAGTCGGCGGGGCTGGTCGAGCGCGCGCTCGACCCGGAGGACCGGCGCAGTTTCCGGGTCACGCTGACCGAGCGCGGGTTCGAAGTCGTCGACGCCGCGATGACCGAGCACACCGCGAACGTCGCGAAGCTGCTTTCGCCGCTCGGTGACGACCTTGACGTCCTGGACGCCTCGCTGCGCCGACTGCTCGGCGCTCTTGAGTGACGAAGGGGCCCTTCGCCGCGTCAGATGCGGCGAAGGGCCCCTTCAGCTCCCTGGACGGATCAGCAGTACAGGTTGCCCCCGGGGTCGACGCCGAGGATGCCGGTGAACTGCTGGTACTTGTTCACTCGGCTCTGCACCTGGCCTGGGTTGCCTCCGTTGCACTCGAGGCTGCCGTTGATGCTGCGGATGGTCTCGCCGAAGCCGCGGCTGTTGACCATCGCGTTGTGCGGGGTCATCGTGCCAGGGCCGTTCTGGGTCATCCAGTACCAGATGCCGGTCTTCCAGGCGACCGCCGCGTCGTTCTGCACCAGCCACGGGTTGGTCAGCAGCGGCAGGCCCAGCGCGTCGCCGGCGGCCTTGTAGTTGAAGTTCCAGCTCAGCTGGATCGGGCCGCGGCCGTAGTACGCGGCGTTGCCCGCCGGGCAGCCGTAGGACTGGCTCGTGTCGCAGTAGTGCGGGTAATTGGCCTCGTTCTGCTCGACGATGTGGACCAGGCCGCCGGTCTCGTGGCTGACGTTCGCCAGGAAGGCCGCCGCCTCCTGCTTCTTGACGGTGTCGCTGCCGGTGCCCGCGAAGGCCGGGTACGCGCTGAGGGCGGTGACCAGGCCGTTGTAGGTGTAGAAGGGGTTCCGGCTGGGGAACATCTGGTTGAACTGAGCTTCACTGACCACGAAACCGGACGGGTTCTGCGACCCGCCGCCGCAGGCGCCCTGATCGGCCCAGACCTGCGCCGAACCGGGCGTTTCGTTCTGTGTCCACCATTTCGCGGACCAGTTGTGCCCGTTGTGGGAGGCGGTGTTGCCGCCCCAGTAGACCGAGCTCGCGTTCCACGGCGCCACGCAGTCCGCCGCGGAGGCGGACTGGGCCGGGACGACCACGGCGACCGTGGTGGCGGCGAAGGTGGCGGCGACCGCCGCGAGAATACGTCGAAGAGACATCGGTGGCTCCTTCGTACGAGGGGACCATGCAGGGAGATTGGTCTATACCTTTTAAGAGGTATGGCCAACAGGTATAGACCATTGCGCACAAGAAACCAACCGGGGAAAGTCGGATCGTCCCTGTTCGGCCCTGTGGTGGCATCCGAACGGCCTAATCCATGTCTTGTTCTGTCAGAAACCGTTTGGCCCGCGACAACTCTGAGAAGAGGGGTGCTCGAAACATCCCCCCTGTGAGGGGCTAGTCTCGTGCCCCGAGTTGATCAGAACCCACAGGTCTTGACACGCTCGGTAGTTTTTTGACCAGCAGCCTGGAAATGTTAACTCGTTCGGGTTAGCGTTCCGGTTCAGCAATGTCACGTCACGGGAGGCACTCCGGTGCGGAACCCAGTTCATCTCCTGATGCGGTCGGCTCTGCCCGCGGCCAGGGCCGCGGCGGTCGTCGCGATCCCGGTCGCACTGCTCGTCGCAGGAGCCGGCCCGGCCTCGGCCGCGGAGTCGACTTCGCGCTCGGAGATGGCGTTCGGTCTCTTGGGCCCGGTCGGCCTGATCGCCGTCGCGCTCGGCATCGTCGGCATGGCCTTCGGTGTTTTCCGTCAGCGCCGGAAGGCCCGCGCCGCCACCGGCGGCCCCGCCGCTCCCGCTGTCGTCACCTCGCTCCAGCCCGCCACCCCGGACGTCGCCGCGATGGCCGAGGCCGTGCTCGCCGAGGGCGACGCCCTCACCCGCCCGCAGCGCCCCTGACCTGCGCCTCCCCGGGCCCATTTCGCGTTTAGCCCGCTAAACGCGCCTCGCCCGAGCTTCGCGATTTGCCCGCTAAAGTCGCCCTGGCGCCGACCCCGGTCGGATCGCAGTTTGCCCGCTAAAGTCGAGTCCGCCCGCGCGGTGCCCCCCGGCCTCCGGATCGCGTTTAGCCCGCTAAACGCGAGGCGGTGGCGGGACCGGACAGATCGCACTTAGCCCGCGAAACGCGGCGTGTCGGATTTCTTGGGTAGGGACACCTAGTCCGGCCCGGATTGTTTAGCCGCGCGCTGATCGCCACGCTCAGGTCCATGACGGTGACGCGGCGTCGCAGCCGGCCCGGTGATCCCTTCCCGCGAGCTTTGGACCGGGCGATCACGGACAGCGGTCTCGGACTCGACCGGATCCGGCACCGGCTCGCCCAGCAGGGCGTCCGGGTCAGTGTCGCGACCTTGAGCTACTGGCGGACCGGAAGAAGCCGCCCCGAGCGGTGCGACTCCCTGAAGGCGGTCGCGCTGCTGGAGCGGCTCTTCGAACTTCCGCACGGTTCCTTGCTGAACCGGCTGGGACCGCGTCGCCCCAGGGGACGGTGGGGCGACGCGGGGACCGGATCAGACTCCGGAGTTGGTGCGGATCCAGCTGCGGAAGTAGGGGACGTCCACGTAGATCGACGGCCCGGTCGCGCAGGTGCTGCTGTTGTTCCCCGCGCGGCTGGTGGCGCCGACCAGCTGCCAGACACCGTTGACCTGCTTCACCTGCGGGCCGCCCGAGTCGCCGTAGCAGGCGCCCTTGTTCCCACCGGGGTTGTTGGTGCAGATCTCGCTCGCGCCGCGGATGCCGGAGCAGCTGCCGTCGGAGACGATCGAGGTGTTCAGCTCCTGGAGGTTGATCGGGGCGCCACAGCCACCGCGGACAGGGCAGGTCTGGCCCCAGCCGATGATCCGCGTCGCGGTGCCAACGGCCCCCGACGTGTCGGCGATCGTGATCGGCGCCTGCGACACCGCCGTCGAGAGACGCAGCAGCGCCAGGTCGGCGCTCGGGTGGGCGATCCGCTGGGCCACGCGGGCGACGGTGCCGCCGCTGGTGCGGTTCGTGGTGCCGACCCGCACCTGGTACGGCGTTCCACAGTGCGCCGCGGTGACCACCCAGGTCGAGCTGATCAGTGAGCCACCACATTGGTGCCCGCCGCCGCTCGACTGCTGGGACGCCATGAACGAGTAGACCTGGGTCGCGTTGCCGCCGCCGACGATGTTCGGCTGGACGCCTCCGGTGGGCTCGGCGGCTGCCGCGACGCCGGAAAGCGAGAAGACGGCCGCAGCCGCCATGGCCAAGCCCATCAGTAGGGATCGTGCCTTCATCTGGGTTCTCCTTCGGTGTGGCCGGATGATCCGGTGCCATGAACGGTAGGAATCGGACACCGCGCCCAGAACCGTCGGAAGTATGTGCCGGTTAACCGTTTACATCTTTCGGCCGGGACGAGGCCGGGTGACCCGACGGCGCACGGCCTGACAGAATCCGGGCGTGTCCGACGAACTGAAGCGCCCGCGGGTGCTCTCCGGGATCCAGCCGACCGCCGACTCGTTCCACCTGGGCAACTACCTGGGTGCGCTGCGGCAATGGGTGCGGCTGCAGGACACCCACGACACCTTCTACATGGTCGTCGACCTGCACGCGATCACCGTCGAGCAGGACCCGAAGGTGCTGCGGGACCGCACGCGCCGCTCGGCCGCGCAGTTGCTCGCGCTCGGCGTCGACCCGGCCCGCAGCGCGCTGTTCGTCCAGAGCCAGGTGCCCGAGCACGCCCAGCTGGGCTGGGTGCTGGAGTGCCAGACCGGGTTCGGCGAGGCGAGCCGGATGACGCAGTTCAAGGACAAGGCCGCGAAGCAGGGCACGGATCGCGCCAGTGTCGGCCTGTTCACCTACCCGGTCCTGCAGGCCGCGGACATCCTGCTGTACCAGGCGAACGAGGTCCCCGTCGGCGAGGACCAGCGGCAGCACCTGGAGTTGACGCGCAACCTCGCGCAGCGGTTCAACAACCGCTACGGCAAGACGTTCACGGTGCCGGAGCCGCATATCGTCAAGGACACGGCGAAGATCTACGACCTCCAGGAACCGACCGCGAAGATGAGCAAGTCCTCGTCGACCGGCAACGGCCTCATCGAGTTGCTCGAAGACCCGAAGAAGTCGGCGAAGAAGGTCCGCTCGGCGGTCACCGACACCGGCCGCGAGATCGTCTTCGACACCGAGAACAAGCCGGGCGTCTCGAACCTGCTGACGATCCTCTCCGCGCTGACCGACGAGCCGGTCGCCGAACTCGAAACCGCCTTCGAGGGCAAGGGTTACGGCGATCTGAAGAAGGGTGTCGCCGAGGCGTTCGTCGACTGGGTCACTCCGGTGCAGGAGCGCGTCCAGTCCTATCTGGATGACGTCGCCGAGCTCGACAAGGCGCTGGCCCTCGGCGCGCAACGGGCACGGGAAGTCGCTTCGGTGACTTTGCGGAACGTCTACGAGAACATCGGTTTCCTTCCCCCGGCAGGCTGATTCGCGCTGCGAGCCGGGGTGGACGTGGTTAGCGTCGACAGGTGGCGAAAGATGACGGCGCGAAGCTGGCCGAGGACAAGCTGCTACCGCGGTTGAGGCGGAAGTACGGCTGGCTCGATCACCTCATCCGGGCGAACGACGCCTTCACCGAGCGCTACGGCAACCACTACGCCGCGGCCATCACCTACTTCAGCGTGCTTTCGGTGATCCCGATCCTGATGGTCGCGTTCGCGATCATCGGGATCGTGCTCGCCGGCGACCAGGCGGTGACGAACCAGCTCATCGACGGCATCCAGAAATCGGTGCCCGAAGGGCTGAGCGATCTGGTCGGCAGCATCATCAAGGCGGCGCTGGAGTCCGGCGGTGGCATCGGCGTGTTCGGCCTGGTGCTCGCGCTGTACTCCGGCGTCGGCTGGATGACGAACCTGCGTGACGCGCTGACCGCCCAATGGGGTCAGGAAAAGCAGCAGCTGCCGCTGGTTTCGACGACCATCAAGGACCTGCTGTCGCTGGTCGGGCTTGGCCTCGCGCTGGTGGTCTCGTTCGGTCTCACCGCGGCGGGCAGCGGCGTCGGGCGATTCCTGCTCGAACTGGTCGGCCTGGAAAACCAGAGCTGGGCGGTGTTCCTGCTCAAGGTCGCGACGATCCTGCTCGGCCTGCTCGCGAACACGCTGGTGTTCCTCTGGGTCATCGCGAGGCTGCCTCGCGAGCACGTCGCGCTGCGCAGCGCGGTCAAGGGCGCGGTGTTCGCCGCGGTCGGGTTCATCGTGCTCCAGCAGGGCGCGACCCTCTACCTCGGCAGCGTCACGAAATCACCAGCGTTCACGTTGTTCGGTCCGGTGATCGGCCTGCTCGTCTTCGCGAATCTCGTTTCGCGGTTCCTGCTGTTCGTCACCGCGTGGACCGCGACGGCGAAGGAGAACATGTCGACGGTCATCGAGCCGCCGCCCCCTGTGTCCATTCACCCGAGGGTGACCGTTCAGCAGGGGCCGGGCACCGCGGCCGTCGGCGGGGCTTTCGCGACCGGTGCGCTGTTGGGCTGGTTCGGCCGCCGAAAGTCCTGACTGTCGACTACTGGCCGGGTGGCGCGGGCTCGGCCCGCGCGGCCTTGTTCTTGCGAACGAGGCCCGCGACGAGCAGGGCCACCCCGAGCACGCCGACGACGATGCCGAGCACCGGCTGGTAGTCCTCGGCCCACATCAGCAGGACGAGCTGACGGTCGGTGTAGGTCAGCGCGACCGAGCCGAAACCGAGCAGGATGAAAAGGAACGCGAGTCTCTGCATGGAGACCGCAGAGTAGCGGCCGGAGCCGCCACTGTCCGCCGATTTCCGAATCCGGGGCTTTCCTATTCGCCTGCCATGGCTTTCTTGCGCTGGTGACCGATGACGAAACACGCCACGATGATCAGGAAGACGACCAGCGTGATGATCCAGCCGATCGTCCCGAACGGGTCTTCGGCCGCGGCGGCGGCGCCGCTGTTCGACGTGCCGTCGGCGTTCGCCGCGGCCTTGGCCGGGCCCGCGTCCACGGCGTCCGCCGGTTTGTAGTCGATCCGCCCGACCGATTCGGCCTTCGCCTCACGCAGCGCGATGCCGTAGTCGAGGAGCTTCGCGGCCTGGTCGGTGACCCGTGTCGGGCGCTGCTCGGCGCGAAGCATCACGACCGCGACCCGGTGGCCGTTCTGGAGCGCGCCACCGACGTAGGTGTGGCGCGAGTCGTCGGTGAAGCCGGTCTTTCCGCCGAGGAATCCGGGATAAACGCCGAGAAGCTTGTTGTCGTTGTAGATCGTGATGACCGGTTTTCCGCCGGTGGGCGGGATTTCGAAGCTCTTGGTCTTGACCACCTTCGCGAATTCCGGCTGCTTCATCGCGTGGTGGAAGATCAGGCTCATGTCGTAGGCCGAGGTCGACATCCCCGGGCCGTCGAGCCCGGACGGGGTCGCGGCCCGCGTGTCCGTGGCGCCGATGCGGGTGGCCAGGGCGTTCATCTTGGCGACAGTGGCGTCGACGCCGCCGAGCACGGTCGAGAGCGCGTGCGCCGCGTCGTTGCCGGAGTGCATCAGCAGCCCGTGCAGCAGTTGGTCCACTGTGTACTGACCGCCGGCGGCGATGCCGACGCAGGTGCACTCCTGCTCGGCGTCCTCCTTGGTCGGGGTGATGATCTTGCGCGGCGGCAGTTCGGTGACCACGACCAGCCCGAGCAGGGTTTTGATCAGCGACGCCGGCCGCTGGCGGGCGTGCGGATCCTTCGCCGCGATGATGTCACCGGTTTCGAGGTCCTGCAGCACCCAGGACGCGGCGGTGGATCCCTCGGGCGGGTTCAGCGCGCGCTTCGGGAGCACGAGTCCGCATTCGGCCATCCGTTCGCCGCCCACCGGGACCGGCGGGACCGGCAACGGCGCCGGCGCGACCTCGCCGGGGCGCGGCTTCTCGGAGGTGTCGATCGGTGCGGGAGGCGTCGTCTTGTTCGCGCACGGCTGCGCCTGGGCTGGTGGCTTCGGCGCGGCTGTGGCCACCGGCGTCACCGCGAGGGCGAGCACACCGGAAACGAGGACCATGAGCGACCGGGAGATAGCGCTGTGCACCCGAGCAATGTAGCGTCGCCGGGCTCGGTTCATACTCAGGGGCATGCGCATTTCGCGAGGTACTTCGATGTTCCTGCTGGGTTTCGGCGTGTGGTCGTGGATCATCTGGATCACGTTCGCCAAGAACCTCTGGGACAGCGACCGCGCCTGGGCCGCCGACGGCTCGCCCACCGCCTACTTCATCGTGCACGCGGTGCTGACGGTCGTCTCGTTCGTGCTCGGCACCATCATCGGCCTGATCGGTCTGCGCACGCTTCGTGGCGCCAAGTCACGAGGCGAGGAAAAGGCCGACGCCTGATCGGAGTTTGTCGTCCTTTTGACGGTGGCGAGCCCGGCTCTCGCTCCCTAACGTTCACTCCACCGAATCATGGAGGTTGAATGTCCCGGATCAGACGCCTGCTCGTCCCCGCGCTCGTCGCGGCGGCGGCGGGAAGTGTGTTCGCGGCCCCGTCGGCGAGCGCCGCGCCCGCGCCCGCAGCACAGTGCGACACCGCGAGCGCGCCGTTCAATTACGTGGTGCTCTACAACCCGCGTACCCCGGAGCGCAAGGTCGACACCGAGCTGCGCGCCAAGTGCGGCGAGAAGGTGGCGTACTACCCGGAGATCGGGGTCGCGGTGGCGACCTCGCGCAACGCCGACTTCCAGGCGAAGATCGGTGTCTACCGCGCCTACTCGGGCGGCCGTGACGTGGCGTTCCCGCCCGCGGCCTCGTCCCGGTCGACCCGCTCCGCCGTGGTCGACACCAAGGAAAACGAAGAGACCACCAGCGTCGCCGCCGACGAGGACCTGTCGGCCCAGCAGTGGGACATGCGGGCGATCCAGGCTCCCGAGGCGAACAAGGTCTCCGGTGGCAGCCGTTCGGTGACCGTCGGCGTGCTGGACTCGGGCATCGAGCCCACCCACCCCGGGCTGAAGAACGCGCTGGACCCGAAGGTGTCCGCCGGCTGCAACACGGGCGCGCCCGACACCACGCCCGCCGCCTGGGCGCCGACGAACTCCGACCACGGCACGCACGTCGCCGGCACGATCGCGGGCAAGGACACCGCGCGCGGCTTCACCGGCGTCGCGCCCGGCGTCAAGCTGGCGTCGGTGAAGGTCGTGAACGACGACGGCCTGATCCTCCCCGAAGCCGCCGTGTGCGGGTTCATGTGGGCGGCGAAGCACCGCTTCCCGGTCACGAACAACAGCTACTACATCGACCCGGGCATGTTCTACTGCTCGAAGGAGCCGGGCGACGCGGCCGCGTACGAGGCCGTCCGCCGCGCGGTGGTCTACTCGACCGGCCGTGGCGTGCTGAACGTCGCCGCCGCCGGCAACAGCGGCTTCGACCCGGACGAGCAGACCACCGACCCGAACCGCCCCCACCCGGTCGACGAGAGCTGCGGCATCCTGCCCAAGGCCATCGACGGCGTCGTCAACGTCTCGGCCATCGGCTACGCGGGCACGAAGTCGTCGTACAGCAACTACGGTGACGACGTTTCGGTCACCGCGCCCGGCGGCGACCGCGTCCAGCTGCCGCCCGCCGGCCAGGGCGTGGGCTGCCCGCTGTCGACGATCTTCAACGGTGCCTACGGCGCCAAGTGCGGCACCTCGATGGCGTCCCCGCACGTCGCCGGTGTCGCCGCGCTGCTGGCGTCCCGCTACCGGCACGCTCCCCCCGCGGCGCTGAGGTGGCTGCTCGAGCACCAGGCGGACACGGTTCCCTGCGGAACCGCGGCGCCGGTCTGTGAAGGCCCGGCGAAGGACAACTCGTACTACGGCCACGGCCGCGTCAACGCTCTGGACGCGGTGAAGTAGTTCGCTTTCCGTCATCGGGGCCGGTCCACCTGGTGGGCCGGCCCCGAATGCGTTCCGCTGGGAAAGGGCGGCTTGCCGAAAAGCAAGATTCGTTCGGTGATCGTCCGATCACGTGCCGGATTCTTCGGTCTTGATGGTCTCCGGGCGAGGTAAACTCGTATGGGTGAAACCCCAATGGGGTAGCTGTCGAGTGGTGCTCCAGGGACTTCGGTTAGTGTCCCTCCACCACATCGGCAGCCGATGGGGGCGACCGATCAACCTCGCGAATGGATGCACATGATGACCGGCGGTTCTGAGACGGGTGGCAACTAGCCATCGCCTGGCTCCGGCATGGAACCCGTGCCGGAGCGTCAGCCGTTGCGTGTGTAGTCGGCGACGAAGCCCATCCGCTGGCTCAACTGGGGATCGCGAGCGGAGAACTCGACGATCACGTCCTTGTGCCGCACCTTTTTCTTGAAATTACGCGCGCCCTGATTGCGTACGGTGAGGGCAGCGGGGTTCGGTACGTCGCGGAAGACGACCCGGTGGGTGAACTTGCAGACCTGCTTGTCGAAGACCACGTCGAAGTCCTCCGGCTCCGCGCCGTTCATCAGGTCCGCCGACATCTTCGGCCACCACCACTCGACGGTCACGAGGTCGCCGTCCGCGACCCGGTTTCCCAAGTGGACATAGATGTCGAGGCGGGGTTTACCGGTCTTCGAGTTCTTCCAGACCGACGTCGCCTTCGCCCGTGTGCGCTCGGACGCGCTTTCCGGTCTCGCGTGGTACGCCTTGCACGAGATCCGCCGTTTCGCCCTCGCGGTCAAAGGGGTGATTCCGTAGTAGGTCATCTTGAGCGAAACGTATCTCGGCTTGCCGTCGGACGCGGCGTTGAGGATCATGTTGCGTTTGCAGTAGACGTCGCCGTTGTTCTCGACGATGGTTTCCTGCCGCCACTCACGGAGGACGATCGGTGAATCCGTGTGCATACTGTCGGCGTAGTCGTGAAGAATATTCTCCACATTGACGAGCTTGTTGCGTTGTCGTTGCGTTCCCGCGAAGGAGACCAGCGCGGCCAAGACGAACAAGGCGCCGGCGGCGGTGGCGAAAGCCGTTCTGAGCCAGGCGATGCCGAGTACCTGGCCGAGCAGGCCGACGGTGCCCAGCATGGTGATCGCACTTCCGAAGACGCGAATGTAGCCGTGTTTGTAAACCAGTTCTTCGATTTCCGCGATCAGAGGCACGAGTCGCTGCGAAAGGATCGCGCGCAGCTCCGAACCAGCACCCATCGCCTCGCCGCCCCTCGATCACCCGGCTTGGTGACTCTCCAGGCTATCTCAGTCACACACTGTTTCCAACGGTCTTCTTGGCGTCGAAGCACCTTTCGTCGGATTCGCGACCGGTGTCGGACTCGCTACGTTGTGGACACCTTCGACAGTGGGGAGTTCACGATGTCCGTGTTCGGTCGGTTGGTTCCCGTGATGGTGGGCTTGGCGGTGCTCCCGCTCGTCAGCGCGCCCGCCGCGGTGGCGGCGCCCGTCCAGGCTTGCAGTGAGGAACCGCGAGAGCTGCCGATCAACGAGTTCACCGACTACCGGGAAATGGTCCGTGAGCTCGGCAGGCTCGAGCGCGTGAGCAAGGGGCGAGTGGCGGTCAAGGAGGTCGGGCGGTCGAACCGCGGCCGGGTGATCCACCAGGCGACCGTCGGGACCGGGCCGAAGGTCTTCGTGGTGTCCAGCGAGATCCACGGCAACGAGAAGACCGGCACCGACGCACTGCTGCGGATTCTCGACTACCTCGGCACTTCGGAGTCACGGGACGCCGAGCGGCTGCGGAAGACCATCACGTTCGTCGCCGTCCCCAAGTTGAACCCCGACGGCGCCGAACTCGACCGGCGCGGCAACGACCTTTCGTGGGCCGAAGTGCAGCGGAAGTTCCCTCAGCTCAAGGACCGGCCACCGGCCTGGAATTACCTCAGCGACGTCATCCAGGGCGACGACTACCGGAAGCGTCCCGGCTTCGACGTCAATCGAGACTTCAACCCGGACTTGAACTACGTCCCGCGTGCGGAGGACTTCCCGGGTGCGTCGGAGAAGCCGGGCTGGTTCATCACTCCTGAGGCTCGGGCGTTGCGTTCGGTGTACGTGGAGCTGACCCGGCAGCGCGGGAAGGTGCCCGACGTCTACGTCGATCTGCACCATCAGGGAGCGTGCGTCCGGCAAGAGGGCAGCAACCGGCTCCTCGACGTCGGCATCGACTACCCGCCTTTGCCCGACAAGTTCTTCGAGCCCGGCCAGAAGTACGCGAAGTACCGTGATGTGTACACAAAGGACGAATCTCGGCAACTGGCGATCAGCGGTTTCAACGGGATGACGTCACGTGGTTTCGTCGGGGCGCGGTACCCGCACACGGCCGATCGCGATCTGCCCGGCCAGGCGCGGTGTTCGTTCGCTTTGAACGGGACGGGGACGGTGCTGTTCGAGGTGCGCGGGCAGACGCAGACGCTCGGGCAGCAGCACCGGGAGCACTTCACGCGCGCTGTGATGGCCGGGCTGTACAACATGCTTCGCGACGTGAGCACGGGCGCTGTCGACTACATCGACCCGGAGGCCTTTGACCTTCTGCCGGGTACCGCGGACTCGGCTGCTGCCGCTTCTGTGCTGGAGTAGCGCTTGGGCTGGGTTTCCGTGAAGGCCTCCTTTCCTACCCTCAGGGTAGGGAAGGAGGCCTTCACGGACCGTCAGGCAGCCTCGGTGAAGCGGACATCCGGGCGAGGCCGAGAAGCGGCGACCCGCCAAGCGGTCTCCAGGTCCGCGATCACCGCGGCCGGATCGTTCAACAGCTGCGAAGGCAGCGTCTGAACGACGACGATCCCGGCAGTCGTGTACCGGGTGTTCCTGTCCACGGTCCTCCGGTATCCGGACCGGCGGAAATGAAAATCGAACGAATCTATTTCCCAAGCCAGGCCGACAGCGTCCCACCACGCGTCCGGCCGCCCCAGGTATTTCCCCGAGCAGTCGAACAGTTCTGCGTTCCAATGGCTGGGCGGCGCGGCCAGTCCCCGGCTGAGCAGCTTCGCCCGGGCCTCGGCCATGGAGCGGATGTCCACCCAATCGGTCAAGAGACGCCTGGGCACGGCCGTACCTCGTTGAGTGCCGTGATCGAGTTCCCACAGCAGGGCCTTGGGATGGCATTTGCCTTGCTGGATCGCTTCGATGAGCAGTTCTTCCGACACCAGCGGATCGGCGAGTCGCCGGACAGTGTCAGTGGTCGCACGGACCAGAGGTGCCAGAGGCACACCGTTCCGGTTCGACGGTGACGGCAGCCGCACAGTTCGTTCCGTGGTGACGAAGCCGACGCTACGGACCTTCCGATCATGCGGTATCAGCAGATGCAGACCTTGGGCATCCGGCAACGCGGATGGACGCAGTCCGTGAAGTCTGCAAGCCTCGGTGCCGGAGAGCAGCGCGTTCGCGCCCGCATAAAGAAGTGCGGCGGTGACCATCTCCGACGACGTCGGGTTCTGATCGTGCAGCAGGACGACTCCAGGTAGGAGCCTTTGCCAAGGCCCGCCCGGCAAGCAACGGGTGTAGATCGTCTTGCTGGGCATATCCAAGGATTCCAGGTCCGCGACCCGGACAACGCCATTACGGCTTCGCGCTAGCAGCAGTTCGGGATGCTGGGCCCATCTCCCCCTTTTGACCATGGGGCCAGCCTGTCCGTACTTCCGCGTGCGCGGCAGCCCCACATTCTGAACCTGTGGATAACTGGGGTCCTGTGGATAACTCCCAGAATGCCGTGAAGGCCTCCTTCCCTACCTTGAGAGTAGGGAAGGAGGCCTTCACGGACAGCGCAGAAGCGTCAGACGCGCTTGAAGAGCAGGGCGCGCTTCACTTCCTGGATCGCCTTCGTCACCTGGATGCCTCGCGGGCAGGCGTCGGTGCAGTTGAAGGTCGTCCGGCAGCGCCAGACGCCTTCGGAGTCGTTCAGGATGTCGAGACGCTCTTCGGCGCCTTCGTCACGCGAGTCGAAGATGAACCGGTGCGCGTTGACGATCGCGGCCGGGCCGAAGTACGAGCCGTCGTTCCAGTACACCGGGCACGAGGACGTGCAGCAGGCGCACAGGATGCACTTGGTCGTGTCGTCGAACCGGTCGCGGTCGGCCTGCGACTGGATCCGCTCGCGGGTGGGCTCGTTCCCGTAGGCGATCAGGTACGGCTTCACCGCACGGTAGGCCTCGAAGAACGGGTCCATGTCGACGTAAAGGTCCTTGAGCGTCGTCAGGCCCTTGATCGGCGCGATGGTGATGGTGGTCTTCTTGCCACCGGTCTCCAGCAGGTCCTTCATCAGGACCTTGCACGCCAGCCGGTTGATGCCGTTGATCTGCATCGCGTCGGAACCACAGACGCCGTGCGCGCACGAGCGACGGAACGAGAACGTCCCGTCGATGTAGTCCTTCACGTAGAAGAGCAGGTTCAGCAGTCGGTCGGTGCGCTGCGCAGGGACGTCATAGGACTCCCAGTGCGGCTCGTTGTCGACCTCGGGGTTGAACCGCAGGATCTTCAGCGTGACGGTGATCGGCGTGTGGTCGGAGGACACGGCCTCCGACTTCTCGGGGGTGGCCGTGGTCATCAGTACTTCCGCTCCATCGGTTCGTAGCGGGTGAAGGTCACCGGCTTGTAGTCCAGTCGGATGTCGGCGGACAGCTCGGCACCCTGCTTGTAGGCCATGGTGTGCCGCATGAAGTTCGTGTCGTCGCGGTTCGGGTAGTCCTCGCGCGCGTGCCCGCCGCGGGATTCCTTGCGCGCCAGGGCGCCGACGACCAGGACCTCGGCGAGTTCGAGCAGGAAGCCGAGTTCGACGGCTTCGAGGACGTCGGTGTTGTACCGCTTCCCCTTGTCCGACACGGTGATCCGCTCGTACCGCTCCTTCAGCGACTGCACGTCGGTCAGCGCCTGCTTCAGCGTGTCCTCGGTGCGGTACACCGAAGCGTGCGAGTCCATCGTCTTCTGCAGCTCGGTGCGGATGTCGGCGACGCGCTCGTCGCCGTGCTCCGAAAGCAGCAGCGACAGCTGCTCTTCGACCACGCGAGTCGGGTTCTCCGGCAGTTCGATGTGCTCGTGCGCCAGCGCGTACTCGGCGGCGGCGATGCCGGCGCGGCGGCCGAAGACGTTGATGTCGAGCAGCGAGTTGGTGCCGAGCCGGTTCGAGCCGTGCACCGAAACACACGCGACCTCACCCGCGGCGTACAGGCCGGGGATGACGTTCTCGTTGTCCCGCAACGCTTCGCCGTGGATGTTGGTCGGGATTCCGCCCATCACGTAGTGGCAGGTCGGGAACACCGGCACCGGCTCGGTGACCGGGTCGACACCCAAGTACGTCCGCGAGAACTCCATGATGTCCGGGAGTTTCGCGTTCAGCGTCTCCTCGGGGATGTGCGTGACGTCGAGGACGACGTAGTCCTTGTTCGGCCCGCAACCGCGGCCCTGCAACACTTCCTGCACCATCGACCGGGCGACGATGTCGCGCGGCGCGAGGTCCTTGATCGTGGGGGCGTAGCGCTCCATGAACCGCTCGCCGTCGGCGTTGCGGAGGATGCCGCCTTCACCGCGCACGGCCTCGGAGATGAGGATGCCGAGCCCGGCGAGACCTGTCGGGTGGAACTGGAAGAACTCCATGTCCTCCAGCGGCAGGCCCTTGCGGAAGATGATGCCGAGGCCGTCACCGGTGAGGGTGTGCGCGTTCGACGTCGTCTTGAAGATCTTGCCGGCGCCGCCGGTGGCGAACACGATCGACTTCGCCTGGAAGACGTGCAGTTCGCCGGTCGCCAGCTCGTAGGCGACGACGCCGGAAGCGGCCGGGTTGCCGTTCTCGTCCGGGGTCAGCACCAGGTCGAGCACGTAGAACTCGTTGAAGAACTCGGTGCCGTGCTTGACGCAGTTTTGGTACAGCGTCTGGAGGATCATGTGCCCGGTGCGGTCCGCGGCGTAGCAGGCGCGGCGTACCGCGGCCTTGCCGTGGTCACGGGTGTGCCCGCCGAAGCGGCGCTGGTCGATCTTGCCTTCGGGCGTCCGGTTGAACGGCAGGCCCATCTTTTCGAGGTCGAGGACCGCGTCGATGGCTTCCTTCGCCATGATCTCGGCGGCGTCCTGGTCGACCAGGTAGTCGCCGCCCTTGATCGTGTCGAAGGTGTGCCACTCCCAGTTGTCCTCTTCGACGTTCGCGAGCGCGGCGCACATGCCGCCCTGCGCCGCGCCGGTGTGCGAACGCGTCGGGTAGAGCTTGGTGAGGACCGCGGTGCGGGCGCGCTGGCCGGATTCGATGGCCGCGCGCATGCCGGCGCCACCGGCGCCGACGATCACCACGTCGTACTTGTGGAACTGCATTGAGGACTCCGCTTAACGTGTGGTGGGCGTCAGTTGGCCGAGATACCTGGGTCGAAGGTGAAGATCACCATCGTGCCGACGGCGAGGATCAGCACCATCGAGACGTAGAGGACGATCTTCAGCCAGAACCGGGTGCTGTCCTTGCGGGCGTAGTCGTCGATGATCGTGCGCAGCCCGTTGCCACCGTGGATCTCGGCGAGCCACAGCATCGACAGGTCCCAGAACTGCCAGAACGGCGAAGCCCAGCGGCCGGCGACGAAGCCCCAGTTGATGCGGTGCACGCCACCGTCGAGGATGTTCATGATGAACAGGTGGCCGAGCACCAGCACGATCAGGGCGAGGCCCGAGATGCGCATGAACAGCCAGCTGTAGAGCTCGAAGTTGCTGCGGCGGGCGGCGGCGCGCTTCGGTGCGCGCGGGCGCTCGAGTGCGAGTTCAGCCATGGTCAGTGCCCCCCGAACATAACCTCGACGGTGCGCTTCATCATGAAGAAGGCACCGGGAATCATCACCACGACCCAGATGGCCAGGATCGTCCAGAGCATCGGCTTCTGGAACTTCGGTCCCTTTTCCCAGAAGTCGACCAGCATGACCCGGATGCCGTTGAGCGCGTGGAACAGCACCGCGCCGACGAGGCCGACTTCGAGGAGATTGACCAGCGGGGTCTTGTAGGTCTCGATGACCTCGTTGTACGTGTCGGGCGACACGCGCACGAGCGCGGTGTCGAGCACGTGCACGAAGAGGAAGAAGAATGTCAGCACGCCGGTGATGCGGTGCAGCACCCAGGACCACATGCCGGGGTCGCCCCGGTAGAAGGTCCCTTGCCGGCGTGAGGCACCCGCCCGATCGCTCGCGGCCGCCTCAGAGGCGGTGCTAGCCGTGGTGGACATCGGTGAACGGCCTCCAACGTCATGGCTTTGGGCCCGCTGACCGCTGGTTTCCGCGCCTGCGCCGGGTCGCCCACCTGGGGACGGCTCCGGCGACGGTGCCGAGATCATGGTCATCGAGCGTGGATGAAAAGGATGCTAGACCCGCTCCTCACGGTGGGCTCACCTCCGGGTTCGTCTGTGTGATGGACCAGACATCACGCCCCGTCGCGGCCGACCCCGCCGGATCCGCCCCGGTTCGTCGCATCCGCCCCGGTCCCAGGTGCTCAGAGCGCCGAACATCAGATCTCTCTCAGCGGTACATCCGGAGAGGGTTCGCCAGGCTCGGCCGAATGAGTTGTCAATCCGGTGATTCGTTGACGAGGTATATGTCATATCTTACGTTCACTCCGATCAGACATCCGACCAATCGGCCGAGATCACGATGGGGTGACTATGGGCCAGTCCGCTGGTTTCCCACGACGCGACCTGCTCGGCGGCCGTCACGGGGAGTACTCCTTATCGGTGCGCTCCCCGCGACGGCGGCCGAGGCCGATGAGACCTCTGTGGACACCGGCGGATCACCCGCCGGATGCCACGGGATGAGCACCGACGCGGACTGGTCACGGTTCCTCGCCGGACAGGATCCGCGCTGGGAACGGCTGCCGCGCACCTGGTACGAGGGACCGTTCCTGGGCAACGGCTTCGTCGGCGCGCAGGTCTACCGCGACCAGGACGCGCTCAAGTTCACCGTCGACCACAGCGAATCCCAGGACCACCGGCCCGCCTTCGGCAACGAATGGGGTGTCGCGCGTCTCCCGATCGGCAAGGTCCTGCTCACACCGGTGGGTGAACTTACCGGCGCCCGGCTGCGCCTCGACCTCTGGAACGCCGAGCTCACCGGGACCGTGACCACCGACAAGGGCACCCTCGAAATCCGCGCGTTCGTGCACAGTTCGCGTGATCTCTTCGTGGTGGACGTCGCACCGAGCGCGGGAGAACGAGGCTTCGGTCTCACTTTCGCGCCGGTTCCCGCGGTGAGCCCGCGCATCGTCCGCGAGCAGCCGCCGAAGGGCTTCGAGCCCAACCCGCCGCCGGTGACCCGCGCCGAGGGCGACACCACCGTGGTCGTCCAGCCGCTCGTCGCCGGTGGGCAGAACGCGACGGCGTACCGGGTGCGCCGGGCCGGGCACGGCGGCAAGACGCTCCTTCTCTCGACGTCACACAGTCATCCGGGCACGGAGGCCGAGGGGCGGGTGCGGTCCGTCGTCGCGGGAGCGTCCACGGTGGACTCGCTGGCGAGACTGCATCGGCACTGGTGGCACGTCTTCCACCGGCGGAGCTTCCTGTCCATTCCGGACGCGAGGCTGCAGGGCTTCTACTGGATCCAGCTGTACAAACTGGCCTCGGCCGCCCGCGCCGGAGCGCCGATCATGGCGACCACCGGGCCTTGGCTGGAGCCGACGCCGTGGCCGTCGGTCTGGTACAACCTCAACGCCCAGCTCGAATACTGGCCGGTGCACGGATCCAACCATCTCGAACTCGACCCGATCCCGCGGACGATCGACGAGAACCGGCAGGTCCTCGTCGACGGTCTGCGGCCCGAGTACCGCGCCGACTCGATGGGGTTGCGGCGCAGCGCCGACGCGCGCTTCGCGGACGCCGGGTTCGTCGGCGTGCCGGGGCCGGACGCGGACGCCGAGATCGGTGACCTGCCGTGGCTGCTGCACAACGTCTGGCTGAGCTATCGCCACACCATGGACATCGGGATCCTGCGCGACGTCCTGTTCCCGGTGCTGCGCAAGGCGATGAACTACTACCTGCACTTCCTGAAACCCGGCGCCGACGGCCGCCTGCACCTGCCGCCGACGTTCTCACCGGAGTACGGCCGCGCCCCCGACTGCCACTACGACCTCGCGCTGATCAAGTGGAGCTGCCAGACCCTGCTCGACGCCGCGAAGACCTTGCGGATCGACGATCCGCTGGCGCCGAAGTGGCGCGAAGTGCTCGACAAGCTCGTCGCCTTCCCTGTCGACGAAAACGGCCTGATGGTCGGCACTGGTGTCCCGTTCGCCAAATCTCATCGCCACTACTCGCACCTCCTCGCGGCTTATCCGCTGTACCTGCTGAACGTGGACGATCCCGCGCAGGCGGAGCTGATCTCGAAGTCGCTGGCGCACTGGATCAGCTTCGAAGGAGCCTTGCGCGGGTTCAGCTTCACCGGTGCCGCTTCACTTTCCGCGGCGCTGGGACGCGGGGACGACGCGCTGAAGCACCTGCGTGAGTTCGTCACGCGGTTCGCGCAGCCCAACACGATGTACTACGAAGCGGGCCCGGTCATCGAAACGCCGTTGTCCGCGGCGCAGTCGATCCACGACATGCTGTGCCAGAGCTGGGGCGACACGATCCGGATCTTCCCCGCGGTGCCCGCCACCTGGCGCGATGTCACCTTGCACGACTTCCGCACACAGGGTGCGTTCCTGGTCAGCGCGGTGCGCAAGGCTGGGATCACGAAGTTCGTCCGCGTCCGGAGCTTGGCGGGCGAGCCGCTGAAACTCAGGCCGTCCATCCCGGGAAGGCTCGAAGTCGAGGGTGCCCGTGGCTGGCGGCAACATCCCGACGGCACCGTCACCATCGACCTCGCGCGCGGCCGCGAGGCGCTGGTCTACGCACGCGGAAGGCGCCCGGACACGACGATCGCGCCGGTGCCGGTCGGCGAACCCGCGCCGCCGTGGGGACTTCCCGCCTTGCCGCCCGCCGGTGACCTGGTCACGGTGGATCTCGCCGCGGTGCTGAACTCCGACGGCGTCACCAGCGAGTTCTACCTCGGTGACGGCGATTTCGACGGCGCGGGCAACACCTATCCCGCCGCCCAGCTGCCGCAGACCGGGCAGGTCACCGACGACGGTGCCGGAGTTCCTGTTCGTCAACGGCAGCGAGGGCACGCCGAACAACGTCGTCGGCGCGACGATCCCGGTGCCCGCCGGGAAGTACGTCACCCTTCACCTGCTCGGCGCCGCCGACACCGGCAACGCCGACACCATGCTGAAGGTGTCCTATGTGGATGGATCGGCCGAGGTTCCCCTGCGGCTCACCGGATGGCGCGGGGCGGCGGCGTTCGGCGAGAGCGAGGCCGTCGTCACGAACCAGCTGCACTCGCGGGCCGGGATCCAGTCCGTGAAGCTCGCGATCTTCCACCAGCGTGTGCCGCTCGACCCCGCGCGCGAGGTCGTGTCGGTCACGCTCCCTTCCGCCGCCACCCCGCGACCGCACGTCTTCGCGGTCACTCTCGAGAAGGGAAAGTAACCATGGAGAACCTCGACCGCCGGAAGGCGCTCATCCTGGGCGCGGGGGTGCTCGGCGCGGCCGCGCTCGGCACCGGGACGGCGCACGCGGCCACCTGGACACTCCGATGGAGCCCGGACCCGGCGAAGGACGGCCTGCGCGCGTTCGAAGGTCTGGAGGACGACCGTGCCGGGTCACATCCCGGCGTCAAGCACATCTACCCCGAAGGTGACCACTGGCGCTTCGACATGCACACGCGGGATGTCGACACGTCGACAGACCGGCAGTGCAACGAGGCGAAGGGGATGCGCGACGGCGACACGACGTACAAGATCCTGCGGGACCAGACCTGGCGGATCTCGTACCAGGCCTTCTGGCCCACCGCGCTGACCGCGACGACGGCGTTCACCCACCTGTTCCAGATGAAGGTCCCCGACGTCGGCCCGCCGCAGTGGACCCTCACGCCGCGTCAGAAGGGCGGCAAAGGGGTGCTGACCATCGCGGGCGACTCGGGCGCGGAGGCCGACCTCGCCGACTACGCGCCGTTACAGAACAAGTGGATCGACGTGTCCTGGGAGTTCAAGGCGTCGCACAGCGGCTACCTGCGCTGCGTGCTCAAGGACGGCGCCAAGACCGTCGCCGACGTCCGGAAGGTCGCGGATCTATGGCGGGACGTGCACTACCTTCGGCCGAAATGGGGCGTCTACCGCAGCCTGAACTCGTCCGGCCTGAAGAACTGCCACCAGAACATCCGCGGGCTGAAGTCCTTCCAGCTCGTGTGAGTGGCGATGAGGGTGGCGTGTCCCTGGTGGTGGAGTGGGGACATGCTCGCACT
The DNA here is from genome assembly GCF_046269425.1 of Amycolatopsis sp. cmx-11-12. Taxonomy (NCBI): domain Bacteria; kingdom Bacillati; phylum Actinomycetota; class Actinomycetes; order Pseudonocardiales; family Pseudonocardiaceae; genus Amycolatopsis; species Amycolatopsis sp. cmx-11-12. Next base: position 7,732 of record NZ_JADNQM010000002.1, on the reverse strand, counting down.
GCCCGAAGCCACCGCGGTACCCGCTGCGGGGGTGTGGTCCTCGTGACCGCAACGCGCTGACCCGGACATGTCGCGAAAGCCACTTTCGGGACATCAGACGTCGCGAAAGTGGCTTTCGCGACACGCCACCTTTGCCCTACCCCTCAAGAGAACCCTTATCGCCACTCGCTGGACGGACCCGGCAGGCCGAGGTCTCGGACGCCCCTGGTTCGCCGCCGTAACTTTCGCGGCGGGTCAGCCAAGAGCGACGTGCCCGAGCGCGGTAGCCGCCGCACGTGCTCACCGACGGTGGCGACGGCGGGTGGTCGGGCATCGCCGCGAATAGCCCCTGAACAGCGCGTGAAGGCCCTCTTCGCCCGGCTCAAACGGGGGAGGGACCTTCACGCGACTACTCCGTCGCGATCACCGTAAGTGCTCCGTTCGTCGCGCGTACGACTCATGAGTAAACGTTTGTGTTACGTAGCGTGCCTTTCCTATGGCGGCTAAGCGGCCGTTAGGTACCGTCTCTCGGTCGAACCCGGCAGTATTGCCGGGTCGTTTCTTCGGACCATCCGCTGGATCAGCGGGGAGGGAGACACACGTTGCGTCGCATGCGTGGAACCGCGCTGGCCGCCGTCACCATGGCCGGTGCACTCGCACTGGCCGGGTGCGCGAAGGATTCCGGAGCGGGGAACAACAACAACGCGAGCACGGGGGACCAGTCCGCCAGCTGCGTGACCGCGCCGAAGCCGCCCGCCGCGGCCGCCGCCTCGAGCAGCACCCAGAGCGGTGAGAAGGTCGACGGCAGCAAGCTGAAGGTCGCGCTGGCCTTCGACGTCGGCGGTCGTGGCGACGCGTCGTTCAACGACTCCGCCGCCGCCGGTACCGACAAGGCCAAGGCCGAACTCGGCGTGACCACGGTCAGCGAGAGCACCGCGGCGACGTCCGAAGACGAGGCCGCGAAGTCGCAGCGTCTCGACCAGCTCGCCGCGCAGGGCTTCAGCCCGATCATCGCGGTCGGCTTCGCCTACGCCAAGGCCGTCGGCGCCATCGCGCCGAAGTACCCGAACACCCAGTTCGCGATCGTCGACGACGACTCCGTCAAGGCCCCGAACGTCACCCCGCTGGTCTTCGCCGAGGAGCAGGGCTCGTTCCTGGCCGGTGTCGCCGCCGCCTACAAGTCGAAGAAGTGCCACGTCGGCTTCGTCGGTGGCGTCAACACGCCGCTGATCCAGAAGTTCGAGGCCGGCTTCCTTCAGGGCGTGAAGGCCGCTTCGTCCAAGGCCGTCATCGAGGACGAGTACCTCACCCCGGCCGGTGACTTCTCCGGGTTCCAGGACCCGGCGAAGGGCAACGTGAAGGCCGCGGCGCAGATCTCCAAGGGCGCGGACGTGGTCTACCACGCCGCCGGCGCCTCCGGTAAGGGCGTTTTCGAGGCCGCGAAGACCGGCAACGCGCTCGCCATCGGCGTCGACTCCGACCAGTACAACCAGAAGACGGTCGAGGCGTCGAAGGACGTCATCGTCACCTCGATGCTCAAGCGCGTCGACGTGGCGGTGTTCGACTACCTGCGCGCGCTGGCCAAGGGTGACCTGACGTCGCTGCCGAAGCGCTTCGACCTCAAGGTCGACGGCGTCGGCTACGCCACCTCCGGCGGCAAGATCGACGACATCAAGGACGTCCTCGACGGCTACAAGGCGCAGATCGTCTCCGGGGCGATCACCGTCTCGGACAAGCCGCAGAAGTAAGGTTCGTCTTGCAGCGGGGCTCGGGAGGGTAACCCCTTCCGAGCCCCACCTGTTTTGTCTCCCAGAACTGGATGGCTTTTCATGAGCGCTCCCCAGGCCGAGGTCACCGACGCCCCCGACCGGGGTGAACCGGCCGTGCAGCTGACCGGGATCACCAAACGATTCCCGGGTGTGGTGGCCAACTCCGACGTCAACCTCACCGTCGTCAAGGGCGAGGTGCACGCCGTCTGCGGCGAGAACGGCGCCGGCAAGTCCACCCTGATGAAGATCCTCTACGGCATGCAGCAGCCGGACGAGGGCAGCATCGCGATCAACGGTTCGCCGGTGAAACTGCGCAACCCGCAGGACGCCATGAAGGCCGGCATCGGGATGGTCCACCAGCACTTCATGCTGGCCGACAATCTGACCGTCGGGGAGAACGTCTTCCTCGGCGCCGAGGCGCTGCACGGCATCGGCCGCGCCGCCAAGGCGAAGCTCGCGAAACTGGCCGGGCAGGTCGGCCTGCGCGTCCCCCCGGACACGCTGCTCGAAGAACTCGGCGTCGCCGACCGCCAGCGCGTCGAGATCGTGAAGGTGCTCTACCGCGGCGCGCGGATCATCATCCTCGACGAGCCGACGGCGGTGCTCGTGCCGCAGGAGGTCGACGCGCTGTTCGAGACGGTCCGCGGCATGCAGGCCGAGGGCTTCACCTTCCTCTTCATCTCCCACAAGCTCGACGAGGTGCGAGCGATCGCCGACACGGTCACCGTGATCCGCCGCGGCACCACCGTCGGCACGGCCGATCCGAAGGCGATCACCTCGCGTCAGCTGGCCGAGATGATGGTCGGCTCGGAACTGCCCAGCCCGGAGACCCGCGAGTCCACCGTGACCGACCGGCCCGTGCTGCGCCTGGACGACGTCTGCCTGAGCGTCGAGGGTTCCGAGCGGAACGTCCTCGACCACATCACCTTCACCGTGCACGCGGGCGAGGTGCTCGGCATCGCCGGTGTCGAAGGCAACGGGCAGACCGAACTCGTCGAAACGATCATGGGCATGCGCAAGGGCGGCGGCCGGATCGAGCTCGTCGGCACCGACGGCAAGGCCGTCGAACTGCACAAACTGGGGACGCTCGCCCGTCGCGAGGCAGGCATCGGCTACATCGCCGAAGACCGCACGCGGCACAGCCTCCTGCTCACCCAGCCGTTGTGGGTCAACCGGATCCTCGGCTACCAGACGCGGAAGCCGGTCGCGAAAGGCCAGCTCCTCGACATCCTCGGCGCACGCCAGGACACCCGCCGCATCGTCGAGCAGTACGACGTCCGCACCCCGGGCATCGACGTCCCGGCCGCCGCGCTTTCGGGTGGTAACCAGCAGAAGCTGATCGTCGGCCGTGAGCTTTCCGGGAACCCGGTGCTGCTGATCGCGTCGCATCCGACGCGTGGTGTCGACGTCGGCGCGCAGGCGTTGATCTGGGAACAGATCCGCCAGGCGCGGGCGGCCGGGCTGGCCGTGCTGCTGGTGTCGGCCGACCTCGACGAGCTGATCGGGCTTTCCGACACCATCCAGGTCATGCTCCGCGGCCGGCTGGTCGGCGAGGCCGACCCCGCGACCGTGACCCCGCAGCAACTGGGCTCCGCGATGACCGGGGCTTCCGAAGACGAAGAAGGTGCACCGTGAGTTCTTGGCGCACGAGGCTCCTGCCGCCTCTGCTCGCGATCGTTTTCGCCGTCATCCTGACCGCGATCGCGCTGATCATCTCGGGCGCCGACCCGCTACAGGCGTACGGCACGATGATCGGCCAGCTGTTCAAGGGCTCGACCGCGGTCGACACGATCAACCTCGCGACGGTTTACTACCTGTCCGGTCTCGCGGTGGCCATCGGCTTCCAGATGAACCTCTTCAACATCGGTGTCGAGGGCCAGTACCGGTTCGCCGCCATCGTCACCGCCATCATCGGCGGGGCGCTGAAGCTGCCGCCGGTGATCCACGTGCTGGCGATCCTTCTCGTCGCGGTGGCCAGCGGCATGCTCTACGCGGCCATCCCGGCCGTGCTGAAGGTGACCCGCGGTGTTTCCGAGGTCATCTCGACGATCATGCTGAACGCGATCGTCGGTGGCATCGTGGCGTTCCTGGTCAACGCCGACCAGTTCGGCGTGCAGACCGGCAACAACATCGCCACCCGCGAGATCGCCGAAACCGGCCGGATCCCCGGCATCCCGATCGGCTCCGGCGAGTTGTTCGGATTCGTGATCATCGCGATCCTGATCGGCGCCGCCTACTGGTTCATGCTCAACCGGACCCGGTTCGGTTTCGAGCTGAAGGCCAGCGGTGAATCGACGACGGCGGCCGCCGCGGGCGGTGTGAACGCCAAGAAGATGACGCTGATCGCGATGCTGCTTTCCGGCGGCGTCGCCGGTCTGATCGCGATGCCGGAACTGCTCGGCCGCGATTTCACCTACGGCATCACTTCGACCCAGATGTACGGCTTCACCGGCATCGCGGTCGCCCTGCTCGGGCGTAACCACCCGGCCGGGATCGCGCTGGGCGCCCTGCTGTGGGCGTTCCTCGACCGGTCCGCCGTTTCGCTGGAGCAGATCAACGTGTCCAAGGAGATCGCGGTGATCATGCAGGGCGTGATCGTGCTGTCGGTCGTCATCGCGTACGAGATCGTGCGCCGCGCGGACCTGGCCGCCGAACAGCGACGCGTCGGTCGCGCGCTGGCGGGTAAGGGTTCCAGCGTTTCCGAAGGGGGTGCGGTGTGAGCACCGCCGACGTACTTTCGTCCAACGCGGGCGGGACGACCATGCCGGTCAAGCGGCAGAAGCGCCGTCTTCCCGGCTGGGCCAAGGGCGCCATCTGGGGTCTGCTGGCGGTCGGCGTGCTTGCGATCGCGTCGTACGCCACCGGCGTCAATACGCTGACCTCGACCAACACCGCGCACACCGCGCTGCGGCTGGCCCTGCCGATCCTGCTGTGCGCGCTCGGCGGCCTCTGGGCCGAACGCGCGGGCGTGATCAACATCGGCCTCGAAGGCATGATGATCCTCGGCACCTGGGGTGCCGCATGGGGCGCCTTTTACGGCGGTGTCTGGGCAGGGCTGCTCGCGGCGGTCGTCTTCGGTGCGCTCGGCGGCCTGCTGCACGCCGTCGCGACGGTGACCTTCAACGTCAACCACATCGTCTCCGGTGTGGCGATCAACCTGCTCGGTCTCGGCGTCGCGAAGTACCTGGCGAACCTGGTGTTCACCCCGCTTTCGGGGAACCCGCGCCAGTCGCCTCCGGTCCCGAAGTTCGACACCTATTCGGCGACGTTCCTCTCGGACTGGCTTTCGGACCTGGAGAAGATGCAGCGCGTCTTCATCTCCGACCTCGCCGGCATCCTCAATGGACTGGTCACCGAGGTCGCGCCGCTGACGATGATCGCGATCGCGCTGGTCCCGATCAGCTACCTCGTGTTGTGGCGGACGCGGTTCGGCCTGCGGCTGCGGTCCTGCGGGGAGAACCCGGTCGCGGCCGAGTCTCTCGGCGTGAAGGTCTACCTGCACAAGTACGTCGCCATGATCATCTCCGGCGGGCTCGCCGGAATGGGTGGCGCGTCGCTCGTGCTGCTCGCGGGCGGGGCGGACTACCTGGAGAACCAGACCAACAACCGCGGGTACATCGGCCTCGCGGCGATGATCTTCGGCAACTGGCGGCCGGGTGGCCTGCTCGGTGGCGCGGCGCTGTTCGGTTACGCGGACGGTCTCCAGCTCGCCGGTGGCGGCACCGCGGTGCTCGCGCTGCTGTACGGCGCGGTGATCCTGCTGGCCGTGATCGTGGCGGTGCAGCTGTTCCGCCGTCAGTGGATCGCTTCCGCGCTCGGTGTCGTCGGCGCCGGGCTGCTGTACGCGATCTACTGGACCAACGACGACCTGCCCAGCGACCTCATCCCGTACACGGCGCACTTCGTGACGCTGATCGTGCTCGCGGTCGCTTCGCAGCGGCTGCGGCCGCCCAAGGCGATCGGCGCCACCTATCGGCGAGGTGAGGACTGACATGGCGGAGTACGACTGGGAAGCGCTGCGGGCTCAAGCCGTTGAAGCGGCGAAGTCGGCGTACGCGCCTTACTCGGGTCTGCACGTCGGCGTCGCCGGTGTCGTGGACGACGGTCGGATCGTCGTCGGCTGCAACGTCGAAAACGCTTCGTACGGCTTGGGAATGTGCGCGGAATGCACGATGGCGGGGCAGCTGCGGCTGACCGGCGGCGGCAAGCTCGTCGCCGTCGCCTGCCGCAGCGGCGCCGGTGATCTGCTGATGCCGTGCGGGCGCTGCCGCCAGATCCTGTTCGAGCACGGTGGCGCGGAGTGTCTCGTGGACACCCCCAGCGGCATCCTGCCGATGTCCGCGGTGCTGCCGGACGCGTTCGGGCCCGACGACCTGCCGGAGAACAAGTGAGCGCGTTCGCCGCCGTCGACGTCATCCGGGCGAAGCGGGACGGCGGGCGGCTCACCGACGAGCAGATCGACTGGACCATCGACGCGTACACGCGCGGAGACATCGCCGAGGAACAGATGGCCGCGCTCGCGATGGCCATCTTCCTGCGCGGCATGGACTCCGGCGAGATCGCGCGCTGGACCGGCGCGATGATCGAGTCGGGGGAGCGGCTGGACCTGAAGGTCAGCCGTCCGACCATCGACAAGCATTCGACGGGCGGAGTCGGCGACAAGATCACGCTTCCGCTGGCGCCGCTCGTCGCGGCGTGCGGGGCGGCCGTGCCGCAGCTGTCCGGGCGCGGGCTCGGGCACACCGGCGGGACACTGGACAAACTGGAGTCGATCCCGGGCTGGCGTGCCGCTTTGTCGACGTCGGAGATCATCCGGCAGCTCGACGAGGTCGGCGCGGTGGTCTGCGCGGCGACCTCCGGGCTGGCGCCCGCGGACAAGAAGCTGTACGCGCTGCGGGACGTGACTTCGACGGTGGAGTCGATCCCGCTGATCGCGAGCTCGATCATGAGCAAGAAGATCGCCGAGGGCTCGGCCGGTCTCGTCCTCGACGTGAAGACCGGCTCGGGCGCGTTCATGAAGACGCTTCCGCAGGCGCGGGAACTCGCGCGGACCCTGGTGGAGATCGGGACCGCGCACGGCGTCGCGACGACGGCGCTGATCACGGACATGAACGTGCCTTTGGGACATGCCGTCGGGAACGCGATCGAGGTCGCGGAGTCGGTCGAGGTGCTGCGCGGCGGCGGTCCGGCTGACGTCGTCGAGCTGACCGTGGCTTTGGCCAGGGAGATGCTGGCGCTGGCGGGTCTGTCCGATGTGGACCCGGCCTCGGTGCTCGCTTCCGGGCAGGCGTACGAGACGTGGTGCCGGATGATCGCCGCTCAAGGTGGGGATCCGGAGGCCGCTCTGCCGCGGCCTCGGCACGTGCATGTCGTCGAGGCGCCTTCGGACGGCGTGTTGTCTTCTCTGGACGCCTACTCGGTCGGGGTCGCCGCTTGGCGGCTCGGGGCCGGGCGGGCGCGCAAGGAGGATCCGGTGCAGGCCGCGGCGGGCGTGCTGTGCCTTGCGAAGCCGGGCGACGAGGTGGCGGCCGGGCAGCCGCTGCTGGAGCTGCACACCGACACCCCGGATGCCGTCCCTTCGGCGCTCGCTGCGCTCACCGACGCCTACGCGGTCTCCGCGGAGGCCCCGGCGGCTACGCCCCTGGTCCTGGAGACCGTGCGCCCCACCTGATCGCGTTTAGCCCCCTAAACGCGACGCGCCCTCCTCCCGCGTTTCGTCCTCTGGTTGCGGTAGTTCGTACTACGCACTACCGCAACCAGGGGACGAAACGCGAGGGGCCTGAGCGCGTTTAGGGGGCTAAACGCGACGCGCTGGGGCACGAAGCGGCTGGAGCAGCGTGAAGGCCCCCTTCCCTCGGGGCGGGTTCTAGCGATCCCCGCAACACCCTGGATTTCAGGGAGTTGTGGGGATCGTGGTTTCTGAGGGGTTGAAGGCGAGGTTTTTCGATGCTCTGGACCGGGAGATGGGCAGTGTGTCGGGTGCT